>JBBRNY010000017.1:0-34148 GCA_038229915.1 Kapaibacterium sp. (SeqCode) | reverse complement strand
ATAATTCTGTTGTATCTAATGGTGTTGAAACTGAATCTTTTACAGTGTCTTGCCATTTTTGAATTTGACGAGTTCGCAAGTAAATTCTTGTATCTGTCAAATCTTTTTTTAGCTCAGGACAATGATTAGTCGTTAACAGATAATCAATTAAGGAAATAATGCCGTTGACATCCTGCCCCTTCCCGGGTACAATATAATTAAATGTATAAAACATTTCATTGGCATCAGCACAATAATATAGTGTATCCGTATTTAGATAAAGAACTTTTTTCAGCCAATCTTTCAACTCTAACCATCTATTATTGTCATTACTCATATCTTGTACACTGGTTCCAATTTCACCAAAGGCATGCCATGTCGCCCCAAGGGATGGGGTAATACTATTAGGACAAGACTCGATAAGTAGTTTTAGTGTATCATAGGCTCGTCTGGAATATTCTGGATACCCTTCAAAATAATTTCTACGTCCACGATCAGCTAAGTATGAACAGTATGCTTGATCAGAATCAAGTATTAATGCAAGCGGGGTGGTATCTATAGCTTTAATAGAAAGATTTGGTTCACTCCTTTGCGCAAATGACACACTCGCAATCTGAAAGAATAAAAAACAAAATATGTATTTGAGCAGACGCATTGTTTTGTATAGAACGTCTCGTTGAAGTTAATGTCGATAATTCAACCCGATCCTTGCGCCGAAGGTTGTGAGATGCCAGTTGAGGTCGGTGACGGCATCGAAGAGCGGCATATTGAGATAGAGCCCTGTTAGGAGCGAAAAATTCTTGTTGAGCTTGAATTGAAAACCGGGCGATAGCTCAAGCGCCAACTGAAATTTTGTCGGGCTTGGGAGGTTGCCATTTGCAACAGTGATCTTTCTCGCGCCGGTGCTTCTGCGCGCAGGGTCGATGCTGGTATTGTAATCGAGCGTCGCAGGATAGAGTATTTCCGATGTTTCGAAGTAGGTCGCACTCAGCAATACTTCAGCCGAGAGTCCGGCAAAGAAATATACTTTTTCGGGTACAAAATAATGATACATTCCCAAATGCAACGACAGATAACTCAAAGACACTTCAGCGGTGTATTGCTCGACGACTTTATTTAATGGGGCACCAACGGTATCGCCATAAAAGATCGAGTCTTGCGCAAAGCTCGAATGAAGTGCTCGCGCCGCGCCGCTATACGAACTATACCCGATACCACCACTGAGCATAAACTTCTTGCTGAACGGGTAAATATAACTTCCGGTAAAGCCACCACTTAATCGTGTACTAAAATCATTGAACGGACCGAAGCCTCTGAGATAATCCGGCTTTTCGAACGTCACATTCGAGATCGTTGCCGATGGTGTCGCCGTAAATTGCACCGTCCAAGATTTACAACTCGGGCAGATCTGTCCCCTGCCGGAATAGAGTTGGTAGGTCCAAACATTATTGACTTGGGTTCGGCAGATCACAAAGTACGATTCATTCTTGGCAACGTCAACAACCCGAAGGCTCATAAATCCGCACGAACTCGTATCACGAATTCGAAACAACAACGGCAACTGCGGCGTACCCGGATCGAATGGCGGTATCATCACCGGAGTCTTGAAATTACTACTATCGATCACGGTGATCGATGCTAAACCTTGATCAAATAATTTATCATCACGAGCGATCATTGCCAGTGGCCCGTTCGCATCGTCGGAGACCAGCTCAACCGTTGGCTTTGCGGTGTCAGCAACATCAGGTATCGTCTCGACAAGCTGACCACCATTGTTACCATAAGAATCATAATTATCTCTGGCAACACCAAAACCATAGGAGTATAACCCAAACGGCTTATCGCATTTTACAAAGTGCGAGCCAAAACCGATCTCGACTTGAGCAATTGCAAATCGCGAAATACCGATCGTCTTAAAATATCGTGCGGACAGCGGATGTCCGTCAAGCTGAAGCGAGCTGATCGCATCGGTCTGAACGACGAGATTAATATAGTGATGCCAATCCCCTTTGACAGGTGTCACGAAACGATAATAACTTAAGAACTGCTCAGTCGGGGTAATGAAGAGCATAAACGGATCGCCGATCTTGACTGAATCGGCATCCGAGCTTTGCGCATACTGCGCAACGATCACCGGTTTGTTCGATGTAATAACCGAATTATCTTTGGCGTGATTGTTTTCGTAAAATTGTCCTGCGGTCGAAAGCTTCGCGACAACTTTGTTGTCCATAAATACTTGCGTGTTCGGCTCATTGGCAACCACACGTATCGCATACTCGCCGCGACCTTCGAGTCTGCCGACATAGAACTGTCTTCCCCAACTTGGGGCGGGCGGCTCCATTTCAAGAAGCTGGTCGCAATAGAACACATCCGACGGTACCTGTGCGCAAGTATGTCCGGTAAAAAATGCAAGCGGTTTATTCCCGACCACGAGCGTTCCGGTCAGATCGCTGCGTTTGTCACTGCTGTTGGCTGCTTGAATTTGATACACATCACCTTTGTTCATCGAGATGCTAAAGGTTTCGCCTGCACGTTTTCCACCTTTTGTGCCGGCAGTGAGTGTCACGGTCGCGACCGTATTATCTTCTGTTGCGATCCACGTCGCTTGCGAAGTAAAAGCATCTTCTTGCGAAAGAGGATAATACCCCACGACACGATAGACCGTACCAAGCACGTTCGATGGATACGCGAGATAAGTATCAGTACTGGCTTTGCGATTAGAAAGACCATACACCGAAACAGCGTTGTCACATTCAAGATGGACACCAAGCTTTTGTAATTGATCACTGCCAAACACTTGAGCGATCGAATCAATATCGACACTGATCACTTCCGAAGGATTAAGCGAAAATCGTTTGGTGATTCCGAGCCCAGGGATCGAGACCGTACCGGTTGTCAGTTTATCTCCGGTAATATAGAGTTTGAATACAAGAAGATTATTTTGTTCGACGCGAGCATTCTGTGGGAAGCATACCCAAAAATCTGTTCCGCGCGATTCGTGAGTGATCACTCGGCGATAATCAGGTGTCTGCGCATTAGCAACCGATGACAAGAATAATACGCAAATAATTGCAAGCACAAGGGCTTGGAATTTCGGGGAGAAGAGGTTCGTACTCACTTAGTGGGCAACGATAAAGCGTGAATCTTGAACTTGTAATTTCGAACCGTCTGAAGAATATTCGGTCAGTCGAATATAATAGACGCCAGAGGCAACGGTGTTTGTTCTGAAATCAAAAGAATGAATGCCGTTTTGCATAAGCTGTTTCGGCTGAAGTTCGAGGATAGGTCGGTCATTAACATCCACAATGGTCAATGACGTTTGCTCGGGATTCTGGTTGTAATACTGGATCGACATCGTCACTCCATATTTCGCCGGAGATGGATAAGGGACGATAATATAGGTCTCGCGACGAGGACGGAGTACGCCACAGGTCGAGTCTTGCGAAGTGGGTTGTGCATCAGCATTTAATGCGCTAATACACAAGAAGAAAGCAATTACAAACGATATACGCTTCACGAGGATATGTAGTTGTTTGTCAACGTCTTAATGTAAACTCCAATACGCGGAAATTCGATTCAAAAAAAAACGCGGCTCTTTGTATCGAGCCGCGTTTGAATATCTGTCGTGATCGCTTAGAAACGACTGAAGTGAGCAAAAGCCTTGTTTGCTTCAGCCATACGATGGGTGTCATCGCGCTTCTTGATCGTCGAACCTTCATTGTTACCTGCTGCGATAAGCTCCGAAGCCAAACGCTCTGCCATCGACTTTTCGCCACGTGCGCGGCTATAGCCGATCAACCAACGAAGAGCGAGTGCTGTGCGGCGTTCAGGGCGAACTTCGGTCGGGACCTGATACGTTGCACCACCGACGCGGCGTGAACGAACTTCGACTGCCGGTGCTACATTATAGATAGCTTTCTTCATCAACTCAAGACCATTTTGTCCGGTCTTCTTTTCGATCGCATCGATCGCATCATAGACCAAGCGCTGTGCAATTGCCTTTTTGCCGTCGTACATCAAAAAGCTGATGAACTGGGCAATTAGAATGTCATTGTATTTTGGGTCCGGTACTCGAACCCGCTTAATGGCGGATTTTCTTCTCATGGTATTTTTTTTTGATTCTTATTGTAGAACGAGCTAAATCGGTACGATACCGTTTAACCACCATCCTTTATTGATCGCTCATTAAAGGACTCCGTTGGAAATTTATTTAGGCTTCTTTGCGCCGTATTTCGAGCGAGCCTGCTTGCGGTTCTGTACGCCCTGCGTATCGAGTGTTCCGCGAATGATATGGTAACGTACACCGGGAAGATCTTTCACACGACCACCACGGATCATCACGATCGAATGCTCCTGCAAATTATGTCCTTCGCCCGGGATGTAAGCTGTTACTTCGACACCGCTTGTCAATTTTACACGAGCAACCTTACGAAGAGCCGAATTAGGCTTCTTTGGTGTCGTGGTATAGACGCGGGTACAAACACCGCGACGCTGCGGCGAATTCTTCAGAGCAGGTGATTTGCTCTTGAAAATTAACTCTTCGCGACCAAGTCGTACTAACTGATTGATCGTTGGCATTGATCGAAATTCCTATTAGTTATTTAATGAAATACACATTTTTTTAGCGGGGAATAAACGATTATACGCCCCTTAAGGTTCACTTTAGGCTACTATGACACAAAGATTTACACCCAATATGAAATATACTCTGATTGCAATAACGCTTTTGTTGGCATCTTGTGCGAATTCAACAAAAACCACTAACAATACACACAGCTCACAAGATACTATAAAACAATCACTTATAGACACTGATGGCGACGGGATCCCCGACCAACAGGAAATATACGTCTATAAGACAGACCCGAAATCAAAAGATACTGATAACGACGGACTTACCGATGGAGAAGAAATCCTAAAATATGGCACAGACCCCTTAATGCCCGACACAGACGGCGACGGTTTGACCGATGGCTACGAAGTGAATGTTCTAAAAACTAACCCCAAAAAGATGGACACCGATGGCGACGGAGTTAATGACAAATACGATAAATGCCCGACCGTAAGCGGAAAGTTGCCAGACGGTTGCCCCAGAGTTTTCTGGGAATTGTCGTATATTTGTTGCAGTGACGACACGTCAATTCTACTATCTTGAAAATTAGGCTACATTAATACTAAAGCGCCCATGAAAAAAATCATTCTTGCTATTATGGTGACCTTGGTGCTTGCTACTTCGGTGCAAGTATCACAGGCACAAAGCACCGCAGGCAGAATTTCGTTCGGTTTTGATGCCGAAGGAAATAAACTCTATAGTAATTTCCGAGATAACCAATTTTGGTTTTCCGGTGATCTGTTCTTACGTTGGAACATCTTAGATTGGCTTTCCCTTCACGTTGCCTATAACGGTGGTCAGCTAAGGATGCGCCTCAATGACGATAATCTTCGTGCCTACTCAGAATACTTCGGGCCGTTCGGAACGGGTATTGGCGATCAAAATGCGCGCTACTTGATCCCAGGCACTGGCAATGCAAGCGACATCAATCGCGAAGAAAAAAGCAAGATCCGGCACGGTGGGTTTCAAATTATGGGCAGTGTCAACTTCTTCCCATTGCAACAATTCGTCCCCTATGTGATTGGCGGACTCGAGATATTCAATTTTGAACCGAGAAATCTCAACCAAGACAGAGTACTTCCCTACCAAACTGCTGTCGGATACTCCAAGAATACTCTTGGTGAAGTGATCGGAATTGGTTTCGAGCTTTATGCGAGTGATAATTTTGTTTTCAATGGAAAAGGATTACTCCATATCCCGAACACTGATTATTTAGATGATTTCTCTCAAAATGCTTATGATGCATTTCATGCTTCATTAATATCGAGCCCACATACAGCTGTTGACGCAACAAAATTTACCGGTGGTGCTACCGATGCATTCCTAACATTTGGTCTCGGTGTGAGTTATTATATTTTTGGCGATCAAGATGTTGATAAAGACGGCTTGACCGACAAATCAGAACGCGAGATCTATCATACCGACCCGAATAATCCTGACACCGATGGTGACGGACTTACTGATGGCGAAGAAGTAAAAAAATACCATACCGATCCGCTCAAAGCTGATACTGACGGTGATGGAATCTCAGATTTTGATGAGATCAATAAATATAAAACAGACCCGAACAATCCTGATACCGATGGTGACGGCTTGAGCGATGGTCAGGAAATTAAAGTCTATAATACTGATCCACTCAATGCTGATACGGACAACGACGGCCTAAAAGACGGCGAAGAAGTCAATCAATTCAAATCTGACCCTGCAAAGGCTGACACCGACGGCGACGGTCTCAGCGATGGTGATGAAGTACATAAATACAGCACCAATCCGATCAAGACAGATTCTGACGGCGATGGTCTCAGCGATGGTGATGAGGTCAATAAATATATGACCGATCCATCGAAAGCAGATACTGATGACGATGGTCTTGCTGATGGAGCTGAGATCAATCAGTACCACACCGACCCAAAAAATGCCGACACTGATAAAGACGGACTTAAAGACGGTGATGAAGTAAATAAATATTTGACCGACCCATTAAAAGCCGATACCGACGGTGACGGCTTAAGTGATGGTGATGAGGTCAATCAATATAAGACGAACCCAACAAAGGCCGACACCGATGCCGACGGTCTCAATGATGCTGTTGAAGTTAATCAATATCATACCGATCCGCTCAAAGCTGATACCGATGGTGATGGTTTAACTGATGGTGATGAGGTTTCTACTTATCATACCGATCCACTCAAAGCTGATTCCGATGGCGATGGTTTGAGCGATGGTGACGAAATTAAAAATTACAAAACAGATCCACTCAAACAAGATACTGACGGCGATACCTTAAGCGACGGCGACGAGGTAAAGACGTACAAGACTAATCCATTGAAGAAAGATACCGACGACGACGGTCTTTCTGACGCGGACGAGATCAATCGCACCAAAACCAATCCGCTCAATCCTGATAGTGACGGTGATGGATTCAAAGACGGTGTTGATAAATGTCCTTTGCTTACTGGCGTTGCACCTGATGGTTGCCCACCAAAAGCACCGGTCAATACTGTTAGTAATTTTCCGGGTATACTCTTTATCGTCAATACCGATAATTTTAATTTGGCTGAGCCCGGCACACTCGAAAGCTTGAACAAAATCAAAGCATTAGTTGAACAATGTGAAGATATTCAAGTGATCATCGAAGGTCATGCTTCGAGCGAAGGTGATGCTAAACGCAATCAAGAATTATCTGATATGCGTGCTGCAAGAGTAAAGCAATGGCTTGTTGATCAAGGTGTAAATGCAAAGCACTTCCAGAGCACCATTGGATATGGCTCTTCAAAACCATTGATCCCAGAGCCAACGGGCAAGAAAGTAAAAGCTGCCCAAGTCGAACTGGCGAGAGCACAAAACAGACGCATCGCCGTCAGAGTTGTTGCCCCTTGTAAGTAATTCAGATCACATAAAGAATAAAAAAGCCTCGCTATGTTGCGAGGCTTTTTTATTACTATTTCTCAAGAAAAAAATGAAATGGCTTGAAGGGCTAAACAAAGTTACTTACGATGATTTAATCTTCAGTTGTCTTCTTAGCAGTTCGAATCGAAACACCAGCGCGAACCATATAAAATAAACCAAGTAATGTAACAGCAATATAATTTGCTGAGTGAGAGATCGTTGCGAAGGCAATTGCCGTTGGTAACGGTACAAAGAAAAAACTATTGAGGGCTCGACTGATGAAATAGTGAAACGTCCCCAGCCCGCCCGGAGTAGGTATGGTCATTGCTACACCTGTTAATGCTAAGATCGCGACTGCGCCACTAAACCCAATATGTTCTATACCCGAACCCGGCAAAATAAACAAACTCGCGTAGGTTGAAAGAAGGTAGAATAGCCATACTCCGACGGTGCCCAGAATGATCGGAAAGATCGTATCACGTGATAGACCACGTAGGCCCTTCGTAAAGGCTTCAAATGCCGATACCAATAGAGAAGCTATTTTTGCGGGCAAGATCTTATTGATGATCTTTATCAATAGATCTGCTATTGTGCTGTTGACCAACACCACAACAAACACCACCAAGAAAGCTGTGATAATGAAAAGTCCCGCAAGTGCATTTTGTGCAATATCCGGGAAAGCCGACGCGAATTCTGCTTGAAACAGATACAGTGATATAGCAAAGACCGAGCCGAGCGCGACCACATCCAAAATTCTTTCGAGTACGATCGTTGCAAGTGCCGATGAGAATGGAATGGCTTCTGATTGGGCGATCATCGCCGGTCGCACTAATTCTCCAGCTCTTGGAATAATATTATTCAGTCCATATCCCGCGACAACAGCTTTAAATGAATTGTACGTGCCGATCTTCGGCTTCACCGGACGAAGCAGGAACTGCCAACGCCATGCTCTGATATAGTGTGCTATCAGTTGAAGGGTAAGAGCGAGAAGAATAAACCAAATGTTTGCTTGCTTGACTATTGCAAACAAAGAATCAAAATCTTGTCCTCGAAAAGCAAAGTACAAAGCCCCTGCCGAAAGCAAAATGGCAATGCCATACTTGAGCAGGTTACTTTTCATAATACTACTTGAAATAGATTAGACAACCGGGGCTTCCAAAAGCCCGAGTACCTCGAGTGCACGATGTGCAGCTTGTTGTTCTGCCTCTTTTTTGGAGTGTCCTTGTCCGCCACCTTGTACGATACCGGCTACCAAGACTTCAACAGAGAACGTACGAGCGTGATTTGGTCCCTCTTCACCGACAGTAATATATCTCGGCACACCAAGTTTTTGTGACTGGGCATATTCAAGAAGCATCGACTTATAATTCGTATCCGAAAGCATCAACTCGTCCCGACGGGTATGAGTAATGATCTGTCGATAGATATAATCACGAGCAGCATCCATTCCGCCATCAAGATAGATCGCAGCGATGATCGCTTCGTACGCATCAGCAAGTAACGTCTGTGAGCCGCGATCGAGCGAATGTTTTGCAGAGGTCGAAAGCAGTAAGAAGTGATCGAGACCTATATCAGCGGCGTGTTTGGCAAGTGCCACTCCGGAAACAAGTCTCGAACGGAGTTTGGTCAGTTCGCCTTCGGCAAGGTTTTGAAATTCCCGGTAGAGATACTCCCCGATCACCAGATCGAGCACCGCATCTCCAAGAAATTCGAGACGTTCGTTTGATTGCATATCCGGCTCTTGCACGAATTGCAGATACGAACGATGAGTAAGCGCCTGTAAAAAATATAAACGAAATTTTATGATGTAACCGAGTCGTTGTTCGAGCTCGGTAAAATCCTGAGCCGAAAGTGAACCTCTCGCAACTCCCGCGACCATTGGTGGTGGCGGCGTGTATTGCTCTACTGCCGGTGTACGTCTGAGAAACGATGGGAAATTATCGCCAAAACGACGTTCGCGTCTGACGGCACCAAGTTCGCGATAATGATTGATGCGATCTTTGAGCTTTCCGATGATCGAGCTCGATTTCGGAGCTTCAGTTGAGGTATTCACAACAATTCAATTGTCTGCAAAAAATTATAACGACCAAATTAGTCTTGATATCTTTTAAAGGCCAGCGTTGCATTATGCCCGCCAAAACCAAACCCATTACTGAGTGCAGCTTTTATTTCCATCGGTCGTGCAACGTTTGGAATGTAATCGAGATCGCATTGCGGATCAGGATTTACTATATTGATCGTCGGCGGGGCGATCTGATGATAGATCGCAAGTACACTGGCGATCGCTTCGACAGCACCAGCCGCTCCGAGCAAGTGCCCTGTCATAGACTTCGTTGAATTCACCGCGATCTTTCGTGCATGATCGCCAAAAACGGTTTTAATTGCTTCAGTCTCTGCAATATCACCGAGCGGTGTTGAGGTACCGTGAACATTGATATAGTCAATATCATTGAGACTCAACCCAGAAGTATGGAGTGACATCTTCATTGCACGCACTGCCCCTTCGCCACCCGGCGCTGGTGCAGTAATATGGTGGGCGTCTGCTGTTGCGCCAAATCCTACAACTTCAGCATAAATTCTTGCGCCACGATTTCGAGCATGGTCAAGATTTTCAAGTATGAGAGAACCAGCTCCTTCGCCGGCAACAAAACCATCACGAGTTATATCAAAAGGTCTGCTTGCTGTTAGTGGCTCATCGTTTCGTACCGACAATGCTTTCATCGCATTAAAACCGCCAATACCCATCGGGCAAATACCCGCTTCGGTACCACCAGCAACCATCACATCAGTAAGCCCACGCTGAATATACATCACCGCATCGATCATTGAGTGGTTACTCGTTGCACAAGCACTCGTCGTTGCATAGTTCGGACCCTTGAGCCCAAAACGCATCGAAATATATCCGGCGCAAATATCCGAGATGATCATCGGAATAAAGAACGGAGAGATCCTGTTCGGTCCGCCGCTATCAAAGAAGGTTTGTTGCTGTTTTTGGTAAGCCCACATACCACCAATACCCGAGCCATAGATCACACCAATACGGTCTCGATCCGATTTCTCGAGATCGATCCCACTATCAGTAATAGCTTGGATACTTGCCGCCATACCAAATTGGGTAAAGAGATCCATCCGCTGAGTGATCTTTTTATCCAAATACAGATGCGGGTCGAAGTTTTTGACTTCGCACGCAAATTTAGTATCAAAATCGGATGCATCAAAACGCGTAATAGGCGCTCCACCGGAGCGCCCATTTATTAATCCATCCCAATATGAACTGAGGTCATTCCCGATCGGCGTTATCGCGCCCATACCAGTAATGACAACACGGGGGTATTCGTGAGCCATAATACTATTAGATGAAGTTACACTTCCAACAGCGGAAGTACAACCTCAACGATTATTTTTTAGAAGAGATATAGGTTACTGCATCACCCACCGACTGGATCTTTTCTGCATCTTCGTCAGGGATCTGCATTCCGAATTCTTTTTCAAACTCCATAACGAGTTCGACGGTATCAAGCGAATCAGCGCCAAGATCTTTCGTGAACGAAGCGGTGGTCGTTACCTGCGATGCTTCGACACCAAGTTTGCTGGTGATGATCTCACGAACCTTTGACTCAATTGCTGCTGTATCTGCCATAGTGCTTAATAATAAATGAAAATGAAACAATAAATATACTAAAATCTTTTTGTCAAGCGCTTACATTGCCATTCCGCCATCAACTCTGATGGTCTCGCCGGTTATGTAATCGCCTCCGCTTGATGCCAAAAACATCACTGCCTGAGCAATATCTTCCGGCTTACCGCCTCTTCGCAACGGCACCATATCGAGTATGGCTTTCTTTTGAACGTCTGACATTTTCTGGGTCATATCGGTTTCGATATATCCCGGCGCAATGACATTTACGGTAATGCCACGCGAACCGACTTCTTTTGCTAACGACTTTGAAAACCCGATCACTCCGGCTTTCGAAGCACAATAATTGGTCTGCCCCGGGTTTCCGGTCAGACCAACAACACTGGAGATGGTAATAATCTTCCCCTTTTTTGCTGACATCATCGGGCGGATCGCCGCCTTCGTGAGCAAGAAAACACCTTTGAGATTGGTATCGATCACCGCATCCCAATCGCTTTCACTCATTCTCATCAGTAATGTATCACGAGTGATACCGGCATTATTGACAAGAACGTCGATCTTCCCAAACATTGCGATCGTCTGTTCGATCACACTATTTGCTCCATCTGCCGAGGCTGCATCTGCCTTGATGGCTAAACTCTTCCGCCCAAGTGCCTGGATCTCGGCTGAGACTTCTGTCGCGGCTTGCTCATTCGATGCATATGTAAAAACAACATCTGCGCCGGCAGTGGCGGCGGCAATGGCGATCGCTTTGCCAATTCCGCGTGATGCACCGGTTACAACAACAACCTGACCTAAAAGCATTGACATATTACAGTGTAATTTGAACAAATGTATTTTTGGGGTCTTTCGCTCGTTCGGTTTCAAAACGTGTGCGATTTGCTAAATAATAATCATTAAGCTTAGCGAATTCTGTCTCACCAAGGAAATGCATCAATTCCTCTTTCATCGATTCGTAGATCGAATGAACATAGACGCCACTTCCATTGAGCCCGCAATAATTCAGATCAACCGAATGCGAATCGTCATAGGTAATGATCCCTTCGACGACTGTTACCGGAAACAAGATGCAATAGTCAGGCTTCCAAGCCCAACGATGCAATCCCTTTTCAGCGGCGGCAACCTGGATCGAACAAAAGTGTCGCTTATCAAGGAACATACAACCTTCTGTAAAACCTGAAATACCACCATCGCGCTCATGAATTTCAGTACCTGTTGCACGTCCGCTCGGGAAGTCGGTGTCATCGATCCACTCGCCATCGAACCAATGAGCAGGGTCGGTATCCTGTGTTTCATCCATGACGGCAATAATTTCGTCTTTGTGCCGTAAAATATTTTCGTACTCATTGGTGTCGGCATAGACACCAGAGTGACAGCAACCGCCGCCACATTTATCAATATCGCAATAGTGCACGAAACCGTGCGTAAAGATCAACTCATCGACCTTCATACCTTTTACGGTGATCGGTGCGATACGCGAACTCGGAATGTCGTCGCGAGTCGAGTTTTCAGTGTCTATATTCAATTCTTCGCTCATATATTCAGATCTAATTTATGGCTTCTCTACTCCCGATACAGATACTTCTTGTACTGTCCGAGTGATCAACCCTTGCAACACTTTCCCGGGACCGAACTCAACGAATTCGTTTATCCCGTCACGTTTCATATTTTTTACACTCTGCTCCCACAATACCGGCATTGTCAGTTGTTCGACTAATCGTTGACGAATGCTCTCGGGATCGGTATGCACTTCTGCGGTCACATTTGCATAGACCGGCATCATCGGTGCAACGATCGTGGTTGAATCTAATGCTTCTTTCAATCCATCGGCTGCATATTGCATTAGCGGCGAATGAAATGCTCCGGAAACAGGAAGTTCTTTTACGATCCGAATGCCTGCTTCTTTCGCTCGTTTCATTGCTTCGCGAACTCCATCGACCGAACCACTGATCACGATCTGACCCGGTGAATTAAAATTCGCTGGCCGAACGATATGACCTGTCTCTGCTTCGACAGCAACACACATATCCCGAAGCACGGTTTCATCCATACCGATGATCGCCGCCATCGTGCCACTCTGTCGCTTGCCAGCTTCTGCCATTAATCTGCCACGTAAATGCACAAGCGATAGCGCATCATTAAAACTGATAGCTTCTGCGGCGCACAGCGCAGAGAATTCGCCAAGCGAATGACCTGCTACTGCAACTGGATGATCTTGCATTGATGAACAACGCAGAGCGATCATCGAATGCAAAAAAATTGCCGGCTGTGTAAATTCAGTTTGCTTTAAAAGCTCATCAGGTCCTTCGAGCATTGTCTTTGACAAATGCACGTGAAGCAGATCATCGGCTTGTTGCAACATATCTTTCGCTTCGGGAATTACTTCGGCAAATTCTTTTGCCATTCCGACATATTGCGAACCTTGCCCAGGGAATACGTATGCTTTCATAGATATTAAAATGCCCAACGCAATAAGATCGAACCCCACGTAAACCCTGCCCCGAAACTTGCGAGAACGAGATAATCACCTTTCTTAATTTTTCCCGCCGCCGACCACTCGCTCAAGCAGATCGGTATTGTGCCCGATGTCGTATTACCATATCGATCAATATTGATCATCACTTGGTCGGGCGTTAGTCCGACACGTTCACGCGCGGCTTCGATAATACGCAAGTTTGCTTGATGCGGTACTAAGTATGCGATGTCATCTTTGGTAAGATGATTACGCTCGACGATCTCTGCCGAAACATCTGCCATCCCGATCACCGCTCGTTTGAATACTGCTTTTCCATCTTGATAAACATAATGCATTTGCTTGTCGACCGTTTCGTGCGATGGCGGATTCAAACTTCCGCCGCCTTTCATATTTAAGTATTCGCCACCGGTGCCATCGATGCGCAAAATTGAATCGCGGATCCCCAACTCTTCATCAACCGGTTCGAGCAGCACTACTCCGGCGCCATCACCGAACAAGATGCAAGTATTGCGATCTTGATAGTTGGTGATAGAACTCATTTTATCGGCGCCAACAACCAACACTTTTTTCGCCGCACCACTTTCGATAAATCTTCTACCGGTTTCGAGTGTAAACAAAAAACCCGAACACGCTGCGGAGACATCAAACCCCCAAGCGTTTGTTGCTCCGATCTTTTCTTGAATCACACAAGCCGTCGATGGGAAAAGCATATCGGGTGTGACTGTGCCAACCAAGATCATATCAATATCGGTCGCCGCTATTCCCCGTTGTTCGAGCAATTTTTTTATCGCTGGAACGGCCAGATCGCTCGTTGCGCCATTGCGCAAAATTCTACGCTCCTTTATTCCTGCGCGCGTCTGTATCCATTCATCGGTCGTATCGAGATATGACTCAAAAAATGAATTTGGCACAACTTCGTCAGGGACAAAGTGTGCAACAGCGGTTATCCCCGCACGAAAAACTGTTTTTTCACTCATAAATCTGTTTTCTCCTTGGCAAGCGCTGTTCGCACGACACCACAAATATCTTTTAGTACCATTTCTTCTGCCCTGAAGATCATTGTTCTGATCGCTTTTGGTGTTGAGCTTCCGTGACCGATGATCACGACCCCATTGACACCCAGCAACGGAACGCCGCCGTGCTCCTGATAATCAAAATCACGAAGTGTTGCTTTGAACACCGATGCCGTGATCGCGGCTTTGATCTTATTGATGATGCCCTTCTCGGCATACGCACGAATTCTCGTTTTGAGTGTGATCAGTACACTCTCCGCAAATTTTAAAATGATATTTCCGGTAAAGCCATCGCAAAGTACAATATCAGCTTTGCCGAGCAAAATATCTCTTCCTTCAACATTCCCTATGAAGTTTAGCTCCGTTTGCGAAAGTAATTTTTGTGCTTCGAGCACCAACTCATTGCCTTTTGATTTTTCTTCACCAACTGAAAGCAATCCCACCGTCGGATTATTGATACCAAAGATCTCCCGAGCATAGATCGTACCCATTACTCCGTACTCTTTTAACCAATGCGGTTTTGCATCAACTGTTGCGCCGACATCAAAGACTAATGTGAAGCCGCCGTTCGATCTTGGAAATTGAGAACCGATCATCGGCCGGCTCACCCCCGGAATCCTGCCAAGTTCGAGAGTAGCACCGCCCATCACTGCACCAGTATTACCAGCGCTGACAAACGCATCGATCTTCCCTTCTTTGAGGGCGATCAAACCTTGGACGATAGAGCTGTTTCGTTTTTGTCGGAGTGCGGCAACCGGTTCGTCATTCATGGTAATGACTTCATCGGCATTGACGATCTCGATCTTCGCGGGGAATGGATTATTCTTGAGTTGTGCTTTGAGGAGGGTTTCCTTACCGAAGAGGACGATCTGAATATCATGACCGGATTCACCAAGAGCCGATAATGCGCCGCCCACCTCGTTTACGGGTGAAAAGTCAGCGCCCATCGTATCTAACCCGATCCGGATCATCGGCTATAATAATATGGAGAGAGTGGATTCAAAAAGAAAGCCGCTCATCTTGAAAATATGACAAGATGAACGGCAATAAAACGTTGCGTAAACAGTTACGCGGCTGTCTTGGTCTCGAACATCTGCCTGCCATTATAGTGGCCGCAGTTTGGGCAAGCGCGATGGAGCAATTTCATTGCTGAACAATTCTTGCACTCGCCAAAAGCAGGCATTGCTGCTTTATAATGCGTACGGCGCTTATCGCGGCGTGTTCGGCTATTTCGATGCGTAGGATTTGGCATAGTAGTATAAAATTTCTTCTTTTGCTAAGCGGGTTCTTAACAGCTTTTATGCTCGTGTAGTTCTACTATATGCCTTTTTTCCTCTTTTTTTAGAAAATCCTAATAATTACTGCATTTGCTCTAATATAGACACTATTCCCAACTTCGGGTGTTAATAGCCAAAGATGATCTGTCACGTCATAATCCATATCTCTGAATGAAATACATACTTTTGCTCATCACTTTACTTATTCCCGAATTTGCTATGGCGCAAAGCGCTGCATCGGGTATTGTGATCAACGAGATCTATATTGGTACTGTCCGCGGCGGTCTTGCCAACGACTCATTTGTCGAGCTCTATAACCCTACCGATCATACGCTCTATCTCGATGGCTGTATCCTTGCAAGATTTGATTCTTCGGGCGGCTTGCTTTCTACCGGAGTGCTGGTCTATCCTGCCGAAGGCTGGGTATTCCCAGGTTCTGTTGGCGGACATACATTATCTGTTACTTCGGGCAGCTTTGTCGTCATCGCCGTAAATGCTACAGCGACTGCAGGGGGTATCGATCTCAGCGGTGCTGATTTTGAAACGTACTCAAGTTTGATCGACAATAATTCACCAAGTGCAAAAAAACTCCGAAAACTTGGAGGCAATGCTTTTTTTAACACAGACTTTTCTCTTTCGCAAAAACATGATGCCGTCGTAATCACCGATGGTACTGATACCGTGCTCAGTGATGGGTTAAAAGCGACAAGCATACTCGATGGCGTACAATATGCTATTGCAGGGACAGGCAATCTTCCTCCGACAATTGATGCAGGCATAACAGGTGGTGCAAATTTAAAACTCGGCGTTTCGATGGAGCGCAATGAAAAAGGTGTAACGACCCATAATTCTTTCGTGGATTTTAGTTTGCAACCAAAACCAACCCCAGGCTTACAGCATGGTACGAAAGTTGATGTTACAAAAGCAACAGAGATATTCCCGCTCGACCTCGGCCACTACAATATTTATGATGCTTATACGACCGATACTCTCGGAGTACCGATCGATAGCACCAAGAACCGTGCTTCGTTTGTCGTATGGCGCACAGGCCAAAATTTTTCAGGGATGACGAATGTCGCATGGGCAAAGGATACCTCAAATATTACCAACCGTTCGAAAGGACAAGAAAGCAATCTTCACTATCTTCCAGATGCGAAAGGCGATATTCTCGCGTATGCAGATGCACAGTTTTTAGGAACATTTGTACCACAAGCATTCGCCACAATCCTCACACCTCCCGACAGCTTTGTAAATTATTTTATTCTTTCCGGTGGCATTAAAAAACAATATCCGATTGCACATTTAGCACAGCAAACCGATTTTCAAGGCACTACGGTCTCAATTGATCTGACGGTAACAGGCAGTTATCAAGGAATTGATAGTGTCACCGTACCCGCTGGGCATTTCGATACAGCCTATAAATTCTTTATCAATGGAGCTGCGAATATTTCGCTAAGCATTCTTCCCTTAGGCTCATTTGCAGGAGTGCAGACTGTCTGGCTGGTAAAAGGTGTTGGCATCGTAAAGACGAACCAACCCACGATCAACGGCCTTGTGCCTATCGCAGGCTCAGAGCGACAACTCACGAAATATGGTATCGAGTTTATTGATGCGGTTCCATTCAAGTCTCATTCGACAGCTCAGATCACATTATTTCCAAACCCCGGCAATAATGCGGTTACTGTTTCTATTGCTGACGCAACAGTCAGAACATCCTCTTCGATGAGAGTCGAGCTACTTTCGATCGTTGATGGTCAGCGATCTATTATTTATACTGGTGACCCCAAAGCAGATATTATTATCTCAACATCGTCTTTGAGTTCGGGATCATATACCGTAACTGTATTTTTAGATAATGCGCTCGTTTCTTCTGAGAAACTTGTTGTGGTGCACTAATCACAATATTACGGGGCACAAAGTGAAAATTCTATTTATAGGAGATATCGTCGGCACCGATGCATTAGCAATGGTGGTCAGATTGATCAAAGGTTTCAAGGAAAAGTATAACGCCGATGCGCTCATTGTAAACGGTGAAAATATTTACGAAGGTAAATCCCTCACCAAAAAACATGCCGAAGAATTATTCGGTGTAGGTGTCGATATCATCACAACCGGAAACCATGTATGGGAGCGTTGGGAAGCTCGTCCTTTGATGAAGGAAGAACGTCGAATCCTTCGACCTCTCAATTATCCAAGAGAAAATGGCGGCGCAGGTTATGCTATTTTTGAAACAGCCACTGGTGTAAAGATCGGTGTACTCTCAATTCAAGGCAGAGTTTTTTTACCACCGATCGACTGCCCTTTTAAGGCGGCAGACTGGGCGCTTGAAAGAATTCTTGCAGTCACCCCAAATATTCTTGTTGATTTTCACGCTGAAGCTACCGCCGAAAAACAAGCCATGGGCTTTTATCTCGATGGTCGTGTCAGTGCAGTGCTCGGCACTCATACCCATGTTCAAACGGCTGATGAACGTATCTTGCCCAACGGCACTGCATATCTTACTGATGTCGGTATGACGGGTCCGTATGATAGTTGTGTCGGTCTTCGCACAGACATTGCTATCAAACGCTTTCTTTATGGCACGCCACATAAATATGAAACTGCCAAAGGTGATCTCAAAATTTCGGGTGCTGTGATCGAGATCGATCCTGCAACTGGGCGTGCGCTCAGTATCGAACGCTTTATGTATCCTGAATTCGAACGTTCGCAACCACAAGAATCACCGATCGAAGCAGAAGCCGATCTCCTCATCAATAGCTGAAAAATATTTACCGATGTTCCATCTTCTTGACGGACGTACACTGTCCGAAACTATCAGAGCCGAAGTAAAACAAGAAGCGGCGGCATTTATTCTTAAGACCGGTGTTACTCCGAGAATTGTGTTTATTCTCGTCGGCAACTCTGCCGCGAGCGAAGTCTATGTAGCAAGCAAAGGCAAATCCTCCGAAGCAGCTGGTTTCTCGCACGAAACGGTTCGTCTTAGCGAACAAGTCAGCGAGAAAGAATTATTAGAGCTGATCGAAAAGCTCAATAACGACGACAAGACTCATGCGATCTTGTGTCAGCTTCCCTTGCCAAAACATATTTCCGAAGAAAAAATAATTGAGGCGATCGCCCCATATAAAGATATTGACGGGTTTCATCCGATCAATGTCGGCAGGCTCTCGATCGGTCGCGGAGATTTTTTTGTACCCTGCACACCATTGGGTATTATGGAAATGATCAAGCGAGAAAGAATAGAAACTTCTGGCAAGCACGTCGTGATCGTCGGAAGATCGAACATCGTCGGCAAGCCTCTCGCCGCTCTGTTAGTACAAAAAGCTGAAGGTGCAAATGCGATCGTTACACTTGCTCATACTGCAGCCGGTAAACTGCTCGGAGAATACACACGCTCGGCAGATATTCTTATTGCTGCAATGGGCGCACCACTTGCTATCACAGGCGATATGGTAAAGCCAGGCGTTGTGGTGATCGATGTCGGAATGAATCGCATTCCCGACCCTTCGAAAAAATCAGGATCACGACTTGTTGGTGATGTTGATTTTGAATCTGTAAAAAATATTGCTTCGGCACTTACCCCTGTCCCGGGTGGAGTCGGGCCAATGACGATCGCAATGGTACTCCGTAATACACTTACAGCCGCAACCCGACAGACATCGTGATGCCAAAAACTTTTGGAATATACGGAAACCCTGAGAAAGTAAACGTTCGAGCCACGCTCGAACAGTTATTGAAGTTGCTCTCCCCTTCCGAATCAAAGATCATCGACTCGCTCTATCATTTAATTGAGAAGCACAAACACACGAGCATCTCAACTTCAGCAATGGACATCGCCAACAATGCTGACATCGTTTTTTCTCTCGGTGGTGATGGTACGATGCTCAGTGCCGCACGCGCTATTATGCGTTCGAACCCCGATGCTCAACTCCTTGGTATTAATCTCGGTAGGCTTGGGTTTATTTCCGAGCATTCGACCGATCTTTTACCTGAGCTCATAAAAGGGATTCAAGAAGATACCCTATTAAAAGAGAATCGCTTATTGATCGAAGCAATTGGTAAGAGTGAAACCAATGCTCAAACGGGTGTACTGATCCGTCGTGATAATCTTAGCCCCGAACGAGAAAACGAGCGCGGCGATTCAGCTCGACTACTGGCACTCAACGAAATTGTTATTGACAACTTCGGGTCAACGAGAATGTTAACATTTGAAATTCAAATACAAGGTTCGCAACTCGGGACCCTTCGTGCTGATGGGTTGATCGTCTCGACTCCAACGGGTTCAACGGGTTACTCGGCAAGTGCTGGTGGTCCTTTGATCGAACCAACAAGTCCGGTAATGATCGTTGCACCAATTGCGCCGCACTCACTTTCAGTACGACCTGTTGTTGTACCTGAATGGTATGAAGTTGATGTTCGTGTCTGGAATGATGCTGGCACACCTATTCTTTTAGTAGCCGATGGTCAAGAAGAGATCGTGATCGAAACTCCTGCGCTCATCAGAATTTCCGGGCATCAAAATCGCTTGAAATTATTACGTCACCCATCGCGCTCTTACTTTGATCTCCTGAGAACAAAACTACTCTGGAGTGCGGATGCACGCTCCGCAAGTCGGTAATAAAATTATTGCAATGTCGAAATCACATTCAATACTGCATACAGAATCGGAGCCGAGAACATAATAGAATCTAATCTGTCGAGAAATCCTCCGTGACCAGGTATTAAATTTGAAGAGTCTTTCACACCGGCATCGCGCTTAAGCAAGGACTTTGCAAGATCGCCAAGCTGACCAACATTACCGACGATAATACCAATAATCAAGGCATTCGTAGTTTTTAATGCACCCAGCTCAGGAAATATTTTTGGCACCAGCACCCAAACAGCAACGCAACAAATAAATCCTGCTATCGAACCTTCCCAAGTTTTATTTGGGCTTACTCGCTCGAAAAGTTTATGCTTACCAAATGCCTTCCCGGCAAAGTATGCAGCACTATCACATACCCAGATCGAAACCAATAATACGATCACAAAATATCCAGGTGTGAATTTATCCGCTCCGGCGATCATCGGGTTGCGTGCAATTAGATCGAAAAGCCCAAACAACGTGCCACAGCCTATACCTATATATATTGGACCAAAAAGAGTTATTGCCGATTGCTCTATCGGATTTGGTAAAGCACGAAAGAGCTCTGAAGCTAAAATAATAAACGCCGATAATCCTGCAATAGAAATAACGATCTCATGCGCCGCTTGAGAAATATTCGACCCATATCCAAACGTAAATCGTTCGATGCCAAAGATCATTGCGGTGCACATCGTTAGAAAGATACCAAGCCCCACTTGGGGTGAATATCCTTTTGTTTTTGCGAGTCCATAATATTCCCATACAGTAACACCAGAAAGTATCACCGTGAGCGTGAAGAAACCAAGTGGTTTATACAGCACGATATAGAGCACTATCGGTATTGCAATAACGGCAAAGATCACTCGTTGTAATAAATTACTCATAGGGTCGTCGTTTCAGATTCTTGATGATGAAAATCTTGGATGAGCCTCAGTTCGTCCTCCGCATTATGTCTCGCGCTAAGTGGCTCGGTAATTCTTTGGAATAAATAAAACAATCCAACAACAAACGGCAGTGAAATGCCGAGTAGTATCAGCGAATCGTTGACAGATACCTCAGGGGTGCCGGTAATGGAATCGAGCGCAGATTTTGAACCACTAAAAAAGAATACTGCTAAAACAATAAGGCCATTATTCATAGCATGCGCAAGCATACTTACTCTCAGATCACTGGTTCGATATGCCAACCACCCGAGTACTAATCCTATTGAGAGCAATCCGGGAAAATTTAACGGGCTAGCGTGGACAGCCGCGAACAATATAGAGGTAATGAGTATTGCAATATAGGGTCGAGTTTTGGTCTTACCGCTACGTTCTATATTCGTTTGGATAAATCCGCGAAACAGTGTTTCCTCGGCTATGGCAGGTATCAGAGAGATCCCTATCAATAATATGATCAATTCACCGATAGATTTTGCGTCAGTTACACTGCTCATAAAATCATCAAGATATTTTTGCAGTGAAAGTAACGGATCATATATCTGTGGAAACAATTTTAGGAACGAGATCCATAAGCCATCCAATGCCCCACCTACAACTTGCGCCGACAACACCATTGGCACTCCGAGTAGCATTGCTGATAGCGGAGTTTCATGAATGCCTTCTAATCGGAAAGAGGCATGCGAGTCCTGTCCGAAATTTTTCACAATTAATATCGGGACAGTAAACATTACCGCGAGTTGTGCCAAGGCATTAATAGCAATGATCATTCCGGCAGCGGCACCTTTAATATCGATACCGTAAAAAGCAACCAGAATGATCCCACCAAGCATATTAAAGCCGAGCACGATCAGCACGACGATCGCGATGCTTCTTAGAATACCAAAATATCCGTTTCTCATTAACTATTACAGTCCAAATTTCTTTCGTTTACGCCATAGCGTCGCACTATCAATTCCTAATATACGTGCGGCCTCTTCAAGACTTGATGTTTTAGAGAGTATGAACGCGATATGTTTATGCTCCATCTGCTCGAGTGATTCCAATTCCGATGAAACATTTGTAGTTTGATCAATTGGAGTGATAGCTTTTGGTTGAGCAATGTATTTCGGTAGGTGTGCAAGTGTTATGGTCCGTTCGCCCGAAGCAAGAACAGTGGCTCGCACCATTGCATTTTCTAACTCACGAACATTTCCTCTGAAATCATAACGCATCAGTGCGTCCTGTACATCGGACGACAACTCCGGAGGAATTCCGTTTGTCGTCGCCTGCGAAACAAAATATTTTGCAAGTAGCAATATATCTCCTTTGCGATGACGAAGCGGAGGCACAAGAATGCGAAAGACACTCAGGCGATAGAAAAGGTCTTCGCGAAAATTACCTCGCTCGATCTCTTGCTCAAGATTTCTATTGGTTGCCGCAACAATTCGCACATCGCTTGTTCTTGTCACATTTTCGCCTACTCGTTGGAACTCCCTATTTTGTAAGAAACGAAGCAGTTTTGCTTGCGATGCCAAAGCCATCTCGCCGATCTCATCAAGAAACAGTGTCCCACCGTCAGCGGCTTCTACTCTTCCGATACGATCTTTAATGGCACTCGTGAACGAGCCTTTCATATGCCCGAACAATTCTGATTCTATCAACTCACCGGAGAGCGTAGTGCAATTCAGCTTTACTAACGGTCCTGAAGCTCGTGTGCTATTTTTATGAATGTAATCAGCAAACAACTCTTTACCTGTCCCGGTCTCACCTTCAATTAATACTGTCAGATCTGAAGCGGCGATCTTCTTTGCTGTTGCAAGGATAGAAAGCATATTCGGATCATCAGTCAACATCTCGGCATCCGGCGAGCGGAGTTCGCGAAGTTGCTGCATATTTAGAACACTACTAACAAGCGTAAGTAATTCTTTTTGGTCAAAAGGCTTTTGTAAATAATCGTACGCCCCGAGTTTTAACGTCTCTACAGCAGTCTCAACCGTCGCGTGGGCCGTGATGATGATCACCGGAAGATCACTAAATCTATTCTTGAGTTGCTGCAAAATGACCTTGCCATCAATGGGATACATCATCAGATCTACCAGTGCCATTGTGAAGGAAAGTTCGGGATGCAGTTCAATTTGCAACAATGCGAGTTCAGGGTCAGAGTAGGATGTAACCTCATACCCAGCCGTTCTCAGGCTCATTGACATTGTCTTCACAATGTTAGGCTCATCATCAATTAATAAAACATGTCCTTTCATATTACGCTGATTGCTTTGGGAATTCTACAGTAAAGACAGAGCCAACACCGACAGTACTCTCAACACTGACCGTGCCATGATATAATTCTACGATCTCTTTAACAATAGCAAGTCCAAGTCCGATCGATCCCGGTGTTGCAGCATCTGTCGGCTTTAGTTGGACGAACCTGTCAAATATACGTCCAAGATCGGCGGTTGCAATGCCAATCCCCGTATCGCTCACTTTCAACGTCCATATTGTTTCAGAGTTTGAAAGAGAAACAAATACTTTCCCATTTACCGGAGTGTACTTCAATGAATTAACAAGAAAATTTTGAACGATAGATTCAAAGTGTTCGCGATTCATTGATACAATACATTCTTTGTCGTATTCAGCATGTAAATGAATATTCTTTTCTTTATACTGTGGCTGAAGAGAATTTACGACTGAGACCAATACTTCCGGAATGTTTACCTTTTCATTGTTGATGATCTTCTTCGATTGATCCAATTTTGAAATACTCAACAGATCTTTAATAAGTTTTGTGAGACGCTCACAATCATTCGATGAACTGTTGACAAGCTCGCGTTGATCAGGAGTAAGTGTGCCGATCACTCCCTCGGCAAGAATATCAAGAGACATTCTTATAGAAGTTAATGGCGTTCTAAACTCATGCGATACTTTTGCAAGAAAATCATTCTTTAAACGATCAAGTTCTTCAAAATGAGTAATATCAGTAAAATGCAAAAGCTTTCCGACGACCATTGTTGCATCATCACTTGTTGAGGCAGTGATCTCAACGGTAGAAACTCGATAGAACTTTCGTTTCGTGGACACCTGTCGTTCAATAATAATTGGGATATCATTGAGGGACTTCTCTTGGCCGAGAACTGCCAGCACTGGCACTTGCATACTCGCCTCAGTAAAAATATTTGTCGCTGTCAACCCGATCATCGCGGCTTCTGATCTTCCAATTAACTCTTCCGCACTGCGATTGACCAACAATAATTTTCCGGAAGCATCAAAAAGGAAGAGCGGCTCATCGAATGAAAGTATGACCGATTCCGATTTACTTTTTTCAGCAAGCAGCGTGTCGATATTCATTCGCTCGTAACGCTCAAGCCGTTCTGCCATTCGGTTAAATTCAAAGCTCACCTCGCCGAGTTCGTCGGCATCACGGACTTCCAATCTGTCACCCAAATTCCCTTTTTGAATATGCTTTAGTGATACGCTTAATTGCTGGAGTGGTCTTGTCGTCCGTCTTGCGATGATCACACTTCCAAGCAGACCAATAACAATGGCAACGACCGTTGTAATAATGACCGTGTCCTCGGCTTTATTTGCTTCGCTCACAGCGGTATCTCTTGCTTTTAGAAATAATTGCGAGATAGCGAGCGAAAGTGCATTACTCGTTTTCTTTAATTCAAGAAACGTTGGCGACAGTACCGTTTCAAAGAACCGTCTTGCTTTCTGCGGATCACTATTTGCAAGTGAAAGAAACTCGGGTAACTGTGCTTGATATTGATGCCAACGGATCTCAAACTGAGTCAAGAGTACACTCACTGAGGCTGAAAACTCTTTCGGTATTTCCGAGATCGACTTCTCTGCCGATGAAAGTTCGTTGTTCAACACCGTCGGAGCTGATGAGAGTATATTACTGCCGCGTATTGATTCGCCACCTAATACTTGCAATTGCGCTTCATTGAGTCTGACCAATGACTCATACATCGAAAGCGTTGCGCGGTCGGCTTGAGAAATTTTTTCGACGGCAGTATTAGTAAGTTGGGTGTATGATTGAAAAGTAAGCACGGCATAGAGCCCAAGTGCCGCAAGCAAGGCAACAACAAATAAATATCCGGCAAGAATTTTTGACCGCAGTGTCAAAAACATACTATCATTATATGATATAAAAACAAAAGCGGGAATGTCCTTCCCGCTTTAATAAATGTGCTGACTCTTCTGAATTACAATTCAACAGTGGCTTCCACTGCATTGGGAATTGCTGATTCATAAAGCTCTTGCAATTGTAAAATATTCTCATCTAATATTCCTTTTATCACAAGATTCGTGCCACCGACACTGCCGATCACTTCAGATTTTACACCTAGTTGCGATGCAAGGCGGAACACCTCCACCACATACTCGGGAGCACAACTCACAACAACTCTTCCCTGTCGCTCGGCAAAGAGCATTACGTCTTTGCGCGCTTCATTATGGAGTTCGACTGTTGCACCGATCTTGCCAGCAATACACGATTCAGCAAGGGTGACAGCAATCCCGCCGTCACTGACATCGTGCGCACTACTGAGCAGACGTTTGCTTGCACAAGAGACAAGAAGTGATATCAACTTCAGCTCACCGGCAGGATCAATATGCGGAGCCTTGCCAAGTGCAGCACCATTATTGCATAGCGCAAGATACTCACTGCCCCCGAGCCCATCATTCGGATCGTTCGATTCGTACGCCGTGAGTAGTATTACTGCGTCACCATCATTGTCAAATGCCGCTTGGAGTGTACAATCAACATCATCGATCACACCAAGCATACCGATGGTTGGAGTCGGATAGATCGCGCCTTGTGGACTTTGATTATAAAAACTGACATTGCCACCTGTGACAGGTGTTTCGAGTACACGACAAGAATCTCCAATACCACGGATTGCTTCTTTGAATTGAAAGAAGACTTCAGGCTCGTAAGGATTTCCGAAATTCAAACAATTGGTAATGGCAATTGGAAGAGCACCAACACAAGCAACATTTCGTGCTGTTTCGCATACTGCTATCATCGCGCCATGATATGGGTCGAGATACACATAACGAGAATTACAATCGGTTTTTACTGCTAACCCTTTCGTTGTATCTTTGATACGAATAACTGCGGCATCTCCGCCGGGGATAGCTAGAGTATTCGTCCGTACCATCGAGTCATACTGCTCATAAACCCAACGCTTGCTTGCAATATTAGGCGAACTCAATATTTGCTTTAGTGTCGCGCCGGGATCAGTAACATCCGGTATTGACGCAACATCAAAGGTTGAAGTAGTTTTTAAATATGTCGGCTCCGTTGATTCACGCTGATAGACCGGTGTCATATCGCCGCCAAGCGCGAGTGATTTTGCTGGAATGTTCGCGACCAGTTCACCTTTGCGATGGATCACGACATTCCCTGTATCGGTAACTATACCGACAACAGCAGCTTGAAGATCCCATTTATCAAACACTGCTTTGATCGCATCAACATTTTTTGGTTCAACGACCACGAGCATACGCTCTTGCGATTCGCTGAGCATAATTTCGTATGCCGACATTGTTGCTTCGCGAAGTGGGACAAGATCAAGATTAACGTCCATCCCTGTTCCGGCTTTGAAACTCATCTCAGAAGTAGAGCACGAAATTCCTGCCGCACCCATGTCCTGCATTCCAACAACTAATTTTTTCTCGATCGCTTCGAGAGATGCTTCGAGCAATAATTTCTCAGTAAAAGGATCGCCTACTTGAACCGTTGGTCGCATATCCTCGGCATCAGAACTAAAGACCGCACTGGCGAGCAAACTTGCGCCGTGAATACCATCACGCCCGGTGCTCGAACCGACGATCATAACAGTATTGCCAACACCCTCAGCAGTCGCACTAACAGTCTTGCCCACTTCTACAATGCCAACAGCCATTGCATTGACAAGAGGATTTCCTTGATAACAAGAATCGAAATATACTTCACCTGCGACCGTCGGCACGCCGAATGAATTGCCGTAATCGGCAATACCGTGAACGACACCACGGACAAGAAATTTAGTACGATCATTTTCGAGTTTACCGAAACGAAGTGAGTTCAGCGCGGCGATAGGTCTGGCACCCATCGTAAAAATATCTCGCAAGATACCACCAACACCTGTTGCCGCACCTTGATACGGCTCAACTGCCGAAGGATGATTATGTGACTCGATCTTAAACGCCACCGCAAGTCCATCGCCAATATCAACAAGGCCTGCATTCTCTTCGCCAGCATCAACGAGTAAACGTTTCCCACTGCGAGGTAGCGTTTTCAATAACGAGATGCTATTCTTATATGAGCAATGTTCGCTCCACATCACCGAAAAAATACCGAGTTCGGTATAAGTTGGAATACGGTCACCTAAAATGGAAATGATCTTCGAGTATTCATCTTCGGTAAGTCCGAGTTCGATAGCTGTTTTTTTCGCTTCCTCGAACGTCGTGATAGTATTGGTCATTTGTTAGGTATGAGAAATATTGAATTCAAAAATTTCTATCTATGAAAGTCGAGATCCTTCGCAAGCTCAGGATAACAACATTCAAGGTACAGTAAAGCCTCAAGGAGTGAATCTCTTGTGGGCTTTTTTACTAAACTGTTTTCTTCGTTGTAGTAGAAGTACTCCGTACCCCGGACACCGGCTCCTTTAATAGATCATTCGGCGCACGCAACGCAAGGATCTTCTCGTAAGCTACTTCGGCTTTGCCGATGGCGACAAGTGCTTCGCGACGACGACGAATGACACTAAAATAAAATCCAACGACGACGATCAAAATACCTGCCCACACCATATTGATATATGGTTTAATAAATGCTTCAACTGTGATAACGTCCCTTAATGGTGGTGGTGGATTTTTTTCATCGAAACTTGCAATAACGATCTTTGATTTTGTTCTATCTTCAAGATTCGGACGCAGCATTGCAAGCTGAACGTGATACGGTGTGTTCGGAATCACCACATCTTCTTGTTTTGCTTCGCCAGTCTTCAGATTTCTTGTCACCGATAACATCAATGGAATGACCGGAGCATTCTTATCATTGGGATCATAAATTTCTACGCTGGCCTTTACACGAAATGCTTGCTCCGAGACCATCTTCGCACGCTCTTCAGGCGGAAAATCAAAATCAATAAATTTCAACTGCTTTTTACCACCGAACAACGGCACTGTTTCACCTTTTACAAGTGAGTCATACGGCATACCCCCAACACTATTTGTCTCAGCAACAGTGAAGTACACATCACGCGAGCCATACTTCAATATACCCGGATTGGCTATAGGTGATGTATGATTATTAAATGCGGTCCAGAACCACAGTGGTCTTGCTTGCGTAACCTCGCCGTTCTTATCACGGACATTCACCACATAATAATAATTTTCGGGTGGTGTGATGACCGTCGAATCATAGCTGATCATATACTCACCAAAAGCACTCACTTTTGTGCCTTGCACGAGCTTAATAAATTCTTTCTTCTCATAGCGGGTCGTTGCAACCACACCAAGAATAAACACAGCAATACCGGCATGAGCGACATACGCACCAATAAACCGCTTATCAAGAGTAAACTTTGGCGCACCGAAGATCATAAATGCACAGGCAACGATCAAAAAGAATGAGAGCCAGTATAAACCACCACTCAAAATAATATCACCAAATTTATAGTAATCTCCACCCGATGCGACGAGCAAGCCGACAAAACCAATAACAAAACTCCATTTCAATGCGCTGATTATTCGTGTTTGTGCGGTAGCTCCGTTATTATCAATAGTAAGAGAAAGTTTACCTTTGAACAATCCGAAAGCTATTTCTATATTAATAAAGAGAGAGAATAATGCGCTTGCCGCTACAGCGAGGTATTCAATATCATGGAGACCATAAAGATACAACCCAATAGCACCCAACAATGCAAAGCCCAAACTAAGAGCAGATTTGCGAAGCATTTCGCCTACGCCCGACTGACGCCATTTCAATGTAAGAGTAAGTCCGTTCACCAGCATTAGCCCAATGGCAATTGGCAGATGCAGATTCCCATAAAAACTAATGTCCACTTTTTTCGAGACAAGCGGTGCGCTCGTACCGATGAACACCACCAATGCCGAAGCACCAAGAATTGCGGAGCCGATGGAAAGACCCGTTTCACGTGAAATGATCTTATAATCTTTGCTAATGACGTTCATCGCCGTCCATCTCCAAAGGAAAACGATTAGCGAACCACCAACAAACACCGACAACCCAATGACGAGCAACGTAAATGCTAAATTTCCCGGATCGGCAAAGCTATGAACCGAAGCATCTCCGAGAACCCCCGAGCGTGTGAGGAACGATGCGTAGAGCACCATCGAATATGCAAGTAGCGTGACGCCAATATTCGTTTTGACAAGGCCGCCGGTTCGTTTTTGTGTCAGCATCGTATGAGTGCCAGCAACAGTAATTAACCACGGAAGCAAACTCGCATTCTCAACCGGATCCCAGCCCCAATATCCACCCCATCCGAGTGTCTCGTAGGCCCAAAAACCGCCAAGCATAATTCCAAAGCCGAGGATCATTCCAGCACCGAGTGTCCATGGAAGCGAGGTCGTAACCCAACCTTGAAAATCTTTCTTGAACAGTCCTGCTATTGCAAATGCAAACGGAACCGCAAGAAGAGTAAAGCCAGTAAAGAGCATCGGCGGATGTATTACGATCCAGAGATTCTCAAGCGACGGGTTCAACCCTTTGCCATCAAGTGGTATAAAACCTGCGAGCGCTTGTCCCGGATGAGCAGAATAGATCGTCTCGAATGGGCTTTTTGCGACGAGCATCACTGCCAAGAATGCAAAGATCGCAAGATAGACCGCCATCACCGGGGCTTCATATCGTTGTCGCTGTGCGTAAGGTATCAGAAAGATCGCAACGATCGCTGTGAGCAATGCCCAAAGCATAAAACTACCTTCTTGAGAGGCATAAAAACAGGCGAAGAGGAGCGGCTTTGAAAGTGATTTTGAGACGTGTTCATAAACGTAATTGATCTCAAAATGATAGTTAAAAATGAGGTAAAGGAGCGTTCCGGCGGCGACAAACTGTGCCCAAATAGCGACGTGAGTCGTGATGCGTGCCGCGGTCAGGAGTTCACTTCGTCCTCTTGCGACCAAAATGTATAATATCGAAGCAACCAGTGTTGCTGCCAATACGACCGCCATTGCAATACCACCGATCATCGACGACCTTTCAAAAAGTAAAAAACTAACACAACGTTATTTCGGTGCATTATTACCTTCATAACGCGACGGGCACTTCGTTTGAATATCACTGACCGCAAATATACCTGCATCGACCTTACCGACACAAACAACTGACGGAGCAGTTTCAAAATTATTTGGTTTTAAGCCGACATATCTCACGGGCATTGCAACCCCTTTATGATCTTTCATCACAAAAGTAAAGGTGTTCGTCTTCGAGTCGTAATTGGATGATTGCTCTTTGACCCATGAACCGGAAACCTGAACTCGCTTCCCTGATTCCTGAGCAGAGGTAAAGTCAGAATAATCGATCTTATTATCGACCAATGCAAACGCCGCTACACCAATAAACAGCAGTGCAACTACCAGCGCTATAATATGCTTTGTTTTCATGATAGGATTGAGTTACTGACAGTAAAACACGGCGCTTAGGGATGCGGTTCGCCGCAGATACGAAATGGTTGAAAAAGAGAGTGCCGGAACAGACCGTATTGATTAGAGGCAAGACCTAAACGAAAAGCATTTACTTCCCATTTTCAAGTTTTGAGACTTTACCCGAAAGTCTCATTAAAAAGAGGAATATCCCTGCCCAAATTACTGCGGCAATGATCGCAACGACATACAGCGGATTGTTTTGTAGGAAGTCCATAAATTAATCGTAGTTAGGTTCGCGTTGTTGACGTATGGTCTCGATTCGGATGTAGAGATCTTTAATGATAAAAAACAAGATCGCAAAGCAAGCGACATTGATCCATAAAAAGAGTGAGAACGATGGGTCGATATGCGTTTTGCCCGAAAGATTGATCACTGGTGCTTCAGAACCCGAACCTGGGTGTAAACTCCGTGTAATACGCGGCAACACGAACATTAAGAACGGTACGGTTGCAAATGCGATAATATTATACACTGCCGCAAGCCGAGCTTTCTTTTCTTCGGTATCTTCGAGCAAAGAACGAAGGAGAAAGTATGCAATATAGATCAACAATAAAACAAGTATTGAGGTCTCACGTGGTTCGTCCCAATCCCAAAACTTTCCCCAAGAAAAACGAGCCCAGATACTCCCTGTTACTGTTGCGAGTGTAGTAAACATCAATCCCAAACTACTTGCTGCGCGAGCATGAAGATCATATTTGAGATTACCCTTCCGTAAGAACAGAATAGAATAGAACGTCCCGACCAAAAATGCAATAAAGGCTATGAATGACATTGGCACATGGAAAAGAATATTCCTGCCAAGTTCGCCAAGTCCTTGAATTAACGGAAATATCATAGCTGGGTTGACTCGCTGGACATTCATCAACGTGTACGAACTATCACTCGGTGTGAATGAGCACTCACCAACTACCGTCATACCAGACTGAAGAGCAAAACTATTCGGGACGTGAAGGATACGCTCGGCGTCGAAACGATCTTTCGAAGAATAGGTCGAGATCGAAGAACTATCAGAAATCCTATTGCCAAGAGTAACAGCAACGGGAGTTTGTTTCGAAACCCCAAGCATCATCAACATTGCCGTGTCACGGAAGCCACCAGCAACCGGTGTCGAGAACGAGAGAAAAATACTCGTGCCAAAGCACAAAGCAAAGATCACTAAAACGATTGGATGTCGAAAAATTTTCAATCTTGCCAGATAAAATTAAAGAGCACATAACTGATCAGTATCAGTGCAATATCAAACGAAAAAAGCACCAAAATATCTCCGCGAACTGCTATCCATGCCGATCCTGACTCCATAGTGATAGTCGTCGCGTCGGTAACAGCTATTACCAATGGGAAAAGCACTGGCAATGCTAAGACCGGCAACAGTGCCCCTTTTTGCGAGGCGCGAGCAACAAGTGCAGATAAGATCGTAACGATGCCTGCCGTACCAACGATACCGAGCAACAGTTGCAAAGAGAACATTACATAATCGCGAACGATAAAATCTTTGAAAAAAAATGCAAAGATAATAACCGCAGTAAAGGCAAGTGATAGACTCAAGAGTAAATTATATATAAATTTACCCCAAAAGACCGCTTCAGGTTTGGCATAAAGCCGAAGCAAGAGAATCGTCCCGCGTTCTTCTTCGCTCACAAACGATCGTGAGAGACCCGTCATCGTACCAAAGAAAACTGTGATCCAAAAGAAGGCACTCATCAGTGGCGGAGGAATTTGTTCGCCGGGTGCTGCAAATGCGATCGTCACTACGGTCACCAGCAAGAACATCACTACTGCGCTTGTGCCATAACGGTTGCGCAGTTCGATACGAAGTTCTTTGCGAAGGACCGGAGAGATCACGTGACTTGTAATTGATTAAAAGCGGTATGCAACGAAGCAATAATATCTGTTGCAATGAGCGACTGTATCGAACCATCCATTGCCGCAATATCTCCGGCACGTCCGTGAGCATAGACTGCGAACAGAACAGCACCTTCGGGCTCCGCCGTTTCTTGTGCAAGAATTCCGGCGATAATTCCTGAAAGCACATCACCACTTCCGGCTGTTGCCATTCCCGGATTACCGGTCGAATTGACAAACATTTTTCCAGATGGCAATGCAATAATAGTAGGAGCTCCTTTGAGGACAAGGATAGCGCGATACTCACGCGCAAATTGTGAAGCGATAGCAATGCGATCAATTTCAAGTTCGTCGCGAGAGATCCCAAGTAATTTAGACATCTCACCTGCATGAGGCGTCAGAACCGTTACATGCTTTCTTTTTTTAAGAACAGAAAGATTATCGACAAGTGCTCTGAGTGCTCCGGCATCGGCAACAACCGGTTGTTCTATCGTCCGAAATGCTTCGAGCATCATCGCGTTGCTTGCTTCGGTATTGCGAATACCGGGACCAAGCAACACAACATCAGCCTTTTGAAGCTGACTTGATAACTTTTTTAAGGAGTTCTTTTCAGGCGCGCCTTCGACATCTGCGTCGAGCGATGCGGTCATAATTTCAGGCATTGCTGAGGCAACAATACTACGCTCCGATTCAACCGTTGCTACGGTCACCAAACCACAGCCCGATCTCATTGCCGCTTTCGCACTCATCACTGCCGCGCCGCTCATTCCTTTCGAGCCAGCAATCGAGAGCACATACCCTTGATCATATTTAGAGACTGTCAGAAAACGAGACGGTCTGATCGAGATAACATCCTCTTCTTGCAGCAATGAAACTTCTGTATCTTCAGGCGCAGGAGCACCGAGTGATGCAATAGCGATCTCGCCTGTAAAGTCAGGAGCAAAGCCTTGAAAAAAACCTTGCTTGAGTGTACCAATCGTCACGGTCCTATCGGCGAAAACACAAACCGGTTTACCGCCAAGCACTGTTTCGATCTCACCGGTTTCGGAATTCATCCCTGTTGGTACATCGATCGAGAGTACCTTTGCTCCGGTCATTTTTTGGAGACCGTTTATCGTCAGCACAGCATCAATGTACTGCTTTTTTAAAGCACCTTCAGAACCCGTACCCAAGAGCGCATCGACTATTATTCCGAGATTGAGATGCGAAAGAAAATGATCGT
>JBBRNY010000016.1:0-34788 GCA_038229915.1 Kapaibacterium sp. (SeqCode) | reverse complement strand
CTACTGTTACTGATTACTTCATCCGCTCAACTGGCGCGGGTAGCACGATCACACTTCCTGCTGCAGCGACAACAGGACAGATCATCGTAGTGAAGAACTCAGCTGGTGCTGCTGTTAGTGTAACAGCCGCTACAATCGACGGTGCTGCTCCTGCAGCGAATAACCTCGGTGCCGGTGTCACACGTACCTACGTCTATGATGGCGCAGGTTGGTGGAGCTACTAAGCCCCAAACGTATTTCAAAAAAAAACCCCGCTCAATTCGAGCGGGGTTTTTTGTTTATAGCATTTCAAGCCGACGCTATAAAAAATATTTCATCATCTGTTAGATTGCGAAACTATTTATTTCTGAAGTGGTGTTGATTTATTACCTAATGATGAGGTGTCGGCATTTTTTGGTTTTTGCCGGCTGTTTCATAGCGATGAATGGTTAATATGATGTGTCCCTCGACTCCGGTCGGGGGATTTTTTTTTACTATAGGTGTGTGCGTATTTAGATCGTTGTAAAGAAAGGAGTTAAGTGCCCTCCGAGCAGGCAAGAAGCAACCCGAACCTAACCTAACCTATCATTTCCGTTACTGAGGAGTCTTCATTAACGAGAAGCTAAACACACTACCTACGCCTGGAGTGCTTTCGACCTTGATCGAGCTATTATGCGCTTCGATGATATGCTTGCAGATCGCCAAGCCAAGCCCTGTGCCGCCCGGCGCCGATCGTGACCGATCTTTGTCCACGCGATAGAACCGCTCGAACAACCGCGAAATATGCTCGGCACCAATACCAATACCCGAATCGCGAACCCGAATCGTGACCATATTTCCGGCAGGCGTCATATCCAAAAGCTCGACTTTGACAATGCCGCCCTTTTCGGTATATTTTATCGCATTGTCTATCAGATTCACCAACACCTGTTTAAGGCGCTCCTTGTCCCCATAGACCTCAACCTCTTGGTTAGGCAGGACATTGCCCGAAAACGAGATCTGAATGTCCTTAATGTCAGCAACGGCGCTCATTTCGGCAACAACACCGCGCAAATACGGCTGAAAATCGAAAAGGCGAAAGCTCATCCGCATCTCACCACTTTCAATGCGGCTAATGTCGATCAGATCATTAAGGAGGGCATTGAGACGTGCCGAGTGCTGATGCGCCCGCTCAAGAAAGTCGCGATTAACGAGCGGATCATCGACAGCGCCATCAAGAAGCGTTTCGAGAAAGCCCTGCACAGCAAAGATCGGCGTACGAAGTTCGTGGCTAACATTGCCCAAAAACTCGCTTCGGACTCGTTCAAGCTTTTGCGTAGCAGCAAAATCGCGCCCTTGCTTCTCCGCGATCTCATTGATAGCCTCGGCAAGCGACTTCAGCTCGTCAGGGACCGCCGTACTACCGTGATTAGACACTTCGAGGCGGCCTTTGGCTATTCCAGCCGCTTGGGGCACAAGATCGCCAATAGGGCTAACCAATCGCTTAGATTGCACCCAAAAATAGGGCGCAGCTATCACTAAGACAGTAATAGCAATAGCAAGGTGATTGATAGACAGCGCGTCGTTATACCACAGCCCGGCACAGACTAATGCGCTGACTCCTGCGATAAAGAGTATCGGAACCCAAAATGCGCGATGTGCGAGCGATGACAACGGTAGCGGTTTTGAGAAATTGTAAGCGCAGAGAAAACACCATTCTCCGGTGCTTCATTCTCCTAATAGCTTGGGCAGATCAATTTCCGAAGCGATAGCCGACGCCTTTGATGGTTTCGATACGCTCGCCCATTTTGCCAAGCTTCTCGCGAACCTTGAAGATATGAACATCAACCGTACGCTCGACCACATACGCGCCCTCGCCCCAGACCTGATTGAGCAAAGCATCGCGAGAAAATACGCGCCCTTGATGAGTTGCTAAATAATAGAGCAATTCAAATTCTTTGCGTGGGAAAAATACTTCTTGTCCGCCGATCTTCACGCGGTAGCTCGACCGATCGATCTCAAGATCATCGACGGTAACTTGTTCAGGGTCAGGGGTCGGTGCGAGTTTGGGAGTACGCTCGTTGGTGCGGCGCAAAATAGATTTTACTCTCGCAACCAACACGCGAGGCGAGACGGGCTTTTGAATATAATCATCAGCGCCAAGCTCAAGCCCAACGATCTGATCGACCTCAGCAGACCGAGCCGTCAGAAAAATAACAGGCAATGCTTTCCATGCTTCGTTAGCACGAATACGTTTGCAGACTTCGAAGCCATCGAGGATGGGCATCATAATGTCAAGCACCACTAATGATATAGGATGTTCGGCAAGCTGGGTAAGCGCTTCGTTACCATCGGCAGCCGTCAGGACAGCAAAGCCTTCTTTAGAAAGGTTATAAGCGAGAAGATCGCGAATATCCTTTTCATCATCTACAATAAGAACCGTCTTTGACATAATATGCTTTATTTGGTACGATAATGCGATAATTTTACTGACATAAAGACTAACAGCATTCAGAAAGAAAGGTGCTGATTCTAAGCCGTAAATGGCAGTTTTTATCCGAATGGTAATCATTAGGAAATGTAATGATAATATTGGAAGAGCTTTTAGTGATTAGTAGAGCCAACTGTAGTCGGCTCAAAAAAAATACTCCGAATAAATTCGGAGCTACTACACCATGAGAATAAAATATCCACCAACTTTGTGAACCCTGTTCGCGATAAAGTGTTTCTTTACTTCAACCTATGACAGACCAAAAGCGCAAAGATCAACCAGCTTGGATGAATTTCAAGACACTCCAAAAAGAGGAGCTGTCGGTTCGTTACTTTTTTCAAAAGATGAAGGACCGTTTCAAGCTGAAGCTCGTCGCAGGCGAGAGCGGGTTGGAAACAAAAAAGATCACCGATAAGAATCTCCATCGCCCAGGTCTCGCACTTGCGGGGTATGTTGGGCTTTTTACTTTTCATCGTTTGCAAGTCTTTGGTAATACCGAACTCTATTATCTCCAATCATTACCGATAGAAGATCGCATCCGCTCGTTTGCAACGATCGTGGCATTCGATGTGCCGTGTATCGTCGTTCCGAACGGCAACAAACTCGGCGATGAACTTCTCGAAATTTGTAATGAGCGTGGCATTCCGGTTTTTAATACGACGATCGAAACCACGAAGGCGATCTACTTCATCAGCGATTTCCTTGACGATCAATTCAATCTTCACACGACGATCCACGCATCCTTTATTGATGTCTATGGTGTCGGGATGTTATTTGTCGGCAAGAGTGGCGTTGGCAAAAGCGAAGTGGCGCTCGATCTGATCGAGCGTGGTCACAGACTTGTTGCCGATGACGTGGTAGTCGTGACGCAAAAAGGTGAAGGCATTTTGATGGGCTCGGGCACTGATTTCGGCGAGCATTTTATGGAAATTCGCGGCTTAGGTATTATTAATGTCCGCGAGATGTTTGGCATTCGTGCTATTCGTTTTCAGAAACGCGTCGAGGTGATCGTCGAGCTTGAAGTATGGGATTCGGCGGCGACCTATACGCGCACCGGTTTGGATGAGTCGCTGATTCATATTCTTGGTGTCGAGATCGAACGAGTGAAACTGCCGATCTTGCCAGGAAAAAATATTACGGTTATCTCGGAAGTGATAGCACTGAATTATTTGCTGAAGCATTATGGCTACGACGCCAGCTCGGCATTCTCGAAAAAGCTTGAAGACAAGATCGCCTCGAAAAGCGGCGACACCACTTCGGGCGAACGAGTGATCGCCTATTTTGAACATGATTTTGAATAACGTTTTTACTTCATTCATTTATTCTATACTCTCTTGGATATGAAAAAAATCTCTTTAGCATTATTACTTGCCGTTGCCGTGATAGCGGGCTGTGGTAAGAAAGACGCTGGCACCGCCGGAAACCCATACGGGCTTTCGACGAAAAACAATATCGTCTGGTGGCAGCTTTCCGATATTACAAACTTGATACCCTATGTTACTCACGATGCGAACGCAGGGTATGTCTATCAGATGATCTGGGAGCCGCTCAATAGCACTGACCCTCATACACAGCAGTTGATCCCGTGGATCGCAAGTCTTCCTGAAGTCAGCGCCGACCACAAGACCTATACCTATACCATCGAGAAAAATGTTATGTATAGTGATGGTCATCCGCTGACAGGCGAAGATGTCATCTTTTCATTCAAGACCGTAATGAATGCAAATATTCTTGATGCTTCCTCGCTCCGTAACTATATCAATGCTGTTGATAGTGTCGGTTATGTCGGCGGAGATAAATTCAAGGTTGCTTTCTATCTCAAAGAACCATATTTTATGATGGACCGCGTTCTTGGCGGTGGCTATGTGCTCATTTTGCCAAAGCATATCTTCGACCCAACAAATTCGAGCGATAACATTTCATTCGCTGAGTTGAAAAAAGGGATGGCTACTTCTGGTGCTGCGAAAGATTTTGCGACAAAATTTGATGAGATCAGTAAAGACCGTACCGGAAAGTATTACATCGGTTCAGGTCCTTACACGTTCAAAGAATGGCGCACGAATGATTTTGTAACGATCAAGAAAAATCCAAAATATTGGGCAGCTTCTAAAGATTGGGGCGAGGCGTATGTTGATGAAATTATCTACAAAACGATCTCTGATCCATTTGCGGCTATCACTGCGCTCAAAGGCAAGAACGTTGATTTTATCGACAATGTCGTTCCGCCAACGGCATGGGTTGAGCTGAACCAACCATTTGTTAAAAAAGATACTTTCTATTTTAATGTCTGCACCTATTTAGCTTGGAATTCTCAGCGTCCGATATTTAAAGACAAGAATGTTCGTTTAGCACTTTCACATTTGGTTGACCGTGATAAGATCATTGGTACAGTGATGAAAGGGCTTTGCCAGAAAGTAACTTCTCCGGTAATATTTACTCAACCCAATTCGCCAAATATTCCGGAAGTAAAATACGATGTTGAGGTGGCAAAACAACTCTTGAAAGATGCCGGTTGGGCAGACACTGATGGTGATGGTATTCTTGACAAAGTGATCGACGGAAAGAAAACACCATTTAAATTTACATTCTCTACCAACTCGGGCAACGAAGCTCGTAAACAAATTTTGTTGATCGTTTCAGAACAGTTGCGTAAAGTGGGTATCGACGCGAGTGTGCAACCGGTCGAGTGGTCGGTGTTCCTTGAGAATCTTCATAGTCACAATTTTGATGCATGTTATTCCGGAATTAGCGGTAATGCCTCGGAAGATGATATGTATCAAACATGGCATTCGTCTCAGGCAAAGAATAAAGGCTCAAACATTTATTCGTTCATCAACCCTGAAGCTGATAAGTTAATGGAGCAAATTCGCACAGAATTTGACTTTAACAAACGTAAAGAAATGACGCAGAAGATCTGCGACATCATCTATCAAGAACAACCCGTTACATTGCTCTGGGCACAACCTGCACTCATGGCACGTGTTGACCGCTTTGATAATGTCGAGTTCAATCGTCAGCGCCCTTGCGTTGCGCTCCCACTGTGGGTCGTAAAAGGCTCGGGTGTGAAGCCGATCGCGGGTCGCCCGGGTACTATTAAAGAAGTGGCTAACTAATGCTGCTCTATCTGCTTCGTCATGGTATCGCTGAAGATCACGGGTCGCGAGGAAGCGACTCTGAGCGCGAGCTGACCAACGAGGGCAGAGAAAAAACCGGTTTAGCAATGCAGGCGGCGCGAGCTATGAGGCTCGTGCCGCCGGTATTGGTCATTAGTAGTCCGTATGCACGGGCACGGCAGACTGCCGAAATAGCAATGTCGGAGTTTGCACGACACGCAGAGTTAGAAATAAGCACAGCCCTGGTTCCTTCGGCTGATATTCATACGACGATGGCTCTCGTCGCTGAGGCGATCAAACGATTGTCGCCGTTAATGTTGGTTGGTCACGAGCCGCATTTATCCTCGTTCGGAAGTGCGTTGCTCGGAAGCACGACGCCAGTCATCGAAATGAAAAAAGCATCGCTGGCGAAGTTTGAGATCTACCGACTCGACGTGCCAAGAATGCGCGGAGCACTGACGGCATTGATACCACCAAAGATCGGTTCGCTCTTATAATCTTTTAGAAATGCAGACCTAATGTAAACCCAATATCGGCATTGCCGAAGGTGATCGGTTGTTCGGTTATTCCAAGCGTTGGCATTGCTTTGGCAGTAGTACTCCCTGCAAAGAAATAATTTGCTGTTAAGCCAAACGAAAAAGAATCATACAAATAATAATTTAAACTTCCTGAGATCAGAGCGGAGAGAACAGTTTTGTGATAACTGTAGCTATCTGAACCGGAAGAAAGAGCAACCCTATTCGAATCTTTTTCAAATTGCCCGCTTAAGTCAAACTTAACGTTGGCAATACCAATACCACCCGTAATGATCGCTTCGAAATCATTATTGTTTCCTAAGAATGAGGTATAGCTTCCGATAAGATAGTAACCTTTTGTATCAAGACGTTGAATAACGGCAGCATAATCGTACAAGTCATAAGTATTATAGGTATTCACATACTTATTCCCAATAAATGAGGGTTCCGAAAGCCATGCTAACTCAACTCCGGCTTCGATATGATCGGTAATCGCATAACTGAGTGCCGCCGAACGAGCCCAGTTGATATTTGTAGGATATTGAAGGTTGTTATTCTGCGAAATAAAAGTGGAGGATAGTGAAGTTGCGTAATAATTGCCGTTGTAATTGTTTTGAATTGCATATCCCGCGTTGACAAATTGATCGTTGTACGCACTGGAAGTAGTGGCAAACACCGAACCACCGGAGATGCTCAACCGAAAAGATCGCTTGCTCGAGGGTGATGATGAAAACGCTTTTTCAAATTCAACCCATTGACGAGAGAAGTCGTCACCTCGTCCACCAAAGAGAAATATTTGATCTTCATCTTTCGGATGATCGGTCAGCCATCCAATACCGCCGCCGAAAACAACGCCGAGGAATAATATGCCCACAATGGAACCGCTGGTATTGTAGTTTTGATAGCTTCCAAACACACTGGCAGCTAAGAATGAACCCGGCTGACCATTGGCAGTGCCAAATAGATAATTTGCTGCATACGTCCCTAAAATAGAGCCAATGGCAAAGCCACCATTGCCTTCATGCTTGACGTGGAGAATGATCTTGCCAATATCTTTTTTAGCAATATATTTGTAATCGGTCGAATAGACTACCAACGTGTCTTTTTCGATGCGAATGATATTGCCCGAAAACCCATCACCTGTTTTTGGGAAGATCAAGGCATAGCCATTGTTTTTTTGCAACGGCTGTGCATCAATAGAGATCGCGCCGATGGCTAATATGACAATAGCGATCACAAAACTGAGAATGATTTTCATGATATATTGATTATTAGTTAAAATGCGTATTTGAAAGAAGCACGATAAACCCAACAAAAAGGAAAATTACTGTTCCGGCCAAGGCGAGGAGTATCGTGGCGGGTACATCAGATTGTTTTGTCAGACACTGCACTTCCAAGACCCTATCGAGGTTAACGTTTAATGGCTGGTTATTCGCATCGATACCGACGATCTTTTGTGTGACTGTTGTCGAGTCGGTACGCTCTTCGTAGAAAGTACCACCGACATCATTATAGTCACGAATACTGCCGTCTTTCAAGGTGATCGTAGAGATCTTTTTACCACGAAATCCATTGGTATCCGACGCGACATAACTATACTCTTTCGTGCTTTGACAGCCGATAAAAAAGAGATAGAGAATGCAGAGTAGCAGAGGTGCTTTCGTGTGCCGCATTGGTGATGAATTATGACTCTTCTACAACGATTCGGTAAGTTAATAGTTGCGGCAATCGGGGTGACCTACAGTAACTATATTCGTGGCTGGAAACCAAAGCCGATTTATGACATATTTTTTTCATAGTTGTCTATCTACTGTATGGTTGTTATTAATAAAAACCGGATGAGGAGATAAGGGCTCCGATGAAAAGAGCCGAGAAGGCGATCCCTCCGATAATGAATATATATGTGCCGAGCACATTAAATGACCTTACTTGAGTTTGAACCTCTAATATGTTTTCTAGGTCTAAATTGATAAGATTGTTCTGCTCATCGAAACCAATAACCTTCTTTTTTGATATTCCATTAGCATCATTTTCTTCATAAAATCTTCCGCCAATATCATTAAAGGTCTGTATTGAGCCGTTCTTTAATGTCACGGCATTTATAGGTTGGTCACGAAAAGACTGAGCATCAGTTGCGACATAGCTATACTCTTTAATAGTATGACAGCCGACAAATAAAACATAAAGAATGCAAAGGAGCAGAGGTGCTTTGGTGTGCCGCATTGGTGATGAATTATGACTCTTCTACAACGATTGGGTAAGTTAATAGTTGCGGCAATCGGGGTGATTTGCCAGAAAACCCATCGCCTGTTTTTGGAAAGATCAAGGCATAGCCATTATTTTTTTGCAAGGGTGGTGCATCAATAGAGATCGCGCCGATGGCTAATATTACAATAGCGATCACAAAACGGACAATGATTTTCATGACTTATTGATTATCCGGGAGAGAACGTATTAGAAAAAACCACAATAAACCCTACAAAGAGTAAAACTGCTGTTCCGGCCAAGGCGAGGAGCACCGTGGCGGGTACATCAGATTGTTTTGTAAGACACTGCACTTCCAACACATTATTGAGGTTCACGCTTAATAGCTCATTGTTCGCATCGAGACCCACGATATTCCGGGAGATTGTCGAGTCGGTGCGCTCTTCGTAGAAAGTACCACCGATATCATTGTAGCTGCGAATACTGCCATCCTTCATAGTGATCGTAGAGATCTTTTTATCACGAAATTTATTGGTATCCGAAGCTACATAGCTATACTCTTTCGTGCTTTGACAGCCGATAAAAAAGAGATAGAGAATGCAGAGGAACAGAGGTGCTTTCGTGTGCCGCATTTGCGATGAATTATGACACCTTTACAACGATTGAGCAAGTTATTAGTTGCGGCAATCGCCAAGACATAAAGTCGTTATATTCGATGGCTGGAAACCCAAGGCGATTTATGCCGTATTTTTGCATATTATAAAAAACTACTACACGTGGATCTATTTAATAAAGCTTACGAATTTACCCGCGCCGATGACGTCAAAAAAGCGGGTTATTACCCCTATTTTCACGCATTTGAGTCAAATGAGGGACCAGTGGTCTATCTTAATGGTCGCAAGATCATTATGGCAGGCTCGAACAACTATTTGGGCTTGACGATAGACCCACGCGTCAAAGAAGCGGCTAAAAAAGCGATAGATCAGTTCGGAACTGGTTGCTCAGGCTCGCGCTATCTGACCGGCACTATCCAACTCCATAACGACCTTGAAGAAGAGCTTGCTGATTTCTTGGGCAAGGAAGCGTGCTTGTTATTTTCGACCGGCTATCAAACAGCACAGGGCGTAATTCCTGCATTGTGTCAGCGTGGCGATTATGTCGTGAGTGATAAAGATAACCACGCGTGTATCGTCGCTGCGAATTTGATGACGAAGGGGATGTATGGCGAGGTCGTCCGCTATAATCATAACGATATGGCGGATCTCGAACGACGCCTGTCGAAGTTGCCAATTGATGCAGGGAAGTTGATCGTTACCGATGGTATATTTTCGACGACCGGCGAAATGGTCGATCTGAAGCATATCGTAGAGCTTGCGAGAAAATATAATGCACGAGTCATGTCCGACGATGCACACGCCACAGGCGTGATCGGCGTTGGTGGCAGAGGCACGGCAAGCCACTATGGAATCGTTGATGAGTGTGACTTGACGATGGGGACGTTCTCGAAGTCGTTCGCAAGTCTCGGCGGCTTTGTTGTCGGCAAAGAACGTGTTATAAATTATATCAAACATACTTCGCCTGCGCTGATCTTCTCGGCATCGCCGACTCCATCATCAGTTGCAGCTGCATTAACGGCACTTCGTATTTTGCGTGCCGAGCCAGAGTTGATGACGAAGCTGATCGACAATACGAATTATATGCGTCACGGCTTTAAGCAACTCGGATATAAGATCATCGAGAATCAGAGCGCGATCGTACCGGTCATCATCGGCGACGATATTAAAGCGTTCGTCTTCTGGCGCAAACTTTTCGAAGCCGGAGTATTTGCAAACGCGTTTATCTCACCGGGCGTACCCGAAGGGATGCAGATGATGCGCACGAGTTATATGGCAGTGCATGAACGCGAACATCTTGATCGCATTCTTGAATTGTTCAAAGAAGTTGGCGAAGAACTTGGTGTGCTCGATAATGACGATGAGACAGTAGCCGCCGAGCAAACAAGAATTTCACATCAGGAATACAAACTCACCGGAACACCGAAGATCGTTGAAGCAAACTCGCGCAAAGAGAAGCTTCGCTTTGTAAGAATGGTATGGGATATTTATGCCGGCGAAGAGAATTTTGTGCCACCACTCGAAATGGATAGAATGCGCCTCATCGACGAGAAACGCAATCCATTCTACAAACACGCCGAAGCGAAATTCTTTATCGCAGAAGAAAATGGAAAACCGATAGGGCGCATTGCGGCGATCGTTAATCATAGTCACAATAAGTTATACGAAGATAGAACAGGCTTCTTCGGATTTTTTGAATGCGTAAATAATCAGCAAGTCGCCGATCTTCTATTAAAGACGGCGGAGCAATGGCTCGTTTCGAAAGGGATGACCAGTGTTCGCGGTCCGATCAGCCCATCTATCAATGACGAAGTTGGTTTACTGATCGAAGGCTTCCAATATCCTGCGGCATTTATGATGCCATATCACTTGCCATATTACAAGACGTTGATAGAGCATGCAGGCTTTGCAAAAGAAAAAGATATGCTTGCTTGGAAGCTCGATGCAACCAAGACGCTGACACCGAAGCTCAAACGCGTCACCGATCTTGTTCGTGAACGAGGTGGCTTTACGGTTCGCTCGATCGATATGAAGCATTTTGATCGTGATGTCGCGATCATCAAAGACCTCTATGCAAAAGGTTGGGAAGCAAACTGGGGTGCTGTCGCATTAAATGACGAAGAAATTAATGCACTTGCCGGTGAACTCAAACAGATCATCGAACCGGAGTTCGTACTCTTTACTGAAAAGAAAAAAGCTGATGGTAGTGTCGAGACCGTTGGATTTACTCTGACGATTCCTGACATCAATCAAGCATTCCTTGCCGGAAGCAAAATACCTCGTGGTGTATTAAACTTACCAACGGCGATCAAAAATTTAATGACCCATCGCAAAGATGTGAAGGGTGTTCGTATTATTCTCCTTGGTGTGTCGCCGCAATATCATGGTCGAGGTGTCGATGCATTGATGTATCGCGAAACACTCGAACGTGCAATGGCTGACGGTATGGACTCGGGCGAGGCATCATGGGTTTTAGAAGACAACGACGGAATGAACCGCGCCGCAAAAGCGATGGACGGCGACCCATACAAACGCTACCGAGTGTTCCAAAAAACGATCTAAAAGATTATTTTCTCTCAAAGATCCGAAAATGTCCTATCGTAGGGCGTTCGGCGTAGTTCGTCTCGACGAAAGATCTTAACTCAGGCCATTGCTGGAGGTGCTGCCAAGAGTCGAGGGTATCACCGGTGATATAACTCCGCTCGTCGCCAAATTCGGAGATAATTATCTTTGGGGGCGTTGCTTGCAGACTACTGATGACCGATCGTTTCCACGAAGTAGGTGTCCATGGGCTTACGAAAGGAGTGTTGGTTAAACAGAGCGTTGTAGGATATTTCCCGGTTCTGAAGTATAGCCCAACACTATTGCCCCATAAAAATAGTTGATCGTTTGGTTGCAGAGTTTTGCCGAGCGAATCAGCAAGAGTGATCTGCTCTTTGTAAAAGTATTTGTTGTAACCATCTTCAACACTCTTTGCGACATCCTGCCCTGATAGTTGTGCATAGACCCAATGGAAAGGCTGAGAAATAATTCTCGGAACCGGCGAGAAAAACAATCCTGCTAAAATTGCCGATGTCAGTAATCCGTAGCTAATCATTTTTTGCGAAATATTTTTTGATCGGCCATCTCGCAATTGATCGCTAATGCGCTTGATTATCTTTATGAGCCCAACCGCCATAAATGGCACGAAAGCCCAATAGGCACGTGAGTAGTGGTACGGAAAAAACTTCCGTTCATACATCACCGCAAGTAAAGCAAATCCTAATTGCAACCCCAAATGGATATATGCTCGAGAGGAGCGCTGAAGTTTTGATCGACAAGCGTCTATGCCAATCGCAGATATTAACAACGAACTGAGCCCGAACGAAACCAACAATCCTATTGGGAATATCTTAAAGAAGCGATCGATAATGGTGTCATAAGAAAGAAGCGGATTAATAGCTGAGTAATCTTGAAGCCACTTCAGCGATTCCATAAAGCGGTCATACGCACCTGTTGAAACAAGATAACCTAGATAGAGACCAAGTGATGCAATAAGTCCCAATCCAAGCCCGAGAATATATCGAGACTGTGGTGATTTTTCTTCTGATCTGGGCGCGAGAAGCACATAGATCACCGACGCGGCGGGCACGGCGAGGAACGTAAACTTTAATAAAAATAAGATCGCACCAAATACTCCGGCGATCAGCCCGTTCCTCAACGGAGATTTCCCTCGGGCGGCAGACTCGGTTGCAGAAAATAATAATAAAGCCGGCAGCAATGCAAATGTCTCGGCTTGGGCAGTCATCCAGTATCCACTCGTGACATAGAAGAATACATATAAGATGACCGATGTAAATGCCACCGTTTCATCAGCAAGTACGCGTTTGAATACTTTGTAGAGCACGAATAACGAAGCGATATGATAGAGGATATCAAACGCCCTGATAGACCATTCATGATGGCCAAAGATCAGCGAAGCCAGCCCATAGATCACAAAGATGAGTGGGGGCTTTGTGTCGAGGAAATCTCGATAGGTCACTGCTCCGTGCTTGATACCCATTTCGCCGGCGACCATAAACGCGGCTTGGTCATAGCCGAAAGGATAGGCGAGCATCGAAAGCAATAATAGCGCCGCCGAAGCGATCAGGAAAATCCGGATTATTCGTGTTTGAATCATTCACAACAAAAATACTCTACTTTGCCTCGGGGCACGGATATTTTGCGAAGCCGGGAAGTTTCGGTATTTTTGTATTATCTATGTGGAAGAATATAATAGGACAAGATCGGGTCAAGAAGATCCTTCGCCAAACGCTCGAAAGCGGCAAATTGCCGAATGCTTATCTTTTTACCGGTCCCGAAGGAGTCGGGAAGGATGCTGTCGCGCTTGAACTCGCCAAAGCACTCAATTGCAAGAATAAGAGCGAGAATAATTTCGAGGCTTGCGACGAGTGCGATAATTGCAAAGCGATCGGGTCGCTCGGTTCGCCGTTGTTGCAATTCTTGTTTGCTCAATCGAAAGCCAGCAAAGCCTCTTCTTCGGACTCAGACGATGATGACAATAAAGAGGTCAGCGACATTGATCTCTTACGTGAGCAGTTGGCATTCAAATCACAAGACCCGTATCACAACATCCGTTTGCCAAAGGCGATCAATATCGGGATGCCACAGATCCGGAATTTGATCACGCTGTTGGCGCGAAGCTCGACACCCGGCACAAAACGTATCGTGATCATCAGCGAAGCCGATACGATGCGCCACGATGCGCAAAACGCATTGCTCAAGACGCTCGAAGAACCGCACGAGAATACATTAATGATCTTGACGAGCTCGAATGCGTCACGACTTTTTCCGACGATTCTTTCTCGTTGCCAAGATATACGTTTTGACCTATTATCGTCCGAAGATATTTCTTCGGTGCTTGTTTCGAACGAGAACATCGAAAAAGAGCAAGCTGATTTTCTTGCGCGGCTTTCGGGCGGAAGTTATTCGGTTGCCAGGGGGCTTATCAATGAAGATGTGGCTTCGTTGCGCAAGCAGGTTGTTGATCTCCTGAGTTTTGCACTAACGAGAAGTCGCAAAAATGCACTCGAACAAGTAGAGACCTTCTTGCCACGACGTGGTGGCACATTCCTCGAAAAGCGACAAAATGTCGAGCAGATACTCCAATTGCTTGAGCTTTGGCTCCGCGACGCACTGGCTATCTCGACCGGTGCAAAAGAAAGCGTGTTTAATATCGATCAACTTGAGCGTCTCGAGCGTTTCGCCACTCGCTTTGGCGAACCGATGGGCTTGCTCGAAGCGGTGCGAGCTGTTGATGCCGCAAAAAGAAAAGTCGCATTGCAATTACAACTACGTCCCGTATTACTGGAGCTCGTCATCGAGCTCGATCGTGCACTCGTGAAAAGCGTTTAAGGATATGCAACTAATACCGTAGAATTTCGATTTTATAACTTGCCCATTGTCATATATGGAAGTATGTATCACCACAAATTACACTTTATATATGAAAAAATATATCCGTATTATTATCCTCACTCAAGTATTTCTATTAGCTGTTAGTTTCTTTGGAGAAACGACAGCTTCGGCACAGGGCCCGATGGGAAGAAACTTCGGTTTTGGTATTATTATCGGCGATCCTCTTGGTGCAACGATCAAATATTGGACAGCACCAAATCAGGCTTTCTATGCCTATATCGGTGGTTCATATTTTGGCGCTCCGAGAATCGGCGGAGATTATATTTGGCATTTTGATGCTTTTAACTCGCCCGTCGTAAAGATGTACGCTGGTCCGGGTTTGGCGATCGGGTTTGGACGTGGATATTATTATGGTATCTATAATGGAAAGGGTAAGAATGAAAAAGATTATTTCTATTACCGTGATGCGGGTACTACGGCAATTGCGGCTCGTGTGATCATTGGGTTAAATATCATCCCACGCAGATCACCAGTTGAGATCTTTTTGGAATTAGGACCATTATTTGGTCTGAGTCCGTCTTTTGGAAGCGCACTTGATGTCGCGGCTGGAATTCGATTCTATCCATAAATAATAGTTAGAGCGTTTTACAAAAAAGGTGAATCTGCCGAAAAGCAGATTCACCTTTTTTCTGTTTTCTTTCCTGCGGACATAATCGCCCAAAGTTGCGTTATATCTCCTCGCAATATTATCGTTTAGGGTAGATGTCAAATAATAAAAGAACACTCGTCACAGCCGCATTGCCGTATGCCAATGGTCCGATACACGTCGGACACCTTGCCGGAGTATATATCCCCGCTGATATGTATGTCCGTTATATGCGCTTGCGTTATGGGAATGACAGTGTGCTGTTTATCTGTGGTTCGGATGAACACGGTGTGCCGATCACGATCAGTGCTGAAAAAGAAGGCGTTACGCCGAAAGACATTGTTGATCGCTACCATACGCTCAACAAATCTACTTTTGAAAAGCTCGGTGTTTCCTTCGATCACTACGGTCGCACTTCCAGCGATGAGCACCGCACAATGTCGCAGCATTTTTTTACGACGCTGCTTGAACATAATGCTCTTGATGCAAAAGAAGAGCCACAGCTTTATGATGAGAAGGCAAAGATGTTTTTGCCTGATCGTTATGTCGAAGGTACCTGCCCTGTGTGCAGTAATCCTGATGCTCGCGGTGACCAGTGCGATAACTGTGGGACGTATCTCAATCAAACAGAACTCATCAACCCGCGTTCGAAGATCACCGGAAATAAGCCTATTGTTCGGGCAACGAAGCATTGGTTTTTCAGACTCTCAAACTATCAAACATTTCTTGAAAAGTGGATCGAGCCTAAAGCAGGCAAGTGGCGCGATATGGTTGTCCAACAAACTCGCAGTTGGCTCAAGGCCGGATTGAATGACAGACCTATCACACGTGATCTCGATTGGGGAGTACCTGTTCCGCTTGCAGATGCAAATGGCAAAGTACTCTATGTTTGGTTCGATGCACCAATAGGCTATATCACCGCGACAAAAGAACATTTGCCTAACGATTGGCAGAGCTGGTGGAAGGATGACGAGAATCTCGATTGGGTTTGTTTTCTCGGTAAAGATAATATTGTTTTTCATACGATCATGTTCCCGGCAATGCTCGAAGCATACAACGACGCAAAGACAGGATTTACCTACAAACTGCCGACGAACGTCCCCGCGAACGAGTTTATGAATCTCGAAGGTCGCAAACTTTCGAAATCAAAAGGCTGGGCGATAGAGCCACACGAAATTCTTGATCGCTATGATCCCGATCTGATCCGCTACGCCATCGCGTGTAATCTTCCAGAATCAAAAGACTCTGATTTTTCATGGAAAGATTTTCAAGCACACATCAATAACGAACTTGCAGATATTCTCGGGAATTATGCGAATAGAGTATTGACGTTTGTAAAAAATAATTTTGATGGTAAGATACCTAATGCTGATGTAGATGCATCATTCTTAAATGAATACTCAGTTCTTGGTTCACAACTTGCTTCCCATTACGAAGCATTCCAGTTACGAGAAGCTACAAGTGTCTCTATAGATTTTGCGCGCAAAGCAAATAAATATTTTAATGATTCAGCACCTTGGAAGCAAATTAAAACTGACAAAGCAAGCGCCGAGAAAATAATGCGCACTTGTCTCGAAGCGCTTCGAGCGATGACCATTTATCTTCAGCCACTCTTGCCGAATACTTGCGCAAAGATCGCTTCGATGCTTGCAATAGAACTCTCTTCTGATTGGAATATTGCTACGATGCCTTCGCTGACACCAGGTGCTTCTATCGGGGAAGTCGGTATCCTCTTTGCAAAACTTGAAGACTCACAAATGGAAGCTGAATTAAAGACGATGGAAGAAATGTCGGCGCGTTATGATACTGCTCGTGCGGCAGAACCGAAGAAGGCACCAGATCTTATTACGATAGACGACTTCAAGAAGATACAACTTCGTACTGCGATTGTGCTCGAAGCAGAGCGTGTACCGAAGTCGAAAAAGTTATTGCGCTTGCAGATAGAAGTTGGCACTGAACGCCGACAGATCGTTGCGGGCATTGCCGAAAAATACAAGCCCGAAGAATTGATCGGCAAGACGATAATTGTCGTTGCAAACTTACAGCCTGCAACACTCATGGGTAATGAGTCAAACGGGATGTTGCTTGCGGTTAACGATGAGAAGGGAATAGTTACCCTCGTCGGCCCAAATAGCGAAGCCGCGAGCGGTTTGGAAGTGCGATAGATCTTCGTCGTATATTTGAGTGTATTACATCCCCTCACTTGAGGGGATTTTTTATTACCATCATCTATGCAAGACTCACTCGTTCCTCATTCCAAACGTGCGGTCAATATGGCTGTGCTTGTCGCCGCACTCGGATATTTCGTTGACATTTACGATCTTTTACTTTTTAGTATCGTCAGGATCACGAGCTTAAAAAGTATGGGTATCCCGGATAGCGAGCTACTCAATACCGGCTCGATGCTACTATCAATGCAAATGGGCGGGATGCTCATCGGAGGTATCCTTTGGGGTATCTTGGGAGATAAAAAAGGCCGTTTGTCGGTGCTCTTCGGTTCGATCATTCTCTATTCACTGGCGAATATTGCAAACGGATTTGTGCAAACCGTCGAGATGTACGCTGTGCTCAGAGTCATCGCAGGTATTGGTCTCGCCGGCGAGCTTGGTGCGGGTGTGACACTCGTAAGTGAAATTATGTCAAAAGAGTCTCGTGGTTGGGGCTCGACAGTGATCGCAGGGATTGGTGTGCTTGGCGCAGTGCTTGCGGCAATCATTGGCAACCAATATGATTGGCGGACTTGCTTTTTTATCGGCGGTGCGATGGGATTTGCATTGCTTGCGTTGCGTATCGGTGTCTATGAGTCGGGTATGTTCGAACACGTCAAAAAGACGAATGTTGCTAGAGGAAATTTCTTTAAGCTTTTTTCAAATAGACAAAATACTTGGAAATATCTGCGAGTGATCGGTATCGGAATGCCGACGTGGTTCGTGGTTGGTATTTTGATCACATTCTCGCCGGAGTTTGGCAAAGCATTCAGAATGACCGAACTTCCCGTGCCCGGGCAAGCGGTAATGTTCTCATATATTGGTCTTTCGATAGGGGATGTACTTTCAGGTTATACTACCTATAAACTGCAGAGCCGTAAGAAAGCAATGTTGATCTTTTTGACAATGACGGGTCTGTTTATCTCATCATATTTTATTTTTTCTCCGATACCATTGCCGTGGTTTTATTTTATTTGTGCATTGCTTGGTTTTGGCACAGGCTATTGGGCAATGTTCGTGACGATCGCAAGCGAGCAATTCGGGACCAATATCAGAGCGACTGTCACGACGACAGCTCCGAATTTTGTACGCGGTGCTGTTGTCCCGATCACAGCTCTTTTTAATTGGTGGCGCGGTCCGTTAGGTATAAGTGGCAGTGCGCTTGCGGTCGGGGCGATTACGATGTGTGTCGGTTTCCTTGCGCTTTGGAAGATGGAAGAAACGTATGGGAAAGATCTACACTACATCGAAAAATTGGGAGAATAAAAAAAAGCGCAGACTGAGCCGCGCTTTTTTTATAAAAATCAGAACACTCAGAGATTTGGCTTTACCGTTCCGAGCACTGCATTGACTACTGTGAGCAAGTTCATGATCATCCCGAACATCGCAGCTCGGCCTGCGAGTGCTCTGATCTCTGCGGTGACGCCTCCACCTTTTTGTGCGGCTATCAGCGGCATGATCTTCTTAGCGACTGGTATCATAAATGCAAAGTTTACAATAAGAATAATAATGTAAAACATTTGCTTATAGGCAAGCCATGGAAAGCCGACAAAATCGAACCAAGGATAATGCGCCATTCCTGTCATTGCGCCGCCGGTCAGTAGCAACCCGATTCCGCCGATCATCCCTAAAAAACGACCAATGCCAAATTCCATTTGAATGACCGTAAGTTCGGTCGGGGTATTTTTTACTTTTGCTCGATACGACAGAAACCACCAGCTCAGTGGAAGTAATGCCAAGGTCATCGAAGCACAAAAAATATGAAGTACTCTTAGAAATGGATACATAATAATTAGATTGGTGAAGTAGAGACAAAATTACGAAACACTAATGCTGAAGCATTCAAAAACGTCATTTTATAAAATAGAGATTTTATTTCAATCATTTGCCTGAGCACTATGCGGAACCTCGGTTTGCTCCAAACGCCTGGCTTCGTAATTCCTGCGCTTAGCGATGATTCGATAATCAAAGCTTGCGTTTGAATTGCCACTGCCTGTTTCTATCACTTCAAAAGAGCTCTGTCCCTTCGTGACATAGACAGGTTTGCTCTCTCCGCTCATTTGGATAAATACTTTCATCGGGTTTGCATTGTCTATCGTTACGGTTTGCAAATAGGTCGCATCAAGTTGGATCGTTGCGTGACCACCGCTGAGATGTGAAGTACCATAATCACTAAACCAGATCTCTGTCGCTTCTTCGCAATAGAGCTTTCGGTATTTGCCGTCAGCGGTGAGGACTGTGGCGGCTTTTGTACCATTGGCAACTGTAAAATTACCATCGATATACACACCTGCTCCACTTGTAAAATATCCTGAGTATGGTCCCGTAGGTCCACTTGTTCCACCATTCCCATATATGGCGGCACCGGATGAATTCGCTATCCCAAACCCCGAAACCCCATAAAATCCTCTGCCAGAAACTCCATTGCCACCGGTCGCATTATTAAATCCATAAACTCCGGCAGAATTAGCAAATGCAGAATTTACTCTGCCGACAACGCCGAACACGCTGGTCTGTGCTGATGGATTTGTATTGTTTCCAAATACTGCGGCGCCCAGAGGGTTGAGTTGTGATGTCGTTGTGGAGATCACACCACTTATTGCCGTTGCATTTACTGCGAGACTTGTATTGGCAATAGAAAATGTTGTTGCGGCACTTCCTACTCCGGCAAACGGTAATGTCAAACCATCTATTCCATTTGCTGCAGCCGTGAGGCGCCCTTTAGTATCAACAGTAATGGTTGCATTTGTAAACGTCCCTGACGCAACTCCTGTCGTTTTGAGTGTAGGATTGGGATAGTTGCCTGAGAGATCACCACCAGCCGACCCATTGGGTGGAAAAGATGCCGGCGCACCGATCACTTTTCCCCAACTAATGCTCGCGATCTTTGAGTCGGTCACGTTTGCATTCTTGATCTTCGCAGTGGTTACACCATCATCGGCAAGCGCGAGAGAAGTAATAGGTCCATTGCCATTTGTAACGACGATGGCATTGTCATTTGATTGAATAGAACTTACCCCACCCGATGAGCCAACATTCAGAGCATACGGAGCTGAAGCAAGCGGAGTGCGCGGACTGAGTTCTGTGCCGCCTTCGATACTGATGCCCAGATAGTATTGCTTATCAAAAAGTGCTGTCGTCGGAATCGAATCAAGTAAGACACTAAACAGACCATCTTTCGTGGTGACGGTTGTTGTTTTTGAATACACCGTAATAGCGCCTGTTCGTGTCGGATACAACGTCAAGGTTAAGAGGTGATCGCCATCGGCTATCGCGACGCCTTTTTTGTCGGTCAAAAAACCCTGATAAGATATCACTCTCGGTATTTGAGCGAGCGTAGTGGATGCGAGCAATAAGAGAATGCCAAGCGAACGCAACAAGTTTTTCATAGCTGAATGGGGTTCAGAATGACACACAACGAATGCAAAGTAGTTCTGAGTTCTATGATAGCTCAGTGTAAATGCGGTATTTTTGTACAATGAAGATAACAGCAGATGCGATCATTGTTGCCGCGGGTTCGGGAATGCGTTTCGGCGGAGCAAAGCAACGTTCGATTCTTTTGGGTAAGCCGATGTATGTTCATGCACTCGAAAGATTTTATCAGCACCCACAAATTAACAAGATCGTCTTGGTTGTCTCGAGTGATCTTCTCGCAGAGATCAAAGCTGAAGTGAACACACTATATGCCACTGAGCGTATCTCTGTGATTGTTGGCGGTGATAGTCGTCAAGTATCTGTGCAAAACGGGCTATCTTCTTTACACGATGATTGTGAAATTGTTTTGGTTCACGACGCCGCAAGACCTGGCGTGAGCGATCAGATTATCACTGATGTGATTAATGCAAGTGGTGAGTTTGGTGCGGCACTTGCTGCGGTCGCCGTTGTCGATACGCTCAAACGAGAAGAACATGGAATGGTCAGTGGTACCGTTTCTCGAGAAAATCTTTGGCGCGCGCAAACACCGCAAGGAGCAAAGAAACAATTATTGTTGCAAGCGTTCGCGCAAGCCGAAAGCGATGGATATACCGGAACAGATGAGATCGAATTACTTGAGCGCATTGGTGCAACTGTGCGAATGGTAGCCGGAAGTGAGGAAAATCTGAAAGTGACTTTTCCTGAAGATATTGAGCGTTTAGAGAGACTTCTTAGGTAACTCTAAGTCGTTTAGATAAACAAATTTGAGTGTTAACACGAACATTCTTTGAGCGCTGACTGTTTTATACACGACCTATTAAATGGAGAATAAATGATCAGTCTATTAGTCGTAATGACCGTTGGGTATTTCTTAGGTGCAATACCATTCGGCGTTATCGTCAGTAAGCGTTTCAAAGGTTTTGACATCCGAACAAAAGGCTCGGGCAATATGGGCTCGACCAATGCTTTCCGTTTCCTTGGTTGGAAGCTGGGTCTTCTTGTTCAATTTCTCGACATCGCAAAAGGTGTTGGCGCTGTGCTGATCGCAACCTATCTCTTTAACGGACTTCCATTCCATAACCAAACGCCTTTTCAAGATCTTACCGTCTTCAGATTTTTTGCTGGCGCAGCGGCTGTGCTTGGGCATAGCTATACATGCTTTGCATCGTGGAAGGGTGGCAAGAGCATTAACACTGCACTCGGTATGCTCCTGACAATCGCTCCGATCGAGACTGGTGTTGCTGTCGGAATTTTCTTGTTAGTGTTGTTCTCATCGGGTTATGTTTCACTCGGCTCGATCATCGCTGCTATCACCTTCCCGACAACAATGTTCTTACGCCAAAATATTTTTGGTGTTGATATTTATGGTTATCATACACTTATTGTCGGGGCGATAGGAATTTCGGTGTTCTTGATCTACCGTCACCGCACAAATATTACGCGCTTGCTTTCGAACACTGAGAACAAATTCGAGAAGCTTCATATTTTCCGATTCGGGAAATCGCGATAATATAAGATTTTTATTTACTTTGCAAACGCCGTAGTTTCTATGGCGTTTTTTTTTGAGAAGAACCGAAAGAGTAAAATTTAGCTTTCTTAAGTCCATACATTATAACTATACAGTGGATATTCCGATCAAATTTGCATTACTGTGGCATCAGCACCAGCCCTATTACAAGAGCGGCGGGGTGTTTCGTTTGCCATGGGTGCGTCTGCATTGCACGAAGGATTATCTCGAAATGGTTCAGCACCTTCGCAACAATCCAGAGATGCATGCGACGATCAATCTTGTGCCATCATTACTCGAGCAGATCGAGGATTATACAAATGGTGCAAAAGATATTTTATTACAACTCTGCCGAAGAGATACTAATACGCTCAGTAATGATGAGCGCGAGTATGTCATAAAGTATTGTGTAATGGCAAACAAAGAGCGTGTGATAGCGCGCTCGGCCAGATATAATGACCTTGCCCATAAGAACGATCCATTATCCGATCAAGAGTTGATCGATCTTATTATACATTTTTTACTTGGCTGGACAGGGGAGTTCGACCGCGACAAAGAACCGCTTGCCTCACTCATCACACAAGATAAAGATTTTACCGAAGCACAAAAAAACATTGTGCTTGATGAACACGAGAAGATCGTAGCATCGGTTATCGAAGCACATAAACAATTGCTACATAGTGGTAGCGTCGAGCTGACGACCACACCATTCTATCATCCGATACTCCCATTGCTTTGTGATACCAATTCTGCCAAAGAAGCGGTAAAAGAGATCGATCTTCCGAAGCAACAATTTCATTCACCCCAAGATGCTTCGGAGCAACTTTCCGAGGCGATCAGCAACCATACACGATTGTTTGGGCAAGCTCCGACTGGTGTTTGGCCTGCTGAGGGTAGTATCTCCGATGAAGCGTTACGTATCATCTCTAATAACGGCGTTCAATGGACAGCAAGCGATGAGGCCGTACTATTGAACTCACTGCTTCACCCCAACAATGATAGTATTGCAAAACAGTACGGCGCATACGAAAAATTTTTCCCGAGAAAAATGGCGAATGGTAAGGATACTCTTACCATTTTTTTTCGCGATCATCTACTCTCAGATAAGATCGGTTTTGATTACCAACGATGGCAGGCAAGTGATGCTGTAGCAGATCTTGTTGCGCATTGTAAGTTTATACGTGCTGAGATATTGCTTCACTATGGTGCAGATGTTTTAAAAAATGCCTGTATCAGCGTTATCCTCGACGGAGAAAATTGTTGGGAGTATTACGAACGCAATGGTTTTGAATTCCTCACGCAGCTCTATACTGCATTGGTAAACGACCCTGAGATCGAGCCAGTAACTTTTAGCGAAGCGTTAACTGAAATTGGTCTTGAAAATATCCGCCCCATTAACCACATTGTCGCTGGTTCTTGGATCAATGCAAATTTCAAGATCTGGATCGGTCATTCTGAGAAAAATCGTGCGTGGGAATTACTCCGCGCAACCAAAGAGGCACTTGAAAACGTCAAAGATGTTCTCGAAAAAGAAGTATATACTGAAGCAAAGTCATCACTCCTGAAAGCTGAAGGGAGCGATTGGTTCTGGTGGTTTGGCGATGACCATTTTTCCGAAGACCGTTCGATCTTCGACGAATTATTTCGCACCCATTTACAAACAGTCTATGCCCTGATCAAAGTACCGGCACCGGAAGAGTTATTTGTGCCGATCATCGAACATGAAGCATCGGGAATATATAGTGCGATGCATCGTACGTCGTAAATGATGCTACGCGGATAAGTCTTCGGTCATTTCATAATTGATCTGATGATGAAGATCAAACCAATTGCTTACCATTTCTTCGGCAGACGGGCTTGCGCCATTGTAGGTAAAGAAATTTAATCGTTTGTCATAGGTATAGTCTTTCCCCCACTCTGAAAAATTATTTGCGACTTGTTCGATCGCATCGCAAATATATTTTACTTCTTGGTCGGTCATTGTCGGATGGAGCGAGAACCTGACCCAACCTGGACGTTCGGAATTGTCGCCACTCATAATTTTCTCAAGAATTTCGGAAGAACGTGACGGCGTCATTTCAAGGAGATAGTGTGCATACGTTCCGGCACAAGAACATCCGCCACGTGCTTGAATGCCGAAACGATCATTCAAGAGTTTTACTGCAAGGTTGTAATGCAATCCTTCCACATAGTAGGAGAAAATGCAGAGACGATCTTCTACGTTGCCACCGAGAATATGCATCCCCTTGATCGTTTTCAAACGTGCAAAGGTGTATTTTGCCATCTGCTCTTCACGTTCGAGCATCAGCGCAGGATTCATTTCTTCTTTGAGCTTTATACAGAGCGCTGTCTTAATAGTTTGCAAGAACGGTGGTGTGCCGCCGTCTTCGCGATCTTCGATATTATCAATGTATGGATGAATATTCCATGGGTTTGTCCATTTGACGGTCGCCCCACCCGGATGATCAGGAATTTTGTTGGTGTAGATCGCCGCGTCGAATATCAGAATACCCGGAGTGCCGGGACCGCCTAAAAATTTATGCGGAGAAAAAAAGATCGCATCAAGCTTTTCTTCGGGGTCGGCGGGGTGCATATCAATTTCGACATACGGCGCCGAGCATCCAAAATCTACAAAGCACAGCCCACCAGCGTTGTGAGTCATCTTTGCGATCGTGTGATATGGAGTGCGAATACCCGTCACATTCGAGCAAGCAGAAACGGCAGCGATCTTAATAGTACGATCTTTGTAACGCTCAAGCAAACGTGCAAAATCATTTAGATCAACCAAGCCATCAATATCAGGGGCTATCACTTCGACATCGGCAATCGTTTCTTGCCATGAAGTATGATTGGAGTGATGTTCCATGTGTGTGACAAAAACAACTGGGCGATCATTCTCTGCAATGTTCAGCGAATCTTTATATTTTTCGTGAACACGAAGACCAAGAATGCGTTGAAATTTATTGACGACACTGGTCATACCCGAACCGAAGGCGATGATCTTATCATTCTCGCCGGCATTAACGTGTTTTTTAATGATCTGTCTTGCCGTATGATAAGCGAGCGTCATTGCCGAGCCGGTGATGTTGGTTTTCGTGTGTGTGTTCGCAACGAAAGGACCGAACTCATAGAGCATTTTCTCCTCGATAGGAGTATAGAGTCTTCCACTCGCTGTCCAATCGGAATACATAATGGTTTGCTCGCCAAATGGTGTATCAAACTTCTGGTCTATACCGAGAATATTACATCGAAATTGGGCGAAATGCGTTTGAAGAGAATCCATAATGTACTATAGCTCTTGAATAGAAGCCTAACACCACTACCAGAAAAAAGATTGTAATGTTTCGCACCACGAAACCTACAAGAGAAACAACAATACGGAGATTACGAAGAGAGTAGCTAGCAACAAACCATATCCGATCACTAACGGTTTTTTTACATCTTTGGAAGACATCACCGTGGCATACACACCGTTGAGCAATGTATTGCCGGCGACGGCATTGATCGTTGCAACTGCCAACATCGAAACCGTCAGCTCAGAGTGAGTTTGAAATAAACTAATGACGAATGGATTGATGTCAGAAAATCCGACGACATAAGAAAGTATATGAAGTCCTTCGCTACCGAATGTTGAGATGGTATAAGAAGTGACCACTGAAAAGACGACGTACATTAAAGCGAATAATGTTGCAACCCACAGCTCAAGAGGGTTTTTTTCGACCACTTCAACAGGCGGGATCGGTGCGCTATCGATATGCTTCTTTCGATAGAATATGAGGCTTATTGCTGCACCAACTGTAAATAGTCCTAGGAATATAGGAGCCGTCATTTCGGCAACATCACGATTAAAAAACAGCGTGATGATCCAGATCCTCAGGAACATCATTGTGTTTGCGGCGATGATCGCAGCCGCATACTCATAACGATCGGCAGGAACAACTTTGCTTTTTCGTGCAAGGATAAAAACAGTAGCAGTGCTGCTATACAAACCACCTAAAATTCCGGAAAGCATCAGCCCCGCATTAGGAAATATATATTTTCTGACGACATAACTTGCATACGAGATGCTGGAGATCACGACAAAGGCAAGCCATAATTTATGCGGTGAGACGGGAATGAATGATACAAATTCGCGGTCAGGTACTAACGGCAAGATCACCCCAGTAATCACTAAGAACTTCGAGAGTGTTAGAAATTCATCACCAAATATTTTTGTGGAGAATGCCTTTAGTTGTGGCTTTATCTCGGACAGTGTCATGAGGATAACAATGACCAAAAGCGAGAACCATCTCGGTTGAGTAATAATAAAGACCGGCAACGCATAAATAAGCAACGCAAGAATAACCGCCGTCATCCCATAACGGCCTTCCGCTTTTACGCGTAAGATATAGTATGAGGTGAGGAGAATCCCCAGCACCGAGAAACCGACAAGATAAGGCGCCAGATCGGATGGACTTATCGTATAGAGGATAAATCCGAGGATGGAAATAAACGTGAACGTGCGATCAGTGCCAAAACTATTTGAGCGTCCTTCTTTTTGCAAACGGTTGTTGAGCTCGATCCCGATCAAGAGCGCAAAAATGACACTCAAGATAAAGTCGATGATGATCTTTGATTCAGAAGTAAGTAGCAGTTCTTTCACGACAACAAGTACATATACTCAAAACTACAACGTTTTGGGGCCGAACGTTCTCCGGAGTGGCTTGGGATGTTTTGTTATTATAGGCTGTTTTTAGAATTATGATAAAAAATGAAATTTTAATTTTATTGATCATCGCGGGTTCGCTCGGATTTATTCACACGGTCCAAGCACAAACTCCAGCAGTACCGATACTGACAACAAGTCCCGTCTATGACGAGACCGGAACGCTCACGGCAGAGCAAACGGCGGCGCTATCGAGTAAATTGATGGGCTATGAAGATTCGACCTCGACGCAGATCGTTATTGTCTTGATGAAAACATTGAACGGATATCCGATCAATGATTTTGCGACCGAGATCGGTAATAAGAATAAGATCGGGCAATCGAAAAAAAATAACGGAGTGGTGATCTTACTTGCCAAAGACGACCACAAAGGCTTTATCGCCTCAGGTTACGGAATGGAGCCAACGGTCACTGATGCGCTTGCAACTTCTATTTTTCGCAATATCCTCAGACCAGCTTTACAGAAAGATGATTTTTATGGTGGGTTAGATGCTTCGATCGATGCGATCGTTTCTGCCGCAAAAGGTGAATATAAAGCTGATGCTAAAAAAACAAAAGATAATATCGGCGGCGGGGCATTCTTCTTTGTGATACTTATTTTTGTGGTGATCGTGATAATCCGTGGTGTCGTCGGCACAGGTCTTCGCAGAACTGTTGTAGGTGCAGGCGGTACGCGTAGCGGTTTTTGGGGTGGTGTATTGCAAGCGTTATTTTGGTCGAGTATCTTTCGTGGTGGGGGTAGAGGCGGTGGCGGTAATGATACCTTCGGTGGTTTTGGTGGCGGAAGTAGCGGCGGCGGCGGTTGGGGTGGCGGAGGTGGTGGCTCCTTCGGCGGCGGCGGAGCGGGCGGAGATTGGTAAGCTTAACGTTAGTAAGTTTACACAATGATATTGATAACTGCGCTGACGGCTATCACACCGATGCATTTGGGGTGAGCTTTATCAAGTTCTAATGCCGCACTTGCGAGTGTCGCTCCCGTGGTCATCACATCGTCGATGATCAATATTCTTTTGCCTTTTATTGTATCGGCTTTTTTTTCAATAAGCTTAAACGCTCCTTTTACATTTTCTTCACGGGCTTCGGCGGTGAGTCCTGTTTGCGATGGTGTTTGTTTTATTCGCTTCAGGAGTTGCGGTTCATGCTTCACGCCTGATCGCGAACTAAATCCTTCGGCGATAAGCTCGGCTTGATTGTATCCGCGTTCGGCAAAACGTGTGGGGTGCAATGGGACGGGTATAATAGTATCGAACGAAGAAAATTCTTTTGACAGTTGCTCGGCAGTATGAAAACCGAGTAATGTCGCAAGTTTCATCATTGAGTTGTACTTCGCATGATGGATGAGTGCTTGCGCTAACGCACCACCATCACCAAACTTGTAAGCGGCGCCAAGAAACACCGGACTTGCAAAATCTTTAAATAAACTCTCTTTGTCTTCGAGCTCGACAGTGGTGATCGCTTCAAGATTTGCAAAAATTCTTGTGCAACTCTCGCACAAATATTGCGACATCGGTTGATCCTTTTGGCGATCGATGTGAAGATCGCAATGCACACATCGCAGCGGTAAGAATAACCGAAGCATTATTTTTTACCTATTGCCGAAGGCAAAAACCCTATCCTGATACGTTCGATCTCATCACGAAGATCAGCGGCGCGCTCATACTCGAGGTCTTTGGCGGCTTGAAGGAGCTCGGTCTTGAGTTGTTCGATCAACGATTCGAGTTCTGACGCACTCATCGACTTCAGAATGAAGTTCGGCGTTAGCTCTTTTGGCTTTGCAGCTTCTTTTGCTTCGCGTTGTTCGGTTCGTTTAGCAGAAACATCGGCGACACTTGTTGACTGCATAATTTCATCAAGTGTTTTCTTGATGGTTGTCGGAGTAATGCCGTGCTCTTCGTTGTAGGCTTCCTGGATCTTACGACGGCGATCAGTTTCGTCGAGCACCGCTTTCATCGATTTGGTTATCCGATCGGCGTAAAAAATAACTAAGCCTTCGGAGTTTCTTGCCGTGCGACCTGCGGTTTGCATCAATGCTTTTTCGCTCCTGAGGAAGCCTTCTTTATCGGCATCAAGAATGGCAACGAGCGATACTTCAGGCAGATCAAGACCTTCGCGAAGAAGGTTGACACCAACAAGCACATCAAACCCACCAAGACGAAGATCACGCAAAATTTCCACACGTTCAAGCGCAATAACTTCGGAATGCAAATAGCGTACCTTGACTCCGATCTTCGAATAATAGTCTGCAAGATCTTCTGACATTCGTTTGGTCAGTGTTGTGATCAGCACACGCTCATGATTTGCAACTCGTTTGCGTATCTCGCCAAGGAGATCATCAATTTGATTCTTGATCGGGCGTACTTCGATCCGCGGATCGAGAAGACCAGTCGGGCGAATGATCTGTTCGACGACCACACCTTTTGATTCGGCGATCTCATAATTATCTGGCGTTGCGCTGACGAAGGTCACTTGATGAATCATTTTTTCGAATTCATCGAAGTTTAACGGTCGGTTGTCGAGTGCGCTCGGTAGGCGGAAGCCATGCTCGACGAGTGTTGTTTTGCGTGCCTTATCGCCAGCGAACATTCCGCGTACCTGCGGAATAGTTTGATGCGACTCGTCGATGATCATTAAATAATCTTCAGGGAAATAGTCGATCAACACACTTGGGCGTTCACCAGGCTGACGACCAGCGAGATGGCGTGAATAGTTTTCGACACCTGAGCAATACCCGAGTTCTTTGAGCATTTCAATGTCAAGTCTCGTGCGCTGTTCGATACGCTGTGCTTCGATGAGTTTGCCATTCATCCTAAAATATTTCAGACGTGCTTCTAACTCGGTTTCGATCTTGCCGATCGCTTCATCGAGCATCGGCTCCGAAAGCACGAAATAACGGGCAGGGTAGAGATAGGCACGGTCAACTTCTTCTTTGACTCGACCGGTCAAGCGGTCGATCTTCGAAATGCGTTCTACCGAATCACCAAAAAACTCTACACGATAGCCTTCTTCATCTTCGTAAGCGGGAATGACTTCGACGACATCGCCCCTAACACGATAAGCACCGCGCTTGAACTCGACATCATTGCGCTCGTAATGGATCTCGTGCATCGCACGCATAAAATGATTACGCTCGATCTTATCGCCGGTTTTGATCTTGAGCATCTGTTTCGCGTATTCATCTGGTGCGCCGATACCATAGATACACGATACCGATGAGACGATGATGACGTCATCACGCCCGTCGAGCAGTGCACTGGTGGCTTTGAGTCGGAGACGGTCGATCTCATCGTTGATCGATAGGTCTTTTTCGATATAAGTATCTGTGGTCGGGAGGTATGCTTCGGGTTGATAATAATCGTAGTACGAAATAAAGAACTCGACCGCATTTTTCGGGAAGAATTGCTTGAACTCGCTATAAAGCTGTGCGGCAAGAGTTTTATTATGACTGATCACCAAGGTCGGCTTTCCGACTTTTTGGATCACATTCGACATCGTGAATGTCTTACCGGAACCTGTAACGCCGAGCAAGACTTGGGCGCGGTCTTGGCGTTCGATACCTTCGATGAGTTGGCGAATAGCTTCGGGCTGATCACCAGCCGGTTTGTAATCGGAGACAAGCTGAAATGGCACGGTATTTTTTCCTTTAAAAAAGTCTAATCAGATACTACGTTTTTCAAAGGAAATTGATTCAAAAAAGAAGAGACGCGCCATCTGGCGCGTCTCTTATAGTCTCTACTATATAAAACCTCTTATTTTACGATCATCGCTTTTCTCATCACATCACCATCAGGTGTATGTAACAAGAGGTAGTAACTACCTTGTGCAAGATTGAGCGAGGTTGCATCAAGATGGAAGCTTGCTTCTTCTCCGGATGAAATAGTACGAACTTCGCTCTTATAGATCGAAGTGCCGCTGATATTGACCAACTCGAGACTGATCGCGCCGGTCTTGATCGTATTGACACGAATATCTGTGCTCGTGTTGAATGGATTCGGAGAGAGCGTCATTGAGAAAAATTTCTCAGCGGTTGGATTAACAGATCCAATAGTACGCTTTATACCAACTCCGTGCAAATTGATCGTTTGTGTGGAGTCATCTTTTTGCAAGCTGTCCTTATAATGAAGAACAAGCTGTGCGTCAAAGGTCGCTTCGCTCTTCGGAGCAAACGCAACGGTGTAGGTCTGCGAGGCATTGCCATTTACCGTGTGCGGTAATGCAGGTGCGCCCACGAGTGAGAATGACGATGCACCAGTGCCCGTGATCGCAGCTGAAACAATGACGACTGGGTGCGAGCTGTTGGTGCTCAGATCAGTCGATTTCGTGCCGGTGCTATCGGTATAGACCGAGCCAAAATCAAAATTGGTCTGTAAGAAGTTTGCTGTGCCGGCAACATACGTCGGAGGCGGTGCTAACTTTCGTACTTTACCCATAAAGATCGGCTGACGTTCCATCTTGGTCAGATCATTCTGAACAAAATATGACTTGCGATTTGCAAGATCATAGATCCAAATAGATGAATAGATCGGTGATGGATAATCACTTTTGTCACAGGTAATGAATACCACAGAATCACCTGTTGAAGAAAACATAATATCTCCGCCGTTGCCCAAAGGACCGCCTTGTTGCGGAGTAATTACCTCTTTATCATCTTCTGGGGTTGTAGGATTACCAGTCTGACCTGTGAACATGTGCAGAGTATCGGGCAATGCTGAATGAGGCACCCCACGACTTTCGTCGGTCAGTGAATTAATAACTGTCCCTTGTACACGGAAAGAATAGTATTCAAGATCACGCTTTGTGTTTGGAATTAAGCCGATCTCCACTTTCGGAAAATTTCCACCTCCTGGGATAGTACGCAACGAAAATCCGAATGAAGAATCTACATTCCAGGTTGGGCGGAACGTAGCAATACCAGGGGTAAGGTCCACCGTCTGTAACGCGACACCGCTGCCGGTTATTGATGGTTTCCAGGTAATAAATTGGACTCGAGGTTTATCTTGGCTGATCTTATCCGAAATAGCGACGAACATATTCAAACCATCTTCGGAAATAGCAAAGTTCGTCATGTGATAGCTGGCTTGGGTTTGCTGTGAACCGGTAAGTGAAATTGAATCCACAGTACCTGTCCCATCAAATTTACCATGATAGAACCATACATTTGTATTGCCATAGGCTTCTTTTGTCCAAGTACCATACCATTCTTGCTCGTTCGGGACTAATGTACCCAATGGCAACGGTTTCAAGATCTCATCATTAGAGATTCTCTTCAGGAGGGTGAAAGGACCAAAAGTAATTGGTGATGTGAGAGGATTAATAAAGTCATTCGCCTTAAAAGTGAAAGGGTAATTAGCACGAACGAATCCTTCGATGCTATCATCCTTTTGATTGAATCTAAATTTGACACGGACACCAATTAATAATGACTTGCCATCACCTGAAGATGCAAGAACCGCAAGATGGCTTAAGGTAATGGTGGGTGAAGACTTGATAAGGGTATCAAGTTTACCGCCGAGTGTCTTTGCCAAGATCATTGTCCGGTCACTATTGGTATAAGCAATACGGGCAGTGTCTGGGAGAAATTCTTGCGACTTTGCGACTGAGTTTATCATTATCAGTGCAAATATTGCAAGTAAAATACGATTGAAGGATGTTCTCATAAGTATGATAAAAAAGAGTGAATCGAGAGTACAACACAAATATAATGTAAAAGATACATCTTTTGGGGGAATAAAGAGCCAAAAGACCAAAAAAATAGGATCGTGGTATAATTATTGTTTACTCTGGCTTGGTAGGAGTTTTTAGGCAAACTTACAGATTTATAAACTTTTGTTATATATTTGCGTATATTTGCAGAGCAATGTTCTGCAGTAGGCAGATGTATGCACTGGTGCATGCGATCTATCTTCAGGAGCACATTACATGTTATTGCTTGTAATTCGTTCATTCTTAACAATTTAACAACCTATGCTGAAACGCTATTTAAGCAACAGCTTGGTGTTGGTCGTGATGTTAGCTCTCGGGTTCGTCCTGAGTGCCTTCACCCCAAACTCAGGCGAAGCTCATAAGCGGCATTCAGGCAAAGCGGTTCGGAAGACCTCGCATAGCGCCTTGCACAGTAGCAAACGCCATTCGAAGTTCTCTGCAAAGAAACACCGCGTAGCCTCGAAGCCATTAACATTAGCTGAAAAAGCTGATATTATCGGAAAAATCAAGTCATTGGCAAACGCCGAGACCACCGAAGCAACCGTAAACCCTATTGTTGCTGAAAATGGGACGATCGAAGCTGCCGACATCGCTCAAGCCGCTAAAGAAGAGCGCGAAGAGGATGATGTTCAGGTCACCATGGATCAATTCCTAAAAGCTCGCGATGCCGAGGATATGGATCCGCAGATCGCCAAAGACCGCCAAACAGATTTCACATTGTTCGATCAAGCCGACCCAAGTGTCTCGGCTACTCGTTCTGATGTTATGCAGCAGATCATTGATTGGGTCGGGACTCGTTACCATTTTGGTGGCTTGACTCGTACCGGCATTGATTGCTCTGCTTTTACCCGCGAAGTGTTCCGTCGCTCGTTCAATGTCGAGATCCCTCGTACAGCAAGTGAGCAATCGGTTCTTGGGAATCGTATTTCAAGAGAGCAGCTTCACTTCGGTGATCTGGTATTCTTCCATACGGCAAACCATGCACACATCTCACACGTCGGTATTTATGTTGGCGAAGGGCTTTTTGCCAATGCCAGCTGTTCGCGTGGTGTGACAGTCTCTTCAATGCAGAGTAGTTATTGGTCAAAGCGTTTCCTGTTCGCGAAGCGTCTCTTTACCAATGAAGCAACGGCTCAGCGCGAGATCAAAGCGGCGTTGCACCTCGCTTCGACTACCACTACTGACGGAGAACAGGACGCAAACTAAGTAATTGGTTTGAGAAATTTTCAAAGCTCCGGTAGAATATACCGGAGCTTTCTTTTTATATGTGTGTTTCTTCGGTTGCAAGAAATAGAGTGACAAAAGCTACAGAATATATCGCAAAGACGAAAGATGAGACGATCCGGCGCATCGCCGAAAATCGTTCGGCTCGTCACGACTATTTTATCGTTGATGAACTTGAAGCCGGTATCGTGCTCAGAGGGACCGAAGTAAAATCGCTGCGCGCAGGCAAAGTGCAACTCTCAGGCGGATATGCAAAGATCTTTGAGGATGAGCTATGGCTCGATAACATCCATATCTCAGCTTACAAAGAAGGCAATCTCTACAATCACGATCCCGTCAGACGTCGGAAACTGCTGCTCCACCGGAAAGAGCTTGACAAGCTTGGCGTGAAACTCCACACCAAAGGTGTGACGGTCGTGCCGGTCTCGATCTATTTCAAAGGGAATAAAGTTAAGGTCAAGCTTGGAATTGCAAAGGGCAAAAAAGCGTATGATAAACGTGAGACCATCAAAGCGCGAGACGTCAAACGAGAATTAGACCGAGAATAATTATTATGGCGAACAGTCGTTTTCCTTCGATCAATGAACAAATGGATGAGATCAAGCGCGGAGCCGTTGATCTGATAGCTGAGCACGAGCTTGTTAAAAAACTCGAACGTGCTACCAAAGAAAACAAACCGATCATTGCGAAACTCGGAGCCGACCCTTCAAGCCCCGATCTGCATATCGGTCATGGCGTGCCACTTGCAAAGCTCAGAACATTTCAGGATCTTGGCCACGAGGCGCATTTGATCGTTGGTGATTTTACGGCGATGATCGGCGACCCATCAGGCAAACAAAAGACACGCCCAATGTTAACAGCCGAAGAAACGAAGCGCAATGCCGAGACCTACGTTGCACAAGTAACAAAAATTCTCTCAACGGATCGACTCGTTATTCATTACAATAATGATTGGCTTGGTAAAATGTCTTTTACCGAGGTCATCAAACTCGCCGGGACCTATACGGTGAGCCAAATGCTTGAGCGTGAAGATTTTCATAAACGATTTAATGAAGAGCAGCCGATCTCCCTTCACGAGCTACTCTACCCGCT
>JBBRNY010000015.1:0-35241 GCA_038229915.1 Kapaibacterium sp. (SeqCode) | reverse complement strand
TCACACGGTTGCCATAACTTGCCAACGACCAAGATATCTTTGACATCATCGAGACCGCAACGAACATAATTAAAATATCGAGCAAAATACCTTTGAGGAAGAACATCGGGTTCATCATATCCGACCCTTCTGCTTGATATGATATCATCGCATTCGGTCCTTGCTTTTGTTTTGCTTCCATCAATGCGGGGTCTGTTGCCCTTCCAGGAATGGTGTACATTCCACTAGTCGCATTTCCTGATTTGATCACGGCGGCAATTGCATCTTCATTCGAAAATGAATGCATGGTCATTTTATGCCATGGTAGTACAACCCAAGAAAGAGCCCCCCAGATAAACATCGTGAATGCCCCAAGAATACATGCTAATACTAATTTTTTCATACTGTGTTCCTTTTTAGAGTGATGATCGATAGACAAATATATGAAAAAACCTGACTATATCCAAATATGTCTAAAATAATGGCTTTGCTCTTTTTTCTTGTTTTTTGTCAGAAACGTTGTAACTTTGACACTGAAAATACATTGTATTATACTTACTGTCATCACATTATGAAACATCTAAGCTGGTTATTGTGCCTCATTTGTTTGGTGTCTATATTCAGAAGTGCAAACGCGCAACCGAATGCTTTCGCGAGCCGAGGTCCGGGTGGCGGCGGTGCATTGTTCGCTGCAAGCTTCAATCCTGCAAACCCAAATGAAGTTTATGTTTGCTGTGATATGAGTCAGATATTTCACACGACCGATCTCGGTGCGTCGTGGGACTTCCCCGATTTTAGACAAATACAATCCTCCAAACTTGCCGCGGTGCAATTCACTAATAACGGTGCAACCCAATATGCCATTGACGGAACGAGCATCAATGGCTCGGACGCAAACCGACCGACCAAAAGCACGGATGGCGGAAAGACTTGGGTACGGCTCAGCAGCGACCCAACTTCTGCAGGAGCGTATGGTATTTTTGTTGACCCGAATAATGCCCAGCATATCTTGATCTCCGACTATAATACACTCTACGGCTCTATCGATGGAGGGACGACGTTCTCGCAAAAGTATCATACGAACAATAATAATGCAGGTTTACATATTGCAGGGACATTCTTCGATGGCAATAATATTTATGTTGGGACGAATGAAGGTGTATTAGTCTCATCGAATGGTGGAAGCTCATTTGTGATGGCTTCAATTTCTGGCATTGGTTCTGGAGAATTCATTGTCGGATTTTGCGCCGCAAAACAAAACACCACGACGAGAATGATCTGCATTACTGCCAATCAAGTGTATGCAGGAATAACAGGCGCAGATTATAGTGCTTATAAACATATCTACAGGTCGGATGTCGGGAGTGGTAGTTGGACTGTTTCAAATACCGGCATAGACGTTTCGGCTAAGCCATTCTTTGCTTCAATGGGTTCTGGAAATATTAATGTTGCCTACGTTGCAGGTGGAAGTACACTTAGCGCACCGATAGTCTATAAAACGACCGATGGCGGGATGTCGTGGAGCGCCGTTCTTAAAACGGCGAATAATCAAAATGTTTTTACGGGTTGGAGTGGTGCTAATGGCGATCGTGCTTGGAGCTATGGCGAATACGCTTTAGGTTTTGCAGTAAGCCCGAGCGATCCTAATTATGCAATAATAAGTGATCTCGGTTTTGCACATACTACTTCCGATGGTGGTGCCACTTGGCATATTGCGGCAGTGCCGACGAGTGATCAGAACCCAAGTGGTGCGTCAACTCCGAAAGGCAAAACATATCATAGTGTAGGCCTTGAGAATACGACGTGTTGGCAGATGCACTGGTTTGATAAGAATTCGATGTTCGGTTGTTATTCAGATATCCAAGGCACCCGAAGTACAGATGCCGGTACCACATGGGGTTTCAACTATAGCGGACATAGTGATAACTCAATGTACTATGTTATCTCGGTTGCCGATGCCGGAGCTTCTTCGGGCAAGCGCAGTTACGGTGCAACCAGCAGTGTACACGATATGTACCAAAGCACAACGCTCGGTGATTCTCGGATCGATGCAGGTAAGGGTAAAGTATTATTTACTACCGATAACGGTGCAACGTGGCAACTCGAGCATGACTTCGCTCATCCTGTTGTCTGGCTTGCAGCAAGTCCGACCGATCCTAATACTATTTATGCAAGTGTACTTCACAGTACGCAAGGTGGGATATTTGTCTCACACAATGCAAATCAGGGAGCATCATCAGTATGGACAAAGTTAACAAACCCACCTCGTACCGAAGGACACCCGTATAACATTCGTGTCTTAAAAAATGGCGAGTTACTTTGTACTTATTCAGGACGCAGAACATCTGTATTTACTGCGAGTTCAGGAGTATATTATAGCACCGATGCTGGAAGTACATGGGCAGACCGTTCAGATGCCGGGATGTATTATTGGACAAAAGATATTGTTGTCGATCCATACGACGTGACACAAAATACGTGGTATGTTGGTGTGTTTAGTGGTTGGGGCGGTGCACCGAACGGCAAAGGTGGCCTTTATAAAACAACAAATCGAGGCGTGGCTTGGACGAAGATCAATAATGAGGACCGTGTGACTTCTTGCACATTCAGCCCGAGTGATCCGAATGTAATGTATTTTACTTCTGAAACAGATGGTTTGTTTTATAGTGGTAATCGTCTTTCAGGAAATCCGACATTTGCGCAAGTTGCTTCATATCCTTTCCGTCAACCCGAACGAGTTTTCTATAATCCGTATGATTCAACTGAACTGTGGGTGACAAGTTTTGGAAACGGGATGAAAGTATCGCAGACTAAAATTATTCCACAACCACCAGAGAAAGTGACTCTGCTAAGCCCAATAAATAATTCGACGAATGTCGGTATTGATACAATACTGAAGTGGAGTGTGTCGAGTGGATCTGAAAATTATACTGTGAATATATCTGCCGACCCACTTTTTGTAACAGGTGTACAAACCAATAGTACTTCAAATACAAATTTTACACCCATCACTCTAAAAAATTCGACAATATATTATTGGAGAGTTCAAGCATCTAATGGTTCAGGAAATGCTCCGTGGTCAGACACATGGTCGTTTACAACTGCGAAAGCAATTACGCCTACGCTCAACCCTCCGAGCTTGATACTTCCGGCAGACAATGCTTTGCAACAAGACACTACAGAATCATTTAAGTGGAATGCAATTCCGAATGCGACGATGTATCATTTTGATCTTGCATCTGATGCCACATTCCAAACGCATATATCACAGCAGACGACCAGTGATACGGTTGCAATAGTAAACGGACTTCTAAACTCAACGAAATATTATTGGAGAGTACAATCAGTTGCATCAGATAACTCTGTCAGCACTTGGAGTACTGTTCGCAGTTTCACAACAAAAGCGGGAGTGACAAGTGTAAGGGTTGAAAGCAATTTAACTGATATTCATATCGAAAAAAACCCGTTCGGCTCAATACTTTCGATCCAATTACCACATTCAAACAATACTGTTATTAGTTTGTATGATCTGCTTGGTCGAGAAGTTCGGCATCTTTCGTTAAGCGATATTCAGACAGATCGAACACTGCAGATAAACACGCTCGACCTACCATCAGGACAGTATGTGCTGAAGATCACTTCCGGTGCTCAAGTACAGACTTTTAATCTTTTGCATTTACGATAATTTTTGAGCTACCCATACTCATTATAAAAAAGAGGACAGGGAGTTCATCGATCACCGAGAAAATGTTATCTGAAGATAGGTTAGAGAAATAGAAGTACAAAAAAAAAGCGGCTCGAATAGAGCCGCTTTTTTTATATAAGGTTTTTGGGGTTACCAACGACCGCCGCCGCCGCCACCGCCGCCGCGATTTCCACCGCCGCCATATCCGCCGCCGCCGCCGCGACTACCACCGCCGCCGCCGCCGCCACGGTATCCACCGCCGCCGCCGCCACCACGATATCCGCCGCCACCACCTGCAGGACGATCTTCCTGCGGGCGAGCTTCGTTAACGGTTAAGGTTCTGCCGCCTAATTCGGCGCCATTAAGCTCGTCCATTGCGCGCTTTCCTGACTCGTCATCCATTTCAACAAAACCGAAGCCTTTGCTGCGGTTGGTTTGGCGATCCAAAATGATCTTAGCACTTTGCACTTCGCCATAACTTGAAAACATTTGAGCAAGCTGCTCATCGGTCACCTGGTAAGGCAGACCTCCAACGTAGATCTTCATAAAACAAATATAGAATACTTGTGAAACAGATGGTAGCGCGGTGAGCAGGGTTGAAAGTAGGAAAGTCGTAGAATCGGGAAGGAAGAAGAAAAATACTTCAAAACCCTAAACCGCTCTTATTACTAAGCTCTACTCAAAGCTTCGGTTCACTGCGAAACCGTTTATTGCAAAAGAGTTAACTACACGCTTTGGGGAATAAATCCCCGAAATTATCTCCAATAACTGTCAATTTTGACCATTCTCAAGAAGAGTGGTACTCGTGTAAGTACCACTCTTGCTTCACTTTTATTTACATCACAATGGCGTTTACACTTCCATTAGTGATTTTCACTGTACCACTTCCCGAACTCGCTGTCAAGGTGCCGTTAAATGTCGCCTTTAAGTTTGTTGAAGAGATTTCGGTAATGGTAATGGTACCGACCGATGCCCCTGATGATGGCGAGGTAAACGAAACGCTATTACCAGATGCGTCTTTGTATGAATAGACCATTACGACACTTTTGATAGAACCTGAAGAAAATTCAGTTGCTACATTATATGTGCCTGTGCCAGTGATGTTTGTTAGTGAAAAGCCACAACCTTTGCCGGTACTGTCCGCTGCAGCGACAGTCACGGTTGTAAGTCCACTTGAGCTTGTAGTATGCGCCGTCGCATTCAGGAGGGTAAATGGTGCATCGTCGACGGAGATAGTCATCGTCCCAGCAGGGGTTGGATTAGTATTACCATTGTTTCCTGAAGCCGGGTCACTGGTTTTGCTGCATGAACTAATGCCTACTGCGCAAATACATACGAACAGAAATATCGAAATCTTTTTCATTTGAGTAATAGAGAATTGTAAAAAAAACATGCCGACAATAACTTCGGCTTTTCATTGTTACAAAACTACGGTATTACTTACAACTGAAACAGGGACAAAAGTGAAAGATATTTACCCGCCTGCATTTGCCAATCTCTTGGCTCGGTCTGCTATCCTGAGTTGTTCGATCAATCCATCAATGTCGCCATCGAGCAGTGCAGGAAGATTATGGAGGGTTAGTCCTATGCGATGATCGGTAACTCTATCCTGAGGGAAGTTATAGGTTCTGATCTTTTCAGAACGGTCGCCGGAGCCGACCATTGATTTGCGATCAGCACCGAGTTTGGCTTCTTGCTCGGCTTTCTTTAATTCATAAATTCTCGAACGGAGTACTTTCAGTGCTTTGTTGCGATTCTTGAGTTGTGAGCGTTCTTCTTGGCAACTGGCGACAATACCCGTCGGGATATGGGTCATTCGAACCGCGGTTTCGACTTTATTGACGTTCTGACCGCCTTTACCACCTGAGCGAAAAATATCGATCCTGACATCGTTCATATTAATATCGATCTCAACATCTTCGACTTCCGGCATTACGGCTACCGTTGCGGCGCTGGTATGAATTCGACCTTGTGTTTCGGTATCTGGGACACGCTGCACTCGATGGACACCCGATTCCCATTTCATTTTGCCATAGACATCTTCGCCCTCGAGCGAAAAGGAAATTTCTCGGAAGCCTTTGAGTCCCGTTTCATTATAATCTATCGTTTCCATCTTCCAACCCATACGCTCGGCATAGCGCATATACATCCGGTAGAGGTCGCCGGCAAAAAGCGCGGCTTCGTCTCCACCGGTCCCAGCGCGAACTTCGATGATAACGTTGCGGCTGTCATCGGGGTCTTGCGGAACGAGTAAATATTTTACTTCTTCGTCGTATATCGTGAGTGCTGCCTCGACCGAGTGCATTTCGTCTTCGGCTAATGCTCGCATTTCGGGGTCGTGAGTTTCTTTGAGGACTTCACGCGCACCACGAAGGTCATCGGAAAGCTTTTTATATTTTTGATAAGCGGCTTCGATCGGCACCAGTTGGCGTCGTTCGCGCCCAAGCGCAGTCATCCGCTTTTGGTCGGGCGCAGTTGCTGGGTCGGCAAGCTGTGCTTCGAGCTGGTCGAACTTCTCGTGGATGCTTTGTAATTTTTCGAGTAGCATTAGGCGCCTATAAACGCAGGATGGGCAGATTAATTTCCGAGAAGCAGCAGGTGAAGATCACTATCTAAAGTATGAGCATAAAAAAAGGACCCCAAAAAAATATTTTTAGAGTCCTTCGTTCGAATTTGAAAAACCGTTATTTTATCACTTGCATCTTCGAGATCAATTTTACAGTGCCGGATTCAAGTGTAAAGTTGTAATTGCCGGCCGCAAGATCTTTTACATCGAGGGTTGTCTGGTAGACTCCGGCATCAAGTGCTTCATTGACCAATGTTGCGACGACTTGCCCGAGATCATTATGGACTTTGAGACTAACAAACGAATGACTCGGCACTTCGAAGTTGATCGTTGTTGTCGTTTTGACAGGGTTCGGGAAGTTTGCCGTCATAAAAAATGACGTCGGTGTTCCACCAATGTTTCTCACGGAAGTATTTTGCTTGATCGAAAATACTCCGCTGGTGCCAATGATCGCCCCAGCATCGCTACCATCTTTGATGCGAATAGAACAAGTGGTGCTATTAATATCTGGAGTAGTCCAATTGTTATAAGAAGTATCAGCACTGTTTGCGATCGTGCCGATATTCGCCCAGGTCGTGGCGTCTGAACTGAATTCCAATATCAATGGACTGCGAGTATTACTTGCAGAGAACACGATTTTCTGAAGCGTTTTTGCATCAAGTTGCTCGCCGGCGGCAGGTTTGGTGACGGTAATCTTGCTAATAGCTATTGAGTTGACAGTGAAGAATAATAAACTCGTGTCAGCAGCCGACGAAGCAGACGCATCGAAAATTCGAACGAGCATTTTCTTTGAAGAAGTGTTCGGTATCTTCCAGTCAGTTGCACCATCAGATGCAGGAACATTTGTTTTAATTGATTTCCAGCTGGTGCCTCCATTGTCAGAATACTCAAGCGACACATTAGTCACGTGTGCAAAAGTCCAGAGGATATTGATCGTTGAATCGCCTTTGTAGGTCGCACTACCACGAGGATAGGTCAATATAATGGTCGGGTCTTTTGGTGGAGTAATACACGAAGCTTTTTCGGCATTAGCGCGCAGAACCGTATCAGCACGTTGCGAAAAAGTCAGCTCAAGTTTATATTGCGAGAAATCATTGTTTGAAAGTGTATAGTTCGTGCCGGCGCAATAACTCATGATCGTGCCCGGGCTTTTTTTCGAGATGGTCGGCAATGAAAAACAAGCATCGGCTAATTGTAATGCTGTATTTGGGTCATCTTTGGTGTGGCATGTATCGAGTGGCGGATTCCAATAGCAATCGTGCGAATGTACTAAGCTAAAATTATGTCCGATCTCGTGTGAGACGATATAGGCATCATAGGTAAATGCAAACGTAGGGTATGAATGCCCGGTTTGTGGCGAGCTGACACTATATGATTGATTGTTATCGCACAACGAATACCAGCCATATCCACCGCCGCCATAACTGATCGACGTCATCACATGAGCCAGATCACGTTGGACCGATGAATAATTTGCGATCCAATAATTTTTTGCTTTGTCGGGCAACGCATAAGCATCGCCTTTGACACCATACGGATCGGTCGTTGCCCAAACTTTTACCCACGGAATGCGAAAGGTAATGTGAGCTTCATCTTCGTAGATCGAGCTTGACATCGAAAAAAGAGCACCGATATAGCTCAGCACTTTTGTATCAGAATTGCCAGCGGCTTTATAAAAATCATTATCGGCTTCGATGGCGATCTCTGCTTCGAGCAGACCTGTAGTATTTACCGATTGAGTCCCTAATTTACCACCTTTATGTGAACGTGCTTCAGCGAATATCTGATCGATAGGTGTAAGAGGATTTGGCTGATCGATGATGCCGTCGTTCATACAATAGAATGGTGTGAACGGCGCAGTGGCAAGTAACTCATGCTCGGGCAGAAGAATATAGGTCGTCTGATCTGATGATGAACGTAGCTGACCAAATACATAATCGCTACCATCGGCGCGATGGACCGAGCAGAGCAAACCAATTGCTGAATAGGTCAGCATCACTTTCGAGTTTTCCTCGCCCAGGACTGTGCCTCGATACACCAGCAACTCCGGCGCATTCATTTCGATGTCGCCATTGGGTGAGGTGACGATACATTTCGTATGACTATCGAAGGCCGAGCGACCTTGTTTTAGATCAAGTGTTACGCTGATATTATCCGAAAGTGGGAAATCTGAGATCTGAATATGTTTGCCGCTACGAAGAAGAGTATGTAGTTTCGCGGTATCAAGTGTGAAATAGGAAGCGTTGGGCGTTGAAGCGACGATCTGTTGATCGGTCTTCTTTTGAATAAAAGTATTTGCCGAAACGCTAGCGAATACTGGTGTAGTATTCATAGTAAGAAACAATAATAGCAATACGGAAATAATGGATTTTTTCATTGGGTACAAAGAATGGATTAAAACTCAAAATACGATAGAATCACCCACAATATACGAAGAGGATTGTTCCGAAAAGACGATTGTATGGAAATTCTGATCTTTTCTGATCTTTCATAGGTGCTCAAATTATTAAATCGTTAACGGGCACCTTGCATTTAGATTTGGAATATGTTATATTGTCTTTGCGACGAAGTGCACCTTCTGTGAGGACGAAAAGTAATGTATAAGAAATGTGGTTGGAGGAATACATAGCTGTGTGTTTATCTATAGAGTTGAAAAATATGGTACTTATGTACTGTCCGAGCAGGTCTTTTTGAATCAAAAAAATTGATGGTTTTGGAAATTAGATGCCCCTATTCCTGGTGAATTATGTGTATATGTTGGCTTTGAAGAGGGTGGGTAGGTTTGTTTTTCTTTCGTATTTGAGTATTTTCGTCCATAATATCCGTATCTTCGTTGACCCATGTCACTGATTTCCACGTGTTTTTTATCACTATCTGACTTTATGACGAAAGAAGAAGTATCAAAGAAGCAACTGTTAGACCTCATTGCAGTTAAAGATCAAAAAGTATCTTCACGCTATAAAAATGGTGTAAAAATCCCGATTACGACGTTTATCGAAGATTTTATGAATGGTCGTGTTGATGTGCTTTGCGACGTTCAAATGTTGCTGCAAAACAGGACGCTGTTCTTTAACTATAATTACGTAGGCCATCACGTCAATTTTCTTCTTCGCCAGTTCATACCACAGGTGACGATCCACTCGAAAGCCCAGGATGAACGAGTCATACGCGATCATTATGATCGTGGTAACGATTTCTTCGGTGGCTTTTTGGGCGACCGTATGATCTACACTTCGGCTTTCTTCAAAACCGGCAAGGAAGATCTCGAAACAGGACAGGACCAGAAGCTTGATCTCGTCTGTCAGAAGTTGCAATTGAAAAAAGGCGAACGCCTTCTTGATATTGGTTGCGGATGGGGCACTCTTGTTGCGCATTCAGCAAAACATTATGGTACTGATTCAACCGGTATCACGATCGCTCAGGCCGGTGCAGATTATGCTAACGCCCAGATCGAACGATGGGGTGTTAAAGACCGCGCACGTGTCAATCGTATGGATTATCGTAGTATCCCTGCCGATAAGTATGACAAGATCTCCTGCCTCGAAATGGCTGAGCACGTCGGTGTAAAGAACTTTACGAAGTTTATGAAACAGATCTCTGGCCTTTTAAAGGACGAGGGCATTTTTTACTTACAGATCGCGGGTCTCCGTGCTGGTTACCATCAGGAGTCACTCATCTGGGGTGGTTTTATGGCTGAGTATATTTTCCCCGGTGCTGATGCAAGTATGCCGCTTTCGTTTGTTGTAAAGCGTCTCGAAAAAGCTGGATTTGAAATTCATAGTGTCGAGAATGTCGGCATTCACTATTCACAAACCATCCAGTTGTGGTATTACAATTGGCAGAGCCATAAACAAGAGATCTTGGCAAAGTATGGCGAATGGTGGTTCCGTTGTTGGGAGATCTTCCTTGGCTGGTCGGTTGACATCGCTGCGCAAGGTAACTCGACTGCATTCCAGATCGTCTGTAATAAAAACCTTGATAACTACAACCGTCCGCGTTGGTGGAATCACACCAATCTCGGCGAGCGTGATCTAATGACCAGCGGAGATGCGATCAACTCCAATGGTTAAAAAGTTAGAACAGGAATAGACATTCTTTTCTATTTTATAGAGAAAGCGCGGTTGCAAGACCGCGCTTTTTTATTGTATGTTTTTTACGGAATAATTGTTGATAGAAAATATTTTTTAAGTTCAAATATGATAAAGTCAGAATTTCATTTTATCGGGATCTGTGGTAGTCTTCGCAAAGATTCTTACAATAAGAAACTCTTAGATGTGGCGTTTCTTTCTGTACCCGAAGGTGTTACCACAGAAATAGTAGATATCTCTGCTATGCCGCTATATAATGAGGATGTCCTGGTAGAGGGAATTCCTGAATCGGTTTTGCAAATGAAAGCTCAACTCACTTCAGCCGATGCCATTGTTATTGCATCTCCGGAATACAATTACTCGATCCCAGGCTTACTAAAGAATGCAATAGATTGGGCTTCTCGCCCTCCGAAAGATTCACCATTCCCTGGAAAACCTCTTGCTATTTTGGGAGCATCGACAGGGCTACTCGGCACGGTACGGATGCAATATCATTTACGCCAAGTTGCTGTAGCTCTTGATATGTACCCATTAAATCGGCCTGAAGTGATGATCGCAAAAGCGCAGGATAAATTTGATGGCGACGGAAAGCTAACCGACGAATTTGCTATCGAAATCATCCGCAAACAAATGAGTGCACTATTGTCGTTAACGAAGAAACTCCAAAATTGAGCAATTAAAGAAATACTTGCTTGGGATATTTGGATTCTCAATGAATATGTGCTATTTTTGTAATAGTGATTGTTCAGTCAGCCCACAGACAAGAGAACCATCTCACTTATGATAGAAAATCGTACTCATCACTTTCTGAAGATCGCTATTGTTAGCGTGATTCTGTCCTGTTGCGCTTCTGTATTACAAGCGCAGCATCTTGTTAATCCTAATGAGCCTGTTCCGACGCTCTATGAGTTGCTTGATAGCGAGTGGGTGTACTTAATGCACGAGTATCCCGAATGGGCAACCGACGTTGGTTATCATGGTCAAAATGGTCGTTGGAGCGATAGAAGTTTTGAAGCAAACACCCGTCATCACGACGATATGCAAGAGTTTTTGACAAAGCTCCGTTGGGGAAACCGTCAACAGTTTTTGGATGATGAAGGAAAGTTGAATTTTAAGATCGTTACAAAATGGGCAACTGATGAATTGAACGGATGGCAATTCTTTGACGTCTTACTTCCGATCTCGCAACTCAGTGGTATCCAAATTGATGCAGCTTCGACGCTAAGTAAGCAACCGCACTCCACAATAGAAGACTATCTTGATATTCTTTCGAGACTGCATAGTTTGCCAAAATTAGTCGATCAGACGATAGATTTGATGGAAAGAGGAATCGATCGCAAGGTGGTACAGCCGAAGATCATTATGCGTGATGTCCCGGCACAAGTGAAGGCATTGATACCACCAGTGGCGATGAACTCACCTCTGCTCGAAGCATTCAAAGAAATGCCGGCATCCATTTCAGCAACCGACCAGCAGCGTTTGATAAAGCAAGCTGAAGAAATTTATACCAAAGAATTGGTGCCTTCTTTTACTCAGTTGGAATCGTATCTCCGATCAGCATATATACCACATTGCCGTGAAACGATCGGACTCCGTGAACTGCCATCGGGTAGAGATTGGTACACCTGGAAAGTTCGTCATCATACCACGACGATGATGACCCCTGACCAAATTTATGACCTTGGAGTAGAAGAAGTAGCTCGAATTCATAAATTAATGGATTCGGTAAGAGCCAGTAGCGGATTCAGTGGGGATATCTCGGCGTATCTTGATTTTCTCCGACACGACAAACAATTCTTTTTTACCGATTCAGCAAGTTTAGTAAATGCTTATAAGGAGATCGCGGCAAAAGCGAATCAAGGCTTGCCAAAGCTGTTCGGACATTTGCCTGTTAATACGTTTGAAATAAAACCTATTCCTCTTTATGCCGCACCATCAGCACCAACGGCTTATTACGAGCCGGGTTCATCTGTTGCGAAACGCCCGGGTGTCTATCAGGTAAATACTTACGATCTTGGGTCAAGACCAAAATGGGAAATGCAACCTCTTTCGTTACATGAAGCAGTGCCGGGTCATCATCTTCAAATTTCGATCGCTGATGAATTGCAAGGGTTGCCTGAGCTCCGCAAGCGACTTGATAACACCGCATACGTTGAAGGTTGGGCTTTGTATAGCGAAAGCCTCGGAGGTGAACTTGGCTTTTATACAACTCCTGCTGATAAGATGGGACAGCTTTCCTATGAAATGTGGAGAGCAATTCGATTAGTGGTTGATGTCGGGATACATTGGAAAAGTTGGACACGCGATCAGGCGATTGAATTCTTTACAAAAAACGTCGGTAAAGCATCCCATGATATTGAAGTGGAAGTTGATCGTTACATCGCCGACCCAGGACAAGCGGTTGCCTATAAAGTAGGCGAATTGAAGATCAAGTCACTCCGAGTTTATGGAGAAAAAGAGCTTGGTGCTTCGTTTGATATCCGAGCATTCCACGATCATTTGCTGTCTCTCGGCTCCATTCCGCTCGACCTTCTCGATCGGGAGATGAAGATGTGGATCGCTACTCAAAAGAAATAAGGGGTAAGCCTATCCATCTCATAAGGTGGACGTTTTTACCAAAGTCGGTGTTATCATTTTATTAGACCAAAAAGTACCATTTTAAGAATGGAAAACGAACTGAATCCACAAATAGGCACGGAATCTTCGGATAGCCCAGAATCAGCTACAACGAACGCACCTCGTGATATTATCGCTGAGCGTTTGGCTGCGAGAACTAAGCAGAACGACTCTCGCCCCGCTCGTGTCTCCGAACCTAAAACTGAACAAGCTGAATCGATAACAATAGGAGCTCCTGAGGCAGTAAATGCACCTGAACTTCCATTTGAAAAAGTCGAGCCAACGCCTGAAAAAGTAGCTCTGCCACCGCTCGAGATCAAGAAATTGAATGCGATCCTTGCCGAAGCAACCGCGGAATTGCAGACCGCAGCTCCTGAACCAGTCGAAAAGCGCGAAAGACCAGAACGTCAGCCACGTGATCGTAATCGTCGTGAACGAGGACCTAAAGACCGTCAGCGACCTGAGCCGACCGCAACAGCTACACCTGAAGTTGAAGCTAAGCCTGAGCCGCAGAAGTCTGAACAGCTCTTGGAGCTTAAACCGCGAGTGCCCGGGAAAGTGGCTACTGCACCTGATCGCCCACGCCAACAACGAAATGAGCGTCCGCAAAAATCGGTACCGACGCCGGAAAGGGCACGTGACCAAAAGCCGATAAATAAATCGACCGAAAGTTCATACCAGAGAGCACATGCTTATGCATCGCGTGTTGGTGTATCGGTTGTGGTGCCCTTGTACAATGAACAGGATTCACTTCGTGAACTGACCGCGGCAATTCGCGAAGAATTATTTAAACTTTGCGAAAAGAAGTATGAGATCATCTTTATTAATGATGGCTCGACAGACAGGTCTGCCCAGATATTAAAAGATCTATCGGCTACCTCAAGTAGGATCTCAGTGATCACATTCCGTAGCAATCTCGGAAAGTCGGCTGCACTGTCAGTTGGTTTTAGCGAGGCCGAGCATGGGATAATTATTACGATGGATGCCGACCTGCAGGATGATCCGAAAGAATTTGTCAATCTGATCGCCAAGCTTGATGAGGGATTTGATCTTGTGACCGGCTGGAAGAAAAAACGTAACGACCCGATCGGGAAAACGCTTCCATCAAAATTGTTTAATTCTGTCACGAGCTTTTTTAGTGGTCTCAGTTTGCACGATTTTAATTGTGGACTGAAAGCCTATCGTAAAACGGTTACCGATTCGCTTGATGTCTATGGCGAAATGCATCGCTACTTGCCGGCGCTCGCGCATTGGCAGGGCTTCAAAGTTGCAGAAGTTCCGGTTCTGCATCACCCAAGAAAATTTGGAAAATCAAAATTTGGTACCAGTAGATTCTTTAAAGGATTCTTAGACTTGCTTACAATTCTCTTTACTAATCGTTACAGCAGAAGGCCGCTCCATTTGTTTGGAACAGTCGGGACACTGCTCGCTCTTCTCGGACTTGGCATTAATGTCTTTGTGAGTATCGAATGGCTTCGCGGCTTGACGACACTTTCGAACCGCCCGATCTTGTGGCTCGGTATCCTGCTGATATTGGTAGGCGTACAACTTATTTCGATCGGATTGCTTGGTGAGATGATGGTTAAAAACGCGGCAAAGTCGAACCAGATCCCGTTTGATAAAGAACGCCGCAAACCTCGCCCAAGACCGACAAACGACCGCCGTAACCCAGCTTAATAAAAGCTCGAATGGATATTTTGTTGCTCACTGACTGCCGTCATTTTCGCGGTGACATTCCGTGCAAACCTCATAAAGAGCACGGAGTCCATTGTGATGGATGTTCGTTTTACGAACCCATCACCGAAAATATTCTCATCATCAAACTTGGTGCTGCCGGTGATGTCATCAGGACGACTCCGATCCTATATCCGATAAAGAAAGAGCATCCGAATGCTCGTATCTGGTGGCTGACACAATCACCGGAATTGGTGCCGAGTGCCTTTGTTGACCGCATCTTAAAATGGAATTCTGAAAGTCTCGAGATACTCGGAGCGTTAAAATTTTCACGACTTATCAATCTTGATAAGGATCACTACGCTTGCGCGCTTGCAAACAAATTGCACTCCGAACGTAAAGAAGGATTTCTTCTTGATGAATTTGGTAATGCGAGACCCGCTAATCCGCTTGCGAACGAGAAATTCGCGACTGGTGTATTTGATGATATTAGTAAAGCAAATACAAAAGCTTATCCCGAAGAGCTTTTTGAGATCTGTGGCTACAAGTTTAATGGGGAGAAATATCTTCTCGATACGCCCACACCGCTACATTTTGAAAACTTAGATCTTTCAAAGCCACTCATTGGGATGAATACCGGAGCAGGAGCCAGATGGACCTCGCGCCTATGGAGTATTGATCGTTGGGCTGAACTTGCAAAGAAACTTCACAATGATGGCTATGGAGTTCTCTTGCTTGGGGGTCCGGATGAAGACGCTCGCAATAAAGAAATTGCTCGTCTTGCTGGCGGCGCGGCGCAGTATCTTGGGGCTTTCCCGTTAAAACAATTTATATCGTTGGTCGATCATTGTACGATGGTGATAACAGGGGTCACAATGGCATTCCATATTGCGGTGGCACTTGAAAAGAAGATCGTCCTTATTAATAATATTTTTAACTCGTATGAATTTGGCGATCTCTATGGTTTAGGAGAACTCATCGAACCAGATAAACCATGCGAATGCTATTTTCGAGGCACCTGTATCAATAACGAATATTTTTGTCTCGACTATCTTCCTGTCGAGAAAGTGTTCGAAGCCGCGAAGAGAGTATTATAATTTATTGAGAGCGTTTAAAAACAAAGGATCTCTTGAGTCATTGCTTTCTCAAGAGATCCTTTGAAATGGTAATTTAGTTTGAGGCTAAAATTACAAGTATTTATTTTTTCTTCGAAGAGCCGATGCTTGTAACAGAAGCTCCGAGAGAATCTATTCCACCAACGATTCCGTCCTTCGCTCTCTGGAAACTTCCCTGAGCTTCATCACGCGGAGCAGCTAATTGTGCTCTGATCGCAGCGCTGCGCATCCTTGCATTTTCCATTGCAGCCTTCGTTTTCGGATCCATTTTCTTCATTCTGCTTTCATACATCGCAAGACTGTCATCAATATTTTTGATCTTTTGTTCAGACTCAGACTTAAAACTCTGCCATTGTTCCTTTGCCATTTTTAAGCTGTCAACGGTAGCAACTTGCATCGTTGAATCTTTTGAAGCGTCTGAAGGCTTATCTTCGCCTTTTTTACAGCTAACAAGTGAAACGCCAGCCAATAAGGCTATTGTAAGAATTCGTGTGTTTGTTTTCATATTTGGGTGAATTTTAAGTAAAAGTGATGGTACAACACAATTAACTATGCGGAAAAATTCCCAATGATTTTGACTCGATAAAAATGGATATTGTTAAAGGACCCGTAAATTAGCAAACTTGAGCATCAGGTTCTTTCTACCGCGACCGACAAAGTCAACAATAGCCTTAGCATTATCGCCTTTCCCACTTACCTCAAGGACACGGCCTTCCCCAAATATTTCGTGTTGCACACGAATGCCTTTTCGGATACTGGTGCCGGTTGATGTTTCGATCTGTGAATAGGAATCGGGAGCCTCTTCTTGTGCGTAGGACGAACTTTCCTTACGTCTGGCACTGAACGTCCGTGAGCCGATCGTGGTGCTATTGTTAAACAGAGGAGAGTTGCCCACAAAATCTTCTCGTTGGCTCGACGCTTTTAGTGAGGAAATTCTTGAGCCATAACTGGTGATCATTTCGATAGCATCAGTAGCAGAAATTTCTTCAAGAAACCTGGAAGCCATAGCGGAAGAATATTCGCCGTACTTTAATCTTGATTTCGCATAGGTCAGATAGCATTTACGCATTGCACGAGTAATGCCAACATAGAGCAAACGTCGCTCTTCTTCAAGAGAGAAATCTTCAAATGCAGAATTAGCATTCGGGAAAAGACCCTCTTCAAGTCCGCAAATAAATACCAGCGGAAACTCAAGCCCTTTCGCAGCATGAAGTGTCATCAACGTCACGACATTCTTTGCACCATCAACTTTGTCGGCATCACTTACAAGGGAGATCTCTTCGAGGAATGATTCGATGGTCGCATCAGCTTTTAAGCTAAAATGTTCGGTAATAGCCGAAAGAAATTCTTTTAAATTTTCATACCGTGCTAATGACTCAAGTGTATTTTCTGATTTTAACTCTACGAGCATTCCTGTTTCATCAATGAGTGCTCGAAGTAACTCGCTTGGCGACAACTCGGGAATGAGTCTTCTATATTTTTCGATCAGTTCATAAAACTGTCTGAGTTTGACGACGGTATTTGGCTTTACTTGTGGGATAAATTCCGGGGCAAGTAAGACATCAAGGATATATGTCCCTCGTTCTCGCGCAAATTCTGAAACGCGTTTCAATGTTGTCTCCCCAATGCCGCGGGCGGGGAAATTAATGACGCGAAGTAAACTTTCAGAATCAGCAGGGTTGACGATCAACCGAATATAGGCAAGCGCGTCTTTGATCTCTTTTCGTTTGTAAAACGCCACACCACCGACGATCACATACGGTATTCCTTGTCTGCGGAAAGCATCTTCGAGTGCACGACTTTGGGCATTCGTTCTGTAGAGAACAGCAGCATCGGCAAGGGAATATCGTTCTTTACGTATCTCATCTTCGATCGTGCGAACAACCATTGCGCCTTCTTCACGTTCATCGGAGCACTCTACGACCTTTACCGTTTCGCCTTTAGGATTTTTTGTAAAGAGTGTTTTGTCGAGTTGTTTTTTGTTTTGCTTGATCAACAAATCGGCAACCGCGAGGATATTTCCGGTCGAACGATAATTTTGCTCGAGTCGGAATGTCTTTACCGTGGGGTAATCCGTTTGAAAGTCAAGGATATTTTTGATGTCGGCACCACGAAAGGCATAGATAGACTGAGCGTCGTCGCCGACAACGGTAAGATTTTTGTGAACTGCTGCTAAGAGCTTCACCACCATATATTGTGCTCGGTTCGTATCTTGGTACTCATCAACGAGCACATAACGAAACCGACGCTGATATATTTCGAGCGCTTGCGGGTGATGAACGAACAACTCGATCGTCTTGACCAAGAGATCGTCGAAATCCATTGCGTTCGAACCTTTGAGTGCTTTCAGATAAGCAGGGTAGATCTCGGCGACTTTTTCGCTAAAAAAATCGCGAGCCATCGACGTAAAGTCTGAAGGAGTAATAAGATTATTTTTGAGCGAAGAAATTCGGCTCCGGACAGCGTTCGGGTTGAATTGATCTCGAGCAATATTCAATTGCTCAATTACTCGTTTAATGAGCCCTAACGAATCATCACTGTCATAGATCGAGAAGCTTACAGTGTAGCCAAGTAATTCTGCGTGACGGCGGAGTATGCGGGCAAAAACTGAGTGAAATGTACCCATCCAAAGGTCTTTCGTCAGTTCAGGACCAACGAGCTTGGATATACGCTCTTTCATTTCACCAGCAGCTTTGTTGGTGAAGGTTAGCGACAAGATTTCCCAAGGACGGATGCCTTGTTCAAGTAAATAACCGATTCGGTGAGTAAGTACTTTTGTCTTACCAGAACCAGCACCTGCAACGATCATCGTCGGTCCATCGGAACCGCTGACAGCGTCTTGTTGCGCTTGATTGAGCCCTATGAGTAATTTGGATTGCATTGGGGAAAGCTAACACCATTTTAGCTACGATTGTAACAAGAAAATAGAGAAACTCGGAGGATTTTATACAACAGGCAACCGTACTTTTAAGCAACTAATTTCAAGTCAGTCGTTCATTATTGCCCACCCATTCCGGTTTTGAATGGGGTTGAAAGACCGGGCGACGAATTTTGATTTTGATACACACTACTCGGCGCATCGATGATCGGCCGTAGGATATGATAGTTTTGCAATTCCTGGTCACTCACGAACCCATGACCTCGGGTGATGCGCCCATTGGCTTCGGTGATCTTTACAAACGCATCGGAGCGAATTTCTTTATTAGTATTGTCCCATACCAAAGAATCGGTCTCGACAAGCGTGCCGACATCACTTGCCACTCTGACGCTGTCATACGCTGTCATGTTTTTATTCAGATCATTGATCTGAGCACGCCGTGAAGTAAGAATACTTGAGTGTTTGTTTTCTTTGTCAAAAAAATCTACTCTGACCGCAGTGTCGAGTAATGTATAGTGAGCTTGGTCATAAATCCGGACACCGCGCGCATTAAGCACGGCACGAACCATACCTTCGCTCGAAAAACTAACACGGGTGTTGCTGCCTGACTGTGACGGTTCGTTTTTCGATATTGTCGTTGATGTACGCGGAGGCTCGAGATCACCGCTACTGCAAGAAGAGCAGCAGAATAAGATCAATACTAAAAAGATCGAGTATCTCAATTAATACCTGCCTTAACGATCTCGTGAAGATGGATCATCCCGATAACTTTACGATCTGCATCAAGCACAGGAAGTTGCATCACCTTCGGGGGCTGGTCCTCCATGAGATGCAAAGCATCGATCGCTAATGTCTCAGCAGTGGTCGTCTTCGGATTTGATGATACCAAGTCGTTCGCAATAGTCTTTTTTAGATCGGGTTGATTGGTCAGAAGAAAAAATCTACGAAGATCACCGTCAGTAATAATACCGAGAAGCCGTTGTTTATCATCAACGACACACACTGCACCAAAGCGTTTTCCTGAAATAACAAGCATCACCGATGAGAGGTCAGTATGTTTTTCAACGATTGGAATAGCATCTCCACTTGCCATCAGATCACGAACTTGCATTGTCAGTTTGCGTCCCAATGTACCACCCGGGTGTAGGCGTGCAAAATCGGTACTAGTAAATTGACGTGCTTCGAGTAACGCCACTGCTAACGCATCACCGATCACTAACTGAGACGTAGTTGACGAAGTCGGGGCAAGATCATTGGGACAAGCTTCCTCTTTTACGATCGCAAACAGTGCAACGCCCGCGCCTTCGCGAGCACTTTTGACAAGTTGTGAATTCGCATTTGATGAAATTGCGATGATCGGAACATTTTGATTTATTGCGGCTCGAAGAAGAGATTGCAGTTCATCCGATTCGCCACTTTTTGAGAGAATAACAAAGACATCGCCTTGAAGCAGAACGCCAATATCGCCGTGTGCTGCTTCGGCGGGGTGAAGAAATATTGCGGGGGTTCCGGTCGAAGTTAAGGTCGAAGCGATCTTGCGGGCGACGTGTCCTGATTTTCCGATACCGCTTACTACGACACGCCCTTTACATGAGAGAATAAGCTCGCAGGCTTTTGCAAAATCGAGTTCGTCAAGAGCATTCATCGTCTCACGAACGGTCTCAAGTTCGATCTCAAAGGTGCGACGTGCGCTCTGAAGAAATGTTTTTGTACGCTCGGTATGCACAATTATTATTGTCCAAATAATTTCGAGATCAACGATGTCTTCGTTGAGCTTTGCTCAATGACAATGTCACTTAAGTCAAATTTACGAACAGTACTCTTGGAGTATTCACTAAACGCCTTCCTGATCTCATTATCGCTAAAGTTATTTAATTCCTCAAACATTTTTGAAGGATTGGTCACAATGGCAGCATCTCTTATCCCATGCGTTCTCAGAAGCTCATCCATAAATCCTGTGACGGTCAAGAGTTGATTAAACTTGGTGGAATGATCATAGCACCAAAGTGTCTTATTTGATGGAGAAAGTACAATAGTGTATCGTGGGATGTTTGCGCTTGTTTGTAATATTACTTCGCGAACTGCTTCACCTGTTGAGGGGCATGGTAAGTTTGGATGCCAGTATGAATAGGTCCATCCAGAAATAACCTCCATGTGTTCAGGGAGTGGAAATACTCCCGAAAATTGTATCTCGATCATATCATCAAGATTTGGCTCGTGAATACTGATCGATAGTGAGCCGTGATTAGTAATGCAGTCGCCAATAGCAATAACCGGCATCATCGAAAGTGTGCGGTCGATCTCAATATTATTCTTGCCGATCATCAGATCACCCAAGCCCCATCTACCTTCACCGATAACTTGTTCCGATTCTATCGTTTTCAATGTCCGCGCATATACCTCTGAGTGCTCAGGCAATAGCCAGCGTATAAATTCTAATTCTGCGGTAGAAAGACTTCGGGGAAATGTCATTGTGTAACAGATTCACGAATACGAAGAACAGTTTTGATAAGTGCTTCGAGTTCGGATAGCGGTAATTGGGAAGCAGCATCACTTTTGGCTTCTGCCGGGTTGGGATGGGTTTCTATAAATAATCCGTCAATACCAACAGCAATAGCAGCGCGAACCAGAGGGAGAATAAACTCCCTATGACCACCCGATTTCCCATTTTGGCTGGGTTGCTGAACGGAGTGTGTTGCATCGAAGATAACCGGTGAACCGAATGTGCGCATAATAACGAGCGAACGGAAATCGACGATCAGATCACCATAGCCGAACGTTGTTCCTCGTTCGGTAAGGAGCACATTTGTGTTCCCAGTGGCGATCACTTTTTCGCGTGCAAATTTCATATCATAAGGCGACATAAATTGTCCCTTCTTAATATTAACAGCTTTTCCGGTCGCTGCGGCGGCTTCGAGAATATCTGTCTGCCGAGCGAGGAACGCCGGAATTTGCAGAACATCACATACCTCTGCTGCCATTGCAGCCTCAGTAGGAAGATGGATATCTGTTAGAATAGGGAAATGGAACTGGCGCTTGATCTCACCGAGAAAGTGCAATGCTTTTTCATCGCCAATACCATTAAAGCTTGAACCACTGGTGCGGTTGGCTTTGCGATACGATGACTTAAATATAAACGATACGGGATATGATTCTTGCAAAGAAGCTAATTTCTCCGCAACTTGGATCAATAATTCTTGTGATTCGACAAGACAAGGTCCGGCAATGATAGGGAATGCCGCGGCTGCATCGCCAAAACGTATGTTCTTTAAAATTTCTACTTCTTGCATAAAATATACAACAATAGATGGAGAAGGAAAATTTGTAAAGAATTGGTGGCTTTTAAGCAGTCTTCAATAAATTCGAAATAGCCTCTTCGGTGCGTTGCATTAGGTCAAGCTCGTTTTCGCGGTCTATGGTGATGGTCTTTGATGCTTTTAAAGGTGAGCCGATCGTTACGACAACAGTATGATTAGTCTTTGGGAGCTTATCGTTTCTTGACATCAGTTCGAATGTGCCTTTGATCGCAATAGGCACGACGCTAGCCCCACCTGCATAAGCAAGATGAAATGCACCACGCTTAAATGACTGAAGTGTCCCGTCCTTGGTTCGGGTGCCTTCTGGAAATAGTAAGATCGAAGCCCCATTTTTGATAGTCTTGATCGCGTTATCGAGCGTCTTCTTTGATTTAGATGCGCTTGAGCGATTAATAATGATCATCGGAGAAAGATAGAGTGCCCAGCCCCAGATCGGAATTTGCGTGAGCGTATGCCGTAAGATCAAGCGTATGTCTTTTGCAATAGCAACAAGACAGATCGGAATGTCGGTATAACTGGAGTGATTGACGACAAAGACATAATGCTCGTCTTTCTTTATATTGTTGGTGCCGACAACTTTAATTTTTACACCGAACAAAAAACAAAAACTCTGTGACCACAAACGGGCGAGGACAAAATAAGACTTGCCGCTCCTGTCGAGAGCGGCAAGTAATGAAAGAAGTGATAATATGACGGTGGCGACAACGAAAAAAAACGTTGCAACGTACTGTCGTATAGGGTTATTTTGCTGCTGAAGCAATACCGGAATAATTTACTGCATTTGCTGCGCTCTTTGCCTCGTCCATTGTCACGCCATTATTAGCTTCGGTGACGACAAAAATACGGTCATTGACAACGACACCGATCGAGCCTTCATTCGATTTCTTTTTCCACTGGATCCAACCTGGGAAGCCACTCATTTTTTCGCTGTGGAATGATTCTTCGTTTGTTTCCATATTCATATTTAACATTGCTGAATATGCCATTGATAAACCCGCAATGTAGTTATAGTCAAAAATGGAAATTTGAATTCTCTTATCGCCATTTTTATAAGTAGCGTTTGCATGGGTATATTTTGAACCCTGCATATCCATCTCCATCGTTTCAGGCTCGCCTTCAAGTGTGTAGCCTGATATTGATGTCGGTAAGAATCCGGCAAGCGTCTTTGCAGGAACAGCAACGCCCGGCTTTTTATTTGCGGCATCGGCATTCGTGGTTGGCGTTTGCATCTGCTGCATTGCTTTGGCTGCTTGTTCAGCAGCGTTCTGAGCATCATCTTGCTTTTTGCCACAGCCAATTGTAACGAGGCTTCCGGCGAGGAAAAGAATTGTAAGAGCTTTCAATTTCATAAAATAGTTTATAGTTAATGAATTCAATGATTCAAAGATACGACAATCCTTGAGCGATTCACAAGGACAAAAAGAAGATAATTTTACCTTAATGCATATTCCCGAGCAGTAATTTGCTCAGATAAAGCATTAACATCCCTAAAAAAACAAGAAAAGGGACTTTGCGTCCTTTTGTTTTATTGATTTCGGGTATAAGATCACAGGCTGCGACATACAACGCAGCGCCAGCACTGAGTGCAAACAATATCCCAATGATAGATTGGTCTATTTCGACAAATAATACGACAAGCAAAGCACCTAAGATCGTCGAAAGACCCAGCACATAGGTTGCTTGCTTTGCCTTTTTTGGGTCACGATTTCCGGCGGTCATTACACTTGCAACCGTTAGACCTTCAGGTATCTTATGAAGTAGTATTGCAATACAGGCAAGAATACCTAATTCAGAATGAGCCTTCGAGATCGAGGCGATCGCCATTCCATCAAAAAAAGCGTGAAGAGCTAATCCACCCACGGCGCCAAATGCCGAAGTATGCGATACATGGGGGTGGTGATGAGTTTCTTCGCCAAAGTGGAAATGCTCGACAACAGTATGTTCAAAGAAATGGAGAATGCTAAACCCGATCAGTATAAAAATAACGGCAGTATTCTCGGAAGAACTCAGGTGAAAACTTTCTGGAATAAGATCAAGAAAAACCAAGGCGATCATAAAACCTGCGCCGAGTGCAAGAAGGGTCCGCTCCCACGAATGAGGAAATTTCCGCGCTTGAAGCGCAGTGAGCCCAGCGGCAACCTGAGCCGCCGCCGCGATAATACTTAACAGAATCCCGAGAAGCAATGAATTGTGTGGTAAATGAATTATGAGCTACACAACACCTATGGTATTGCGAAAAAGTCCGTCGTATGCATCTCTAACAATATTGAAGTTCCAATTGGGCGTCATGCTCGATTCTTGGCAAGCTTATCTTTGAGAAAATGCTTCCCATCTTGAACACCTCGTAATAACATTGAAGAAAATTCTAACGGTACTTCCTTTCGCATTGCCAAATAGGCAAAGAAGGCTTGGATGGTCATTGACAAACTAAATGCAAGGGCCGCACCACTAAGCCCTATTGTTGGAAGTAAGATCACAGCAAGCGTAATATTTATGATGAGCGAGCTGAGAATGATCCTAAAGACTTCTTTTACTTTGCCCATACCAACCAACGCACTCATTCCGACCATCACTAACGGCAAGATAAACCCACTTGCGATAAGAATTCTAAATACAGGAATACTGACGTCAAACTTCGTACCGTAAAGAATATGAAAGATGAGTGGTGCCGCAATGATCAATAGCAAACAGATAGGAAGCATTACAATAAACAGAAAGCTCGTCGCTTTCTCAATGATCTTTTTTAATGTTGGGATATCGCCTGCGGCATAATATTTACTTGTAGCCGGGAACACGAAAATACCTTGCGTATCACGGAGCACATCAAAGCCTTTGAAAAAGAATTTTGCAACCTGATAATTTGCTAAAGCTTCTACCCCAAGAAATGCCGGTACGAGTAAGCTGTCCAGGTTTTGTTGAAAGACATGGACAGTGCCTGTTGCCGTTTGATATCGAGTGAAGTCAAATATTTTCTTCGTCATCGCTTTCGAAAAGCGTGGCTTGAAAACAAGATCACGACGCGCCGCAATAATTGAATACAACGAGCTGAGCGCGGCTGCGACAATTGTGATGTGAATGACATCGCCGGCATTCGAAAGTTTGCCTGTTAATGCTGAATAGGTAACAACGATGCTCGAGCCGCCGAAATAGATCAGATCCATAAAGAATAATTGCTTCGTATGAAACCGCATTTGGAATATTTTGCTGGCGATCACACGAGGCACAGTTAATGCTGTTAATAGCAAAAGGCTCGGGATGAGACTTGGTAAATTCGGAGCATTCATCAGATCACTAAAGCCTTGTGGGAATAATGCAAGGGCACCAAGCACGACAAATAAGAATGCAAAAAACAAGACTGACGTCGCGGTAAGTAATTCACGAAGATCATTGTTTTCATCGACGCCGAATTTCACGATCGCTTGGAGTGCGAAGCTATCGGCAAATGTAAAGATCATCCCGAATATCACTTGAAAGAGTGCCAGCTCACCACTTTCTTGTTTTGGTAATTCCTTAAAGACTAAGACCATCACCATCCCATAGATCGCGGGAAGTAATTTCGTTGCAAACCCCCATGCCCCTTTCCCGAGATGCTGACTAAATTTCATTAATTAAAAATATGAACGACGATGGATTATTGTATGCTTTTTAACAATTTTTCGGCACGATGCTCAATGTCAAATTTCTTAACATAGTTGCTGCACTTTTCCCGAGCAGTATTATCAGCACTGAGACTTTCTTTAATAGCTTTTGCAATAGCTTCGACATTTTTACGGTCAACAATATACCCTGTTTCACCTGTCACCTCGCGCAAAGAGGGCACTTCCGAAACAACTGGAATGCAACCGCAACTCATTGCCTCTGCCGTTGCCACGCCGAATGTTTCATCCATCGATAGCTGACAATAGGTCGAAGCTTTGTAATAATATTGCAAAAGAGATTCGTAAGTGACGGGCCCTTCTATAATAGTAATGTTCTTCAAATGGAATGATTCTTTTCGTGCAAACGCTAACGCTTCACCTCGAATGCCGACAAGCTCGAAACGAATTTCCGGTGATGCCTCTGCGGTCTTAATAAACACATCAATGCCTTTGAGTAAATAATCAAGAACGATGTCGAGTTGAGTTACCGTGATGGCAATCGGTTCTCGCGGCACCGACGAGAATAGGAAGCGCCTCGTATCGACAGCATTATAGATCACCTCACTTGGTCCGTGATGTTTCGAGTTCGTATCGAGTAGATGATCGGCATAGTGACTGACTGGAAATACTTTTGTTGCAAACCGGTGACTATTTCTTACGAGAAACCACCGCAATGGGCGAACCCTCGCACCACTTTTTACCTCTGGAATGTAGGTGACATCAAAACCACCTGCGACGATATATACTTTTTTGCCAAGAAGTCGTGCGATGATCGTCGGTATAAACGAGTAGTAATCAGCAAACCAAAAAAACAACGCTTGTGAGCCGAAGAGCGAGCGAATAATTTGCCACTCCATCTTTAGTAAATTCACCGCAGCCGAAGAACCTCTGCCGACATTTGCATCGACAAGGCGGAGTGTGTGGCGGCGGCGCAAGATCTCGATGTCGTTTTGCACGAATCGGGACTGCGCGGGTCCCACAAAAGTAATGATCATTCGATGGTGATTGCTGCTATATTAGTTGGCGTCGCCGAATAATAATTTATCACCAACCGGATAGTATTTGAAGCTTACCATTCTCTTCTTATTGCCTTTGACCAGGTCGATCTGATAAAGCATAAATTTCCCGGCAGGTGTATCTTTGCTTTTGAAGACGGCAAAATACTGCTGGCTGGTCTCGCTAAAATCGGTAAAGAATTTTTTTAATTTATCGGTAACAGCTTTTACATGTGCTGCCTCTTCAGGATTAGCCATCGAACATGCCCGTGTCCATTTGTCGGTTTTTGCAGCGCCGCCATCGAAAGCGATCAGCGCCGAGGCACTATCCATATTGCTTTCTAAGGAGTATTTTTTCAAGTCAAGGATGCGAGCGAACATCTCATCGGAAAGTGAATCACGCAAGACTTGCGAGATCATCACGACATCCTCGCGGGGCATTTTACCCATACCACCTTGCGCCAATGAGTTTGAGGCCGTAAGTAATAAGCAAAGAACGGCTGTCAATAAAAGAGAATAATTTTTCATTGTGATCATAAAATAATAACACATATCTGATAATTCCGAGCAACGATTCCCGCGACTTTTCATATCCGATCGTCGTTTTCGTAGTCTCGGAAAAACGATACATAAATACTAATCAATATTATGCCGCAAAAATTTCAGAATTATATAGATGGTGTTTGGTGCGATAGCTCTGATATGGGGACTTTCGAAAACAGAAACCCCGCAAATTGGAATGATATTATCGGCACATTTCCGCTTTCGACGGCTCAGGATGTTGATCGTGCAGCCCAGTCAGCCGCCAAAGCATTCAAGAAATGGCGTCTTGTCCCTGCTCCTGCTCGCGGAGAAATATGCCGCAAAGCCGGTGAAATAATGTTGCTTCGCAAAGACGAGATCGCGGCTCTGATGACTCGTGAAATGGGCAAACCCATTGCCGAAACAAAAGGCGACGTCCAAGAGGGGATCGATACGGCATTTTATTGCGGCACAGAAGGCCGTCGTCTCTTCGGGATCAATACGCCCAGTGAACTTCCTAATAAAATGAATCTTTCATTCAGAGTACCTATCGGTGTTTGCGGACTTATCACCCCTTGGAATTTCCCGATGGCGATCCCAACGTGGAACATCTTCCCGGGACTGGTCGCAGGAAATACATTTGTCTTCAAACCTGCCGAAGATACTCCGCATACGGCAAACGTATTAATCGAAATTTTGATAGAAGCAGGTGTGCCTGCCGGAGTCTTGAACATCGTTCACGGAGCTGGCACAACTGTTGGTGCTGCGATTGTCGAACATCCGCTTGTGCAGGCGGTAAGCTTTACGGGCTCTACAAAAACAGGAAAAACTGTTGCCGAGCAATGCGGTACTCGGGCAAAACACGTTTGTCTCGAAATGGGCGGCAAGAATGCCCAGATCGTGATGCCCGACGCAGATATCGACCTCGCTTTGCACGGCGTGCTGTGGGGTGCCTTCGGAACAACCGGTCAGCGTTGTACCGCAACTTCGAGACTCATCCTTCACGAAGCAATCTATGATTCATTTGTCGATAAACTAAAATCACAAGTGGCTGAACTGAAAATTGGTGATGGTTCGATCACAGGGAATCAAGTTGGCCCTATAATCAATGAAAAGCAACGTCAAAATATCGAGCGCTATGTCAAGATCGGTATTGACGAAGGCGCGAACTGCATCATCGGAGGCAACATCCCGAAAGGCAAAGATCACGAAAATGGCTGGTTCTTCGAGCCAACGATCTTTACTGACGTTACTCCACAAATGACCATCGCTCAAGAAGAAATATTCGGTCCGGTGTTATCAGTAATAAAATGCACATCGCTTGAAGACGCGATCGAAATTTCAAACGGAGTTATCTATGGCTTGTCATCAAGTATCTATACTCGTGACATCAATGCCGCTATGGTAGCTGTGCGCGACATCGAAGCGGGTATCACGTATGTCAATGCTCCGACGATTGGGGCCGAAGCGCATATGCCATTCGGTGGAGTTAAAGCCACAGGCAATGGACATCGCGAAGGTGGTTGGACGGTCTTCGATTTCTACACTGAATGGAAGTCCGTCTATATCGACTTCTCAGGTCATTTACAAAGGGCACAGATCGACAACTAATATCTAAAATATCTCGGCAAACAACCGAGATATTTTTTTATAGTTTAATAATCTTCTGCGTAAGAACATCCGAGATACCATTCGCATCTTCAATAGTGGTGCGGCAAAGATAGACCCCCGAGGCGACAGGAATGCCGTTTTCGTTGGTGCCATTCCAATCTAGTGAGTTCAATCCTTGACCAAAAAATTGTTCACTTGCAAGTGATTGAATTCGTAATCCATTAAGATCAGTGATCTCGACAGAAATTCTGGCTTCATCTTTGAGTGTGAATCGAATCTCAGTCTTTGAAGCAAAAGGATTTGGAGCATTAACAATATTTGTTATCAATTTTTTGCTTTGCTGAACATTTGCCAGAGAATCCTTCACCTCAATTTGAAACTTCTGTATCGTAGAATGTCCGCGATTATCTAATGCCTGAAGAGTAACATTATAGGTGCCGACATTTGTATCTGCGATACCACTTAAGACACCGTTCCACCCAGAACGTAGCCACTTTGGTCCGCTCAAGATGGTGAATTTCGGACGTTCGTCAGAAAGGGAAACCGCATCTGGGGTGAAAGAATACCACTTATGTTGCATTACCGATTTTGTCGGCACAGCGGTAATAAATCTAATTGAAGAATCGATAAACCACCAGCCTGCTGATATACTATCGGTTTGATTGCTAACAGTTACTGTAACGAAGAGCGTTTGGCTAAATGATTGTTTCATACTTGCAGGAAGTATCAAGACTGAATCGGTGCCTATCGTTTTATCATTAATGCTCCACCTGAACTTGAGCTTTTTGCCAAGCGGATCCCAACTGTTTACCATGAGCGTGTCGGCTTTATCATAACGAAGTAATATCTTCCGATGCCGAACATTGATCTTTTGGTGATTGATGCTGTCAATAGTAAAACTGCTCGGGTAAAAATCGCTAATGACAGGTGGAAGGGAAGTCTTATCGCAGAATTGATGAAATATATTTTCTGTCATCTTAATCACTGTCGAATCCCATTGCAATCCTTTTACCCAATCGGTCGTAGCAGCGTTAAAGACTGCTCCACCGCTCGACTTACTATAATATCCCATCGTTCCAACTCCGATCTGAGCTCCACTGTCATCTGCTGCAGCGGTCATACCCAGTACCGAAAACGAACGTGGTGTTTTATCGAAACCGGATATTTGCAGATCGCCGTTTTTGCCGAATTGGATCAATGATCCATCTACCTCATACCCTGCGATCGGATCATACTGTCCGATGATATCTCCATCTCGAACACCAGTATTATTATAGATCCAATTTGATGTATGAAATGCTGTATACCCGCCATATCCTTTGCTTAGAGGATAGGCATTACCGCTATTGACATAACCGCCGTGAGCAAATGTCGTGCCGAGCAAAACATTTTCCGGATCGTTAACCGGCTCCCATGACCAAACTGTGGTGACGATCGAATCCTGTTTGCCATAGAGGGGGTCAGCAGTTGGGTTCTTATAACAAGTGATGGTTCTCGAACTAGTATCATATCGAACCTGCCACCAGCAAGTATTACCTGAAAGAACGATCATCTTCCCACAACGATCAACAAGTCTCTGACAAGCATTGCGCTCCGGGCGAGACCAATACTCATCATGACCAACTGTAACATACGTCGTGTAGTGATCGAGGAAAGTAGGGTCGCGATCAAGATCAATATTCGTACAATACTCTACCGGGCGATTCTCACGGTCGAGCCAATCGACAAGCTTATCTGTCCAGGTAAAATACGAGCTTGAATTAATATCATAAAACGGCCGCTCGAACGAAACCTTCGGCGTGCTGATACCATCGGTTGAGTTGAAGGGGTAGAGACTTTTTCCGCCCCAGTTATTATAAGCTTGCCAAGTATTGAGTGTTAGACAGACCACCGTATTCGAATAGGAGCCAAGCACCTTTTCCCTTACGATAAAGATCAGCTTTTCATAACCGCTACTGATCGGGAAATCGGCTTCATACACACCCGATTTCCAATCATCAGTGATGAGAATTTCAGCAGTGCTTTTCCATGCGCAGCCATTGGCGTAAGCGCTATCAGGCACGGACTGAAAACCACCTTTTACCGACGTAAGTGTCAAGACCTTTACTTTCTTGTCACCAAGTTTATAGATGTCGAGATCGAACGTGGGGTTGATCGTCGAAATAAAAAACTTCAATGTCTCACCTTTACTGATCGACATCGAATTGACGTAACCACCCTCTGTATCAAGTTCGGCAGGGTGCTTTATCCAATTTTTGTTCTGTGCATTTCCGTTTGGTGCAGTGAACACCAACGCCACAGCTACTGCTGCGGTATATATCACTCGCTTCATGTTAACCTTTCTCCCCTAAGGGAAGATGATGATGTATATCGACGACAAAAAACGACACGACACAAATGCTCTAATTGAATTCGTTTTATGATTTGATTAGTTCCGAATGGGAGGGCTAAATGTTATATAGTATTCTAAAACCTATCGAACCCACCCTTCGTTGACTTTACATTACAATAAGGAGATATTCGTTAGAACGATTAATCGCCGCACCTTCCCCCTAATGTCGTATTTTTGTATCTTAACCATTAACAGTTCTATCTATTCTATGAATTTTCAGCTTTCTGAGGACCATATTGCTATCCGAGATGCCGCGCGCGATTTTGCCGAAAACGAAATTGCTTCGAGTGCCGTCGAGCGCGATCTTACCGGGGACTTCCCACACGAGATCATCAAAAAACTTGGTGAACTTGGTTTTATGGGAATGATGGTTTCCCCTGAGTATGGCGGTTCAGGGCTTGATTGCGTGAGTTATTGCATCGCAATGGAAGAGATCTGCAAAGTTGATGCCAGCGTTGGCGTGGTGATGTCGGTAAACAACTCATTGGTTTGTTGGGGGCTCGAGACCTTTGGCTCTGATGATATAAAGAACAGAATTTTAAAGCCGCTCGCCAGTGGTCAGTCCATCGGCGCATATTGTTTATCCGAACCGGGTGTTGGCAGCGACGCAACACAACAAGCCACCACCGCTGTCCGTGATGGTAATGATTGGATCATTAATGGCGCAAAGAATTGGATCACCAACGGCACGACAGCAGACTATTATATAGTCTTTGCCCAAACAGATGTCACAAAAAAACATAAGGGCGTTACGGCATTTATTATAGAAAAGGGAATGGCGGGTTTTGAGACGGGCAAAAAAGAAGATAAGCTCGGCATCCGTTCGAGTGATACGTGCTCACTCAGTTTCAATGCTGTTCGCGTGCCTGATGCAAATCGTCTTGGCGAAGAACACAACGGATTTAAGATCGCCATGGAAACATTGAACGGTGGTCGTATCGGTATTGCTTCGCAAGCACTCGGTATCGCCGTTGGTGCGTTTGAGAAAGCAGTAAAATATTCATTCGAACGTCACGCGTTCGGACAACCGATCAATCAATTACAAGCGATACAATTTAAGATCGCTGAAATGGCAACGAAGATCGAAGCCGCGCGATTATTGATCCATCGTGCCGCACGTTGCAAAGATAACAAAGAAAATTATATTAAAGAAGCCGCGATGGCAAAACTCTATGCTTCAACCATCGCCTTCGAAGTCGCCAACGAAGCGATCCAGATTCACGGTGGTTACGGCTACGTGCGCGAGTATTTAGTCGAGCGAGCACTTCGCGATGCAAAGATCACCCAGATCTACGAAGGCACTTCGGAGATACAGCATATCGTGATAGCACGTCAGCTCTTGAAAGAATACGCGCTTGTATAAAAATTTACTTCATCATCATACTTTACCCATTACGAAAGACATTATGAAAAAAATCAATAAGATCGCCGTATGTTGTTTGGTTGCGATATTAATGCTCGGAAGCTCGATGTCCGATACGAAAGCACAACCAAAGAATGATCTCTCGATCGACTTTATCAATCTGTTTGTACAGCGTTACGTGAGTTTGCAGTATGAATTCAGTCTTAGCAACGAAAGCAGTCTTGCGTTGCGATTATATTTTGCACCAAAATCATCATATACTGGTGATTATACTGCGCCGGGAATTGGTGCTGCTTATCGTTTTTACATCACCAATGAACGCGCTGTTAGCGGATTCAATCTCGGTCCGGCTGTTGATGCCTTTTTCTTTAGTAACTCGAGCTTAAACCGTTCGACGACCGTGCTTTCAATTGGCGGAGACGTTGCTTATAAACTATTAGCAGGTCACTTCTCGGTTGAGCCTCAGTTGTCATTACGTTTTGGTGCTATCGGAGATTATGTCTCTAATTACACCGGTACATACGTCTATCCATCTGTCAATATCGGTTTCGCGTGGTAAAAACCCTGTCAGTTTTTTCGGGCTCCCTTCGGCAAGCAATTGTCGGGGGGCGTTCTGTTGTATTGAAAGTATTTGTTAGTATTTTTATTATTTCGGGTCTTGTTGAAATTGGGTACTCGCAATCAGAGACCACCTCGAAAGAAACTTCAAGCTTTTTTCGCCCCGATTATGCTACCGTTAGTCTTGGCTATGCGACTCGCTCGAATCAGCAGCATGGTTTGACACTCAATGCGGCGTTTCGGTCGCCACTTTCATCCGATTTTGATCTCGAAGGTAGAATATTCGAGCGGCGGTTTGTCGATACCGGTTTTGGCTTCGCGTTTGTTGGCTTTTTGCCCGATCTGGTGAAGACCGGCAGCTCTGGTGCGAACATCGAGCCAATGCTTGGCGCAAGTTTTACCGTCTGGCCCACTACAGTTGCCGTTGGTATCCCGATGGGTCTCGAATTCCACCAGCCGATCATTAGCATTCTCGATCTGAGTATTGGCGGAACTGTTGAACCCCAGTTTAACTTGAACTCAGATAAAAATACTGTTATTGTTGACGTAAGAATAGGAATACGATATCATCAATGATGTTTCAAGATCTATCAAAGAAAGCGTTTGCAGTGGTTCTCGTAATGGGACTTATCTCGCTCGTACAGATCGGCACTGCATTGGCGCAAGCACCCACAACACCATCGGGGATGAGCCCTCGTGATTCGGCCAACGAAGATAACCGTCGCCGTCGTGCTGATTTGGCTCTGGTGAAATCTATTGCGGTGATGCCGTATGTGACGCTCAGTTATAATCTTCAATCAGGGCAAGCATTTTCAAAGGGTGCACAAGGTGTTGGGTACGGATTTGGCTTGGCATTCGATCTCGCGCCCGATAAACAACCTCTTGGTCTATATGTTGATTTTGCCTATCAAGATATGCGCGCTTCGGCAAATGATGGCGCTTGCAAATTGATCCACCCGGATGTGGATACGATCTCGGTATCGGTGCCGGTGACTCATTATTTTTCGTATGCACTGATGGAAGTATTCTTAAAATTGCAGAGCGCAAAAACAAACGGCTATTTCTTGATCGGCGGCAGTATGGGTATTTCAACTACAAGTCTCACTGTCAAAGAAGGACCCGGCGTCAATGAGTTTACCGACTGGGGCAGTTCGTCGTTCTACAATCAATTTCGTTTTGATCTTCGTGCCGGTCTCGGCTTCAAACTTGCTGAGATCAGCGGTCACGCAATGATATTCGAAGCACGTTTCGGATATCCACTGACAACCATCATCACCGATTACCGCGACGTTTGTAACGGTTCTGGTGCCCATGGCTCGTGGCGCGCAGTCACATTACAGGGCAATTTGGGGTTGCGACTTTAAGTCGTAACATTCTTTTTACTATCCGTAAAAATCAACTACAATCATTCTAATTATTAGTGTATGAGAAAATCTTGGTTAATTATTGGCTCGATCTTATTTATTGTGATCGTGCTGTTCTCTTGGTACCGAAGCACATTCAACGGAATGGTGCAGTTGGAGCAGGGGATCAAAGAATCGATCGGTAATCTGAGCACGGCATATCAGCGTCGTAGCGATCTTATCCCAAATCTTGTTGCGACGGTGCAAGGTTCGGTACAAGCAGAACGCGCTACACTCGATGCCGTCATCAGTGCCCGCTCGCGTGCAACGGCAATGCAACTCACACCCGAAGCACTCAAAGACCCTGCCGCTATGGCAAACTTTGAAAAACTTCAGGGACAACTCACCGGAGCGCTCTCTCGATTGCTCGTCACGGTTGAGAAATATCCTGAGCTGAAGTCACAGGAAAATTTTATTACGTTGATGAATCAGATCGAAGGCGCGGAAAACCGTGTCTCGACCGAGCGTAAAAATTATAATGAGCGTGTAAAAGATTTCAACGCAAAAATTCTCTCATTCCCGGCAAGCATTATCGCGGGTATGTCGGGCTTCAAAGACTATCAATACTTCCAAGCGGCTGAAGGCGCAGAGAACGCACCAAAAGTAAATTTCGGCACAGAAGCTGCCCCCGCAAACGGCGCGGCACAGCAAGAAGTCCCAACAAACCCGGCACCAAAAAATGGCGTAGCAAGACCATCAAAGTAAGTTGAATCTTCGATCATAAAGCCCCCTTACAGTTTTACACTGTAAGGGGGCTTTATCGTTTTTTGCGATTTTCTCTGTTGGGCAAAAAAATGTTGTATGTTTGTAGAGTGAGCTCTATCTTCATTTCTAAAACAAG
>JBBRNY010000014.1:0-38713 GCA_038229915.1 Kapaibacterium sp. (SeqCode) | reverse complement strand
TCCAAATAAAGCAGTCTTTAACTATGGCACAACAACGAGGTTTAATATCACTGCAAGAGATCCAAGATTCGGATTATCCATCGAGCACATGACTTTTACAGAGTGTTATGAGGCGATTATTAATCTATATCGAGATGATGATGGGATAAATCTTTCGAGAGATTATGAAAATATTAATCTCACTTACAACACATTTTCCGGATTTTCCCCGGCTGCTCAAAATCAGGATGTAATTCTTACTGATAATAATGGCATACTCATTTCCAATTTTAATAACACGAATGATTATGAAAACTTGATTGTAGATCACAATACTTTTTTTTCTAACGCTTTGGGTACAGGTTTTGGTGTTGCAAAAAGTGCGATTCAATTGATTAATTCAACGGGTAATATAACGCACAACACTATCTCAGACCATGCATTTTTGATTGGTATCTGGTGCCATTCATACGAATCTTCTGATGGGCTAGTTCCATTTACTTATGCGTACCTTTGCAATAATTATATCTCAAGTCTTACTGGAGATGTTACATTTTCTAATGGATTACGTCTGTTTGGTACGGGTATTCAAACAGATTACTACCAAGGATATATTAAGTTATGCCAAATAAATGGATGCCAATATGGCTTAGTAAGTGGTAAGGAGGATAAAGCAAAATTGGTTTGGTCAAGCATCCAGAATTGTAGGCTGGCAGGAATTTATGCAAATTCTGGAACATCAAAAGTTGACTTATCTGGAATACACAGTTTAACCCAGACTGGTGCGATAGATTATGCGGCTTATGATACGATTAAGAATAACGGTTATGAGCAAATTCTGTTAAGTATGGCAAGTCCAAATTGGGCAACCATATATTTAGGTAATGATCTTGCTTCTTGGACCTGGATAAATTGGGGCGAGAATAATATTATAGGGCAAACCTCAAGTTCTTCCAACCTGTATCTCATCAGGGGTGATGTTGAACCTTCAAGGTGGGATATTGGTAATATAGATCGTAACTTTTGGGGCACTGGTAATGATCCAGCGATAAATAGTAATAATCTTTTCTATGAGGTAGATTTTACAGCTAATTCTTCAAATACAAGAACGTCATTGACAATAATCCCGGCGCGAGATAGCGGGAATTCGTGCTCTGGTCAATTTGCGCTCCGTCATATTAATGACGATCATTATCTCATCGCATCCCTTCAGTGGGGAAGTGATAGCTGTAAGCACCTATATGCTTGGAGTGGCGTAAGTCCTTCAAATGAAGAGGAATTCCAAATGCAATATGATACACTCCGTCACTTTATAGAATCATGCCCAATGTATCCGGGCTCTTATAGAGCCTTTCAAGAAATGGATGCCGATCAACAAAGAATAAACCTGCAAGACACAACTCGTTATAAACGTTATCGTGAATGGTTGATTTCCGTACTCTATTTGAATCCTGATTATTTTTGTAATTGTCTTAACTCCATAGCTGGGACTTACAGCTATGATCATATTCCGAATGCGGGTTTTGCAGTATTAAAATTTCTTTTGGATGATTCTATTTGCTATAACAAAGAAGATGAAGTTTTATATAATTCCGGACTCGAAGCCCGTCATAAGCGTTGGTTATTGGGTGACACCACAATTGCAGAAGATACAACCCTACCATCGCTTGACAAAATAGGGTTAGGATTTCTAACACATAGCAGAAGTTCGGTTTCGCCAAGCACGGCATTACCGACAATCTATCTCGCATCATTTGGCACTTCGCCGAATCCATTCAATGACGAGACGACCTTATCGTTTGAGTTGAATCGGATGGCATATATTACTGTAGAGGTGTTTGATCCACTTGGTCGGAAAGTGTGGGATGATGATCATGGCTACTCGCTCGATAAAGGCATTCACACCGTTCATCTCGATGGTACCAAACTTTCGAGCGGCACATATTACGCAAGAATCTCGACAGGGTTCGGTGAAGTGAAGACCGTAAAGGTCATCAAAGAATAATCCTTAGGGCACATTGCATCTGCCCGCATTTAAGATTCGAATTTACGAAAACGAGAGGCACGTTCAACGTGCCCTTTTTTAATCGATCTCGAAAAACCTTCGTATATTCGATGGTGCAACTATGAGCACCATTGCCCACATCCGCCAAGCGTTTGTGCCGTATCGGCGCGACGAGATCATTGCACTTGCGCATCATACTCGCGAGCAATTCGCCACATATTCACTTGACGAAGTGGCTGAGCGTCAGGGAATCCCGTTCTTACGCCGACCCGACCCCAACGCCACCAAAGCCGGGTTTTCTTGTATTATGAAGCGAAAACGCCGGAAGCGGATACCGTCGGTCGCCCGTCCAGGCAAGTATGTGTTCTCGTTTCACGAATTCGAAGAGGTCTTCGACGAGGTGATCGTCATCAATCCGCTCTGCACCAACAACGAGCAAGAAGTCTTTTGGCATGAGTATTATCATCTCTATTATTCGCCGTCGCGCAGTGGAGGCACCGATTATCCGGATGTTTATCTAACTTCCGGCGTCCTCGATAAGCAAGAAGAATGGCGAGCAAACCTCTTTGCAGCATATATCATAATAGATCACATCGAGAGTGATGATAGCGAATACACCATTGCAAAAAAATATAATGTAAGCCGAGAATTAGTCAATATCCGATTATTTTAGTCCTATATTTATCAAAAAATATATAGAAATATAGACCAAAGCCCTGAAATTATATGTTTTGGTAAGTGTCACTACTAAGAACACTTACTACAGATACGATGCAAAGACTTTCTTTATTTTTGACTTTAGTTGCTTTTGGCTGTGTGATCGGCTTTTCTTCAGGCTGTAAACACCAACCATACATTCCGACAGCGATCGTTGATACGACCGGCGGCGGTACCGATACAACGGGCAGCGGCGATACGACTCATTCTGTGCCGCAAATTCCGTGCAGCCCTGATAGCGTTTATTTTAGTCGTCAAGTACTGCCGATCTTAAATTCAAATTGTGCCACGGCTGGGTGTCACGACGGAACATCAAAAGAAGACGATGTCCAAAGTCTCTTTACATCGTATGACAATACGATGAAATCAGCAGCGGTGAAAAAAAATGCTTCGACATCCAGAAGTCTATATTGGTATATTACTTTGGGAACGGGTGATAAGCATATGCCCCCAAGCGGCTACAACCAACTGACAGCAGAACAAAAGGCGATTATTTTAAAATGGATGGACCAGGGCAAAAAAGACTTATACTGTGATGAGTGCGATACAACGAATATTACATTTACAAGCACGATCTACCCACTGATGGTTACGAATTGTAAAGGTTGTCATACCGGTACTTCGCCGGGCGGAAATATTTCTCTCAATACTTATACCGATATTAAAACGATCGCGATCGATCCGACAGGGAGATTTATCGGTGCGCTTCTTCACGACCCAAAATTTAAGCCGATGCCCAATAACACCAAGCTTTCTGATTGCGACATCAATAAGATCAAGATCTGGATCAGAGCAGGCACACCAAATAATTAACTATTTTTAAGCATTTTACAGGTTTCCCCGAGTAACATTTGGCACAAAAAATGTGTCTTTAGTGATGAAGAAGATGTTTGTTGTAACATAGATGTTAAGGATTTGAACGAATGAGATCGAAGGCAAGGATTATAGCGGTTTTTTCTGTGATATTGGGTTTATGGGTTGTTTCGGGTTGTTATTATGACTCTACTGAGTATCTCTACCCAGCACAAGCAACGACCTGTGATACGACCAACATTACCTATTCTGGGACGATCAACCCGATCATTATTGACAAATGTAATTCTTGTCATAGCATAGCCGGGCCACTGGGCAACACGACCACCGAAGGGTATTCTAATTTAAAAAAACTTGCTGACAACGGAAAATTATATGGTTCGGTGAGCCATTCAAAAGGCTATGTTGCAATGCCGAATGATGGAAGCAACCTGAGTGCTTGCCAGATACTCTACATTAAGTTGTGGGTCAATGCTGGCGCACCAAATAACTAAATTTATGAACATAAAAAAAATATTACTCGTCATTTTGGTGCTCGTCGTCATCGGAGCGGCTTATGGTTACTACCAATATACCCGTGGCAACAAAGATCTTTCTGGCGCAAAGGCTGATGTTTCGATCAGCGCAGTTGACCTTTATAATGAATACTCTGCCGACGAAAAGATCGCTAATACGAAATACCTCAGTAAAGTGATCAGTGTTCGTGGGAAGATCTCGAAGATCGACAAGGATGCAACGGGCTCAGCAAGTATTATGCTCGATGCGGGTTCGGATATGGGCGGTGTCAGTTGCTTGCTCGATACGCGTCATAATGACGAAGCGGCGAAACTGCATAACGGCGATAGCGTATTGATAAACGGATCATGTACCGGTATGCTCTCCGATGTCGTGCTGGTGCGATGCTCTGTTCAATAATTTTTACAATAGGATAATGATACGTATGAAAAAGATAATTGCAATCGTAGTAATAGTAATGATGAGCTCGTCGCTCACGTTTGCCCAGAAATATTTTACGAAGAACGGCAACGTCTCGTTCCATTCGAAAACGGCAATGGAAAACATTGATGCCGTCAATAAAAAAGCCGTTGCCGTCATCGATGCGAGCACGGGTGCAATGGAGTTTGCGGTATTGATGAAAGCGTTTGAATTCGAACGTGCATTGATGCAAGAGCATTTTAACGAGAACTATGTCGAAAGCGACACCTATCCAAAAGGCTCGTTCAAAGGGAAGATCACCAATAGTTCGTCCGTAAATTTCACGACCGATGGTTCGTATCCTGTCACGATCGCCGGAAAGATGTCCATTCACGGCGTCACGAATGATGTCACCGCAAAAGGTACGATCGTCGTAGCCGGTGGCAAGATCAACGCCATCTCCGAATTTACTATCTTGCTTGCTGATTATAATATTGAAATACCATCTGTCGTCAAAGATAAAATTCAGAAAAGCATCAAGATCATCGTAAACGTTTGGCTCGAACCAAAATCATAAACGCTAGCAAAACCGCCGGAATGAATATCAGATATAGTGTTGTAGCAGTCATAGCATTACTGCTGTGCCCATTTTACAATATACTTCACGCACAAGAGAGCAGTCTCCTTGATGATATAAAAGATACGACCGCCACGACAGAATATGTGAGCGCGGCGTTCAAATCAACTCGAGTCGTTGACGGACAGTCGATCGAGATGCTCGGCAAAGGCTCGCTCGATTTTCGTATCCTGCATCGTTTCGGTCCGATCAGTGGCGGAACAGGAACACTGTTCGGTTTAGATCAATCGTATGTTCGTTTCGGCTTCGATTGGGCACCTATCAATGATCTGCTCATTGGTATCGGTCGCAGTTCTACCAAAAAAGAAATAGATGGCTTTGTAAAGTATCGCTTGCTCCAACAATCACGGGGCGCAAGGGAATTGCCGTTTTCGGTCGTGCTTGTTGGTGGCGCGGTCTTGAATACATTACCATTCAATGACCCTGCGATACCAAATTATTTTAGCTCGCGGTTAAATTATTTCTTTCAGACGCTCGTCGGCAGTAAATTGACCGAGTCGATCTCACTGCAGTTGTCACCAACGGTGTTACATCGCAATCTTGTAAACCTACAGACCGATCCGAATGATATTTTTGCACTTGGGTTTGGTGGGCGCATTAAGCTGACCAACCGTGTTGCATTTATGGTTGAATATTTTCATTCATTCAATGGAATGGTCAAAGGCGTGAATCAAGACCCGCTCTCGATCGGATTTGACATCGAAACCGGCGGACACGTTTTCCAACTGCATCTCACGAATTCTTCAGGTCTCAACGAACGAGCGTTCCTAACCGATACATTTAACAAATGGGCAAGAGGGGAAATACAATTCGGCTTTAATATCTCCAGAGTGTTCCAGTTGTGATCTGATCAAACAATTTAACTCCAGTAGAGCCGACTTTAGTCGGCTCAAATATTTTAAACCAGCCTGTAATGTTAGCGCAATCGCATCAGCAGCAACAACGCATTCGCTACCGCCCGAAAATGTAGTGGCGACAAGATCTTTTTCGGCACGACTGCTTGCCGCGACCAGAGCATTTTGTTAAACTGTTTTTTCGTGCGAGGAGTTACTATCCTATATCTCAGCCAATGCAATGAAAAAAACGATCTTTGATCCGACTCTTAAACAACAGCTTCTTGCTCGTATTGACAAACTCACCCCGAGCGCAAATCGGAAGTGGGGCAAGATGAACGTGGCTCAGTCACTACGACATATCGCCATCGGGTATCAGATCGCGCTTGGCGAAAAACCTGAACAGATGCAACCAGGTGGCGGATTGAAGAAAAAGATCTTTCGATTTATGCTCTTGAATGCGCCGATCCCAAAAGGAAAAGCACCTACATTCCCATCGTTAGATATGGTCGCACTGGGTGTGGATCCCAAAGATTTTGAAGCGGAACGGATGAATCTTAAATCGTATATAGAGAGCGCTTCGAGAGCAACATCATTCGCTCCGGCAAATGCGATGGCTGGTGCGTTCAGCCGAGATGATTGGGGAAGATTAATGTACAATCACACCGATCACCATCTCAAACAGTTTGGGGTATAAAAAAAATTAAATTTCTATTAATTTAATTTCTTTGAGACCAATCTTGAGCGTGAGGTGAGCTTGAGCACATTGGTTACATCACGTTTATAGTGCTCGGTCTGGACCGGTCCGACATTTGCCGAATAAAAATAGTAATCGAGCTCGTATGGAGAATGGTATTTCACATCCGACCAAGTCGTGACATATTCATTGCATGAAAAAACTCCGGCAGGTACGCTGACGGAAGTATTTACTGCGACAACACGATAGTCGGTCGCAATAGTAACCATCGAATCCGGTTTGAGTGCGGTCGGGAAATTAATGGTTTTCGAAAGCTGTCCATCACGGAAGACATCATTGACCGATGCCGGAAATTTTAGATAGAGATACGGTCCGCCAAAAGAGAGATCGGTGTTGTATAGCCCATCACTAAGTTGGGTGACGTAGGTGTTATCAAAGTGATAGAAGGTAACCCCTTTCGGCGACAGATGGGTATCATCATAGATATGAATGGTATCATTCGTCGTTTTTATCGGAGCGCCGTTGTTATCAAAAGTCGTTGTTTCCATCACCCAATAAAAACCCGCCCCGAGTGGTACGATAGGGGGCGTAAACACGGTGCCGCCGGTGCTGGTGTTGTTTGAACATGAAGAGGCGGTCACTCCACAGAGTAAGCAACACACAATTAGTAAACGCTTCATAGGATGTCCGGGTTGAATGAAAGCTGACACGAAAAAGTTAACACAACAGAAATCTAACAAATTATCGGATAAATAGTTAATGGTACAACAGCAAAAAGAATACATCCTCGGCATCAATCTCGAAGAGCTCGAACGCCTCCAGTTTCAGCATGGCGTATGGAAACCCATCACCGATGCCTTCTTTGACCGCCTCAAAATTAGTGCAGGAATGAAATGCCTTGATGTCGGTGCCGGTCCTGGGTTTGTGGCAATGGATCTTCGCGAACGTGTCGGCACCAGCGGCGAAGTAGCGGTGCTCGAACCGGCTGAATACTATCTCGAGTATTTCAAAGAATATAGTAAAGCGCAGTCTTGGAATAACATTTCGTTCTATCACGGAACTGCCGAAACGGCTGACCTTCCGAAAGACTATTATGATGTGATCTTTGTCCGGTGGGTCATAGGCTTCGTAAGCGACCCCGAGCAATTCATCACGAATCTGTTACGCTCACTAAAACCCGGCGGTGTGATCGCGATCGAAGACTATCTCTATTCTGGGCTTGGTTTATATCCAAAAGGTGGCGCGTTCGATGGCGCACTCGAGATGGTCATACGTCATTGGGCGACAGGCGGTGGCGACGCATTTATCGCATCGAAGATACCAAAAATATTTCGCGAACACAATGTTTCGATGATCGACTACTCGCCCCATTGCCTCGCCGGAGGTCCTGATAGTGAGGTGATAGAATGGGCAGATAAATTTTTTACCAAGCACATGCACCTGATGGTCGCAAGTGGCGCAACAACGCCCGAGATAGGTGCGGCAATGCTTGAAGATTGGTATGCCCATCGTAAAGATCCCGATACGATCTTCTGTTCACCGATCCTCGTTGATATGGCTGGCAAAAAAATGTAATGGCAGGCCCAAAAAAAAATATTAAGGTGCTTGCCGAAACGCTCGATCTTCTGCTGAGTGATCGTGCGAAGAATGATGCCGACATGGCTCCAACTATTTTTGAATCCGAAGCCTATAACCCGTTCATCCAAAAACTCAATCGCTATCGCAAGCAAGGAAAACGATTGACTGGTGAACATCCGAGCGAGTATAGTGGCCTCGAAGTCGGAGTCTCGCTGATTCTCGAAAGCGCAATTCGGGCGCAACAAACCATCGAGCAAGAACTTTCACGCGTCCCGCTCCAACGCATCAGCGCAAAACACTCGGTCTATTACCGCCTTGCCGAAGCGAAAGACTATATCGATAGCCATTTTATGCAGCCCATCAATCTCGAAGAGATCGCCACCGTCGCTTGTTTATCACATTATCATTTTCTCAGATTATTCAAAAGTGTGTTCGAAACTACACCATATCAATATGTGATAGGTAAACGTTTGCAAAAGGCGGCGCAGATGCTCGAAGAAACCGATGAAATGATAGGGGACATCTCGATGATCGTCGGATTCGAAACGCTTCCGGCATTCTCCGACTCATTCCGCCGCGAATACGGTGTTTCGCCAAGCCGATATCGCGACGCACGCAAAACAATGGTCTAAATTCGCAATTGTCCCGTAGGGGCAAGCCGCTGGCTTGCCCGCAACTCGTTCGCATAAAACATCAATGCGGACATGCCAGCGGCATGCCCCTACAGAGATTTCATTTAATTCGCAATTTTGCGATAACTCCCTAGAATAATAAGCCGTATCTTTGTACATATTTATTAATTAATTACATCTATGGCAAACGAATTTCCTGGGCTTTACGGCAACGCCGAACTTGAAGTACTTCAAAAAGAAATATTTGAAAAACGTCAACGTATTGTCGAGATCATCAAGAGCAACGCCCATACGGTCGAAAAACCTTACGCGCTTGTTGATTGGAACAATGCTTCGGTCACACTTGGCGAGCTTTTCGGTGATAAAAAAGATCTGATCGTTATTCACAATATGGGTAAGGGCTGCCGCTACTGCACATTATGGGCTGACGAGATCAATGGTATTTCTAAACATCTCGAAAACCGTTCAGCGCTTGTGGTGGTCACGCCGAATACACCCGACGTGCAAAAAGAATTTGCAAAGAGCCGCGACTGGCGCTTTAAAATGCTTTCCGATCAGGCGATGGACTTCTCGATCGATATGGGTTTTGCATACGAGAAAGACGGCAAGAAATATTCAACACCCGGCTATTCTACGTTTCATAAAGAAGATGACGGCTCGATCAGTCGTGTCGGCTATGATGAGTTTGGACCAAGCGATATGTATTCAGCTACATGGCACTTCCTCGAACTCTTAAAAGACGGCGAAAATAGTTGGGAGCCGCAGTATAGCTATGAAGGCTAAGTCGAAACAACTGCTGACGTTACTATTCTTTGCGGGTTCGCTTTCGCTACAAGGGTTCGGCTTGCAACCGGCAGTACGCCCGTGTTGTGCGCAGAAATTGAATCACAGAAAAGCTGATGTTGCCACCTCGGAGCAAAAGAAAAAGCTAAAGCTTAAACAAAGCGAACGCGATCAGCACAAGGATAATTAAAAAAGCGGAGCAACGATGTTTGATCGTTGCTCCGCTTTGATATTCTAACGTTAGTAGATATTACTCTTTCGCTTTTCCTTCACGGGCGATGAGCATTTCGGCAATAGCACAGATCACCGCGAAAGCGAGAAATATTTGCCATAGCTCGACACCAAAACGTGACTGACGGATCACTTCGGCAAGATCCTTTCGAGAAGGATCAAGTGAATGAATAGACGAAGACTTTACACCGAATTGCTCAATAGTTTTTTGTAATTGGGTCGTTGCTGCTACTTGTAAATTTGATTCATCGCTTTTCGGATTGACCGCAAACGCTGTCAGCGCATCACGAGCGTCTGCATCTTTGTAAATGCTGTAGATGCCCGCAAATGGCGCTGTCTCGAGCATCAGATGCAATGCGCCCGTCGCAGAGCCTTTGACTTCGACGCGCTGCGCAATGTTGTTCGGTCCTTTGACGAGTAATCGTTCGCCGGCTTGAATCCCAAGATTCGGTGGGAGCGTGTGATCAACAGGCGCGCCAGTAAAAAATAATTCATCGGAGCGCTCGTGCGATGAGATCGAAGAGAGATATGCCGCGCTACGTCGCATTAACGGTAAGAAGATCGGCTTGCGCGGAAGGTCGCTTGTGGAAAAATTTGGTGCGACACTAAATAATAATATATCACCCTTGCCAATACGAATATCTGATAAGAACGGCGCTCCGGTCGAAAGTTTTATCAGCGGTAAACCACCTGTGGCAAATTTATAGTACTGGTAAATTTTTGGTGACTCGATACCACGCGAGTTGGGATTCGAATTCTTATCGAACATTCCGTTGAAGAAAGGATGCGCAAGATCGAACGTCGCAAGACTAAAATAGGTCGAAGCTTTTTGCAAAGAACCATCAAGCAACTCAAGCGCGGGCAAGGCAAGTGCCGATCCTATTTGCGCATTGAATTGAGCAGGTGTGATGCCCACAAGTGGGAACAGTGCGACGCCACGACCGCTTGCAATGTATTCGCGTAATGCTTTTACATCCGACGCATCAACGGGTTGATTACCGATCTCGACAAACACCGCGTCTAAACGTGATCGCAACGACGGGAGCATTCGGAGTTCTTCGATGCGATGAAGTTCGATCGAGTAGGGAAGCGAGGTAGTTTCGCTGAGTGTTTGTTCGAGTGCAAGCCGCAGAAAATCGGCATCGGCTGTGCTATTGGTAAAGATCGCAACGCGACTCGTCGCCGGAAGTTCGAGCGAGAGATAGCGTTTGTTATCGAATGGCAATGCATCTTCTTCAAGCTCAGCACGAACATTAACGATGCCCGTATTCTTTGGCAATGCACTGATGGTGATGTTCTCGGTCTTTTGCGACGCCAACGAAGTAATCGCACGTTGCGCTACACGTTCATCATTATAAAATAACGAGACGATAGCATTCTCCACCGCGACATCGCCGGTATTTCTGATCGAAGCAGTAAACTCGATCGGGCGCCCACCTTCAAACACTGTTGTCACCGGCACGAGAGAATCAATTGAAAGATTTCGTACCGTCGTCGATGCAGTGGCAGTAGTCAATGAAAAGAAATTTGCTTTCTCATCAAACAGTTTTAGCGATGAGTCAGTAGTGATATTCGTAATGTTCCGAGCTTGATTGTCGCTCACCAAATACATTTCGCGATTGACATTTGCAGACCGCGCTATCTCCGCACTCGCGATACGAAGCCCGTCGCCGAGATGTGCTTCGGCATCTGATAGCGAGAGGTCAGTGATCGCTTTTCTGATCTCTTGTGGGTCGTGGAGGCGTTGATATTGCTTCCCGCGTTCGAGCGATGCGATCGGTATCAATAATAATTCATCGCCGTCTTCAAGTGCTGTTGCAACGGTCAGCGCCGCATCTTGAGCTTGCTTGAACAAACTTCCGCTCGCATCGCGACGTGCCATCGAAGCCGAATTGTCAAAGAGGATCACCGCTGTAGTATTAGCATGTGATGATCCAAAAAATCCACCGAGCGAACCACGCAATGCCGGGCGCGAGAATGCAAACACTAACGATGCGATGAGCAGTGTGCGAAGGATGAGTAATAATATCTGTCGCAGTTTGATCTTGCGCATCGAGCTTTTCTCAAGCAGACGCAAAAATCTGAGCGAGCTAAATTCGATACGGCGTGATTTGCGCTGCGCAAATAAATGGAACAGCACCGGAAACGAAGCAGCGATCAGCGCGAAGAGTGCGAACGGATTAAGAAATGTCATTGGCTTATTTTGCTATGACAATTGAAATATATTCGCTCGCGCCACTTGCCGTTTTTGTGCGAAGCTGATATGCACCATTGCCGAGGCTACTGAGATCAAGTCGTAGATGGCGATTGCCCGACAGTGCCGAAAACTCAAACACTGGTCTTCCAAGATTGTCATAGAGTGAACACTGTATTTGTTCATCACTCGAAGTTTGTAGAGTCCCGATACCTCGCGTCGGATTCGGATAGAACGACAACGTCGATCGTGGCAGTGTGGCAGATACACTAAGTGGCGGACTCGGCATTGTGTCGCCGACATAAAAATCAAACACCGAGTCAGTTGCGTTGCGCGGCGAACGCGTGATCGTATCTGCGCCGTCGGTCACAGCAATATAATAACGAAGGTGTGTACCGCGTGGCAACGCAGGAAAACGACCGGAATAGATCAGCGAATCAGTGACGAGCGAAAGTGGGATACTCTCAACAAAACTTCCGCCGATATTTAATGCATAGATGATCTTGGCTTGCTTGATATGATTATTTGCCGCGATAGGAACACAAACCGAATAAATACTATCTGTTTTCCAAAGATGTTGTTTCGCGATGATCGTCCCAAGTTTTAACGCTGCAGAATACGCGTTAATTCTTCCGTACCCATATACATTATTCGGCACTGGGTCGGGATAGGCAATACCCGTTGAGATCACCGCATTACGAATTTGTTGTGCCGTCGCTTCGGGATGTGCTTGCTTGATCAATACGCAAGCGCCTGCTACAAGCGGTGTTGAAAGCGATGTACCACTATCATAAATAATATCATTTCCCGGGCTCATTGTTGCCACGCCCACTCCGGGCCCGCAAATATCGGGTTTGATCCTGCCATCAACGGTAGGACCGTTCGAAGAAAATCCCGCGATCGAATCGTTGTAATCAAGTGCACCAACCGATAAAATACTATCAGCATCCGATGGAACAACCAGCGAAGGTGGGTTGCTCTGCCCGCCATTTCCGGCAGCAGTACACACAAGCACACCTAGACGTTGCGCCCGCACAACAGCCCGTGTGCTGATCGCTGTTCTGCCATTAAGATCATCATAATTATAACTGACGAAGCCGCTATCAAACCCGCGATAGCCAACCGACGACGTTGTAATATCAACACCAAATTTTTCCATCCACTCAAGCGCCGCGGTGTAGTTGTCTTCTTCGCGTGGTGTTTCACTACGGGTGTCTTCGGTCTTGGCGAGTAAAAGATCAGGATGGTATGCTGGCCCGACAAGTGTATCGGGTAAGAATGCTGTTACTGTGCTTAAGACCGCCGAACCATGCCCATCACCATTGGGCGCATCAAGAGAATCATTTGCGGTGATCGAATCGCCATAGACAAAATCATATTCAGCTATCACGTGATGCATATTGGTAGTGCGCATCGCGCGCCACCGAAAGCCAACGTCAAGCACACCAAGAGTGACACCACTTCCATCAAAACCCATTGCATGAAGCGGCGGCACATTGAGCCTGGTAATTTGATTCTGCGTCAAACCGTAATGATAGATGATCGAATCGTAAGTACAATCATACACGGTCGGAGTGCTGGTAAACTTCGGTGTCGGGACGATCATCGAACAAACCCGATCATTATTAAATAATAATGATGCGCCAACAGGATGAATTGCTTTCACAAATGGGAGTGATCGAACGTGTTCGAATTGTTCGGCGCTGAGTGTTGCGCTTACGGAGTTTGTCCATCGCGATTCACTCTTAAGCGACACACCATAGAAGCCGAGCAGAGAAATATAGCGTTTGTTGATCGGCGCATCATCGATGGTGATGAGCTTTGCAATGTCATTTGTATGAAATTGTGTAGCACGGCGCGAAAGTGATTTCTTAGAAAATTCGCGGAGTGTGTTATCAAAGAGTGGAGTGCCCGGAATAAATTCACTGCTCGAAATACCTTTGTCGGTCAGTTCGATCCAATATCTTGTTTGCGCAAATGCACTGCCGGTGATACATACCAGTAGTGCGACCAACACAGATCGAAATAGCGATCTCATCAATACTACGCTTCTTTTGCGAGACGCTCGATGAGTTGCACTGCCGAGACTCCTTCGGCTTCGGCATTAAAATTCATCACGATCCTATGACGAAGCACCGGCACCGCAAGTGCGCGAACGTCTTCTTGTGATGGGGTATATCTGCCGTTGATCAACGCACGAACTTTCGCGCCCAACACCAAATACTGCGATGCGCGAGGTCCGGCGCCGTAGCTGACATATTTCTTTACATAGTCGGTTGCCGCGCCGCCACTTGGGCGTGTCGAACCAACCAACCGTACTGCATATTCTATTACATTATCAGCAACGGGTACGTAACGCACGAGATCTTGAAATTTAATAAGATCGGCTGTGGTGAGAATCTTATTGAGTTGAGCAACATACTCGCTCGTTGTGGTCTTCACGATCTGCACTTCTTCGCTCGGGCTCGGGTAATCGAGCCATAGGTTCAGCATAAAACGGTCGAGCTGTGCTTCGGGCAATGGATATGTTCCTTCTTGCTCGATCGGATTTTGCGTTGCCAAAACAAAGAACGGCTCATTGAGTTTATAGGTCGTGTTTGCGGCAGTCACACTGTGCTCTTGCATTGCTTCGAGCAGAGCGGCTTGTGTTTTTGGCGGTGTGCGGTTGATCTCATCGGCAAGAATAATGTTTGCGAAGATCGGTCCCTTAATAAAACGAAATTCTTTCGCGCCGGTCGAAATATTTTGCTCTAAAATTTCTGTTCCGGTAATATCCGACGGCATCAGATCGGGCGTGAACTGGATGCGACTGAAATCGAGATCGAGCACACGCGAAAGTGTGCTGATCAGCAGTGTCTTCGCAAGACCCGGCACACCAACAAGCAAGCAATGGCCTCGCGCAAGCAAGGCGATAAGCAGCTCATCGATAATTTGGTCCTGTCCGACGATCACCTTGGCGATCTCGGCTTTGATATCGCGATGTTTGTTTACTAAGTCTTGTGCGTATGCTAATTCTTTTCCTGCAAAACCATTACTCATAGGACTCTACAACGTTAATGTGTAAAAATATTTTATTACCGGTTTCTTACCAGATGGGTACCACTTCAAGTTCGCCGAATGCACCAAGTTCACCTTCGAGTGCTTTTGCATCTCCCGAAACAGCGATCGAGAGTTTGCTCGGATGCAAATGTTCTTTGGCGGCGCGAAGCAAGTCATCGGCACTCAGCGCGGCGACAGCATCGCGGAATACATCGTAATAATTTGTGCCCAGCCCAAAGAGCACGATCGAAGCAACACGGCTTGCAACTTGCTGTGGCGTTTCGATCGAAAGCGGAAAACTACCGATGATATATTGCTTCACCATCGAAAGTTCTTCGTCAGTAACCGCTTCGGTGCGAATGCGCTCCAGCTCGACGCCGATCTCGCGGATCGCCGCCGAAGTCACTTCCGTTCGTACTTCAGTAGAGACGATAAACGCCCCCGTTTGTTTCCGCGCATCGAAATAACTTCTTGCGCCATAAGTAAACCCATTTTTCTCGCGAAGGTTTTGATTGATACGCGAATTAAAATATCCGCCTAGCAACATATTGAGCACATAGCAAACAATATAGTCAGGGCTTGAGCGTGAAATAGCAAGATGCCCGACACGAAGTGCCGACTGAACGGCTTGGGGTCTTGCGACTAATTTTATCTGTGTCGTTTGTGCCGCAACTGCGGGTGCTGTAATTTTGCTATCAGTAATAGCACCGCTCCAGCCACTAAACGCAGTAGAAAGCAATCGCACGATCTCGGCTTCGGTCACATCGCCGGCAACAACAAAAAATGCATTCTTCGGAGCGTTGATGCTCGAGTAATGCGCCCTGAGCATTTCACTTTGAAATGTATTGATCGAAGCTTCAGTACCCGCGGCTTCGTAGCTATACGGATGGTCTTGATAAATTGATTTCGAGACCACAACGTCTGCAAGATAGCCCGCATCGCTTTTGGCGTGCATGATCGCTGCCAAGCGTTGGGTGCGGATGCGGTTGATCTCTTCGGGTGCGAACAGGGGATTGAGCGCGACATCGGCAAGCAACTCGATAGCGGTGCCAAGATAGCGCGACAATACTGCCGTCGAGATCGTCGTCGAATCCCACGAAGAACTTGCGCTCAGTGAGCCACCAACAAAATCAATTTGCTCGGCGATCTGCGTTGCTGTTCTGGTCGTCGTGCCTTTGGTCAGGAGTTCGGATGTGAACGATGCTAAACCTTGTGTTGCAAATGTATCGCTCGATGAGCCGCCATAAAAATATAACGAAATACTCACGAGTGGTTGTGAGTGATTTTCAACAAGATAGATCGGTGTACCCGTTGCGTTGAGCGACGTCGTGATGAACTTTGGAAATCCGATCTTGGTGATCGGGCCTGGCTTTGGTGCAATGGTACGGTCTATGATAGTGGTACTGTTCATAATGGTTGTTCGGTCGGAGGGAAGTAGCTAACGACGCAGCGTTTTTCGGGTGTAAGATAGGTTGCCGCAGCGCGACGAATGTCTTCGATCGTCAAGGCAGCATATTGTTCGAGCACGGTATTGACACGGTTGGTATCACCGAAGAACGTGTAAGCGTGTGCCAACTGATCGGCTTTGCCGCTGGCCGTGACTCGGCTTGCAACCGAACGCATCTCAGTTTTATTTTTTACTTTTTCCAGCTCGATCTCATTCACGCCATGTTCGCGAACCTGTGCAAGTACTTCTTCGATCGCTGTTTCGATGAGCGTAATATCTTGTTCGGCACTATTGCCAACGCCGTAAAACCAGACCAACCCTTGACACTCGCGAAGATCGACATACGACGATACTTCCGAAGCGATCTTATCTTTATAGATCAATCGCTGATAGAGCCGAGAGCTTCTGCCGGTCGAAAGAATATCGGTCAGCAGATCAAGCGCCATCGCATCGGTCGTGCCTTCGGGTGGCATACGGTAGGCATAAAATACAGCAGGCAACGGAACGGCTTCGTTCTTAATAACCTCGCGACGCTCGCCGGCAATATCCGCCTCAGTAAATTCGGGACGAATGATCGGTGTATTACTTTGCGGAATACTTCCGAAATATTGCTCGATCAATGGTGTCACTTCTTCGGTCTTGAAATCACCCGAGACGACGAGCACCGCATTGTTCGGTGCGTAAAAATTTGCATAAAAATCTTTGACATCGGCAAGTGTCGCGGCTTCGATGGTTTCCATATCGCCGATGACCGTCCACTTGTACGGAAACGAAGTATATGCCAAGCGCATCATTCGCTCGGATAACGTGCCATACGGAGTATTATCATATCGCTCGCGCTTTTCTTCTTTAACGACGTCTTTTTGTGTGCGCAAGCTATCCTCGCCCAAGACAAAGCCGAGCATCCGGTCGCTTTCGAGCCACAGTGCCAATGGCAATTGATGGGCAGGGAGCACTTCGTAATAATTGGTTTTGTCTTCGGTGGTATAAGCATTATCAAACCCACCGGCTTCGGTAATATGCTTATCAAATGCGCCGCGCGGCACATTGGTCGAGCCTTCGAAGAGCAAATGCTCGAACAAATGCGCAAAGCCCGCACGCTGAGGCGTTTCGTTCTTCGAACCGACGTGATAGGCAATATTTACGCAAACGATCGGAGCCTTATGATCTTCGTGTAAAATAACATGAAGCCCGTTTGGCAGGTCATACTCGCTAAACGAGATACGCCCAACTCCCACGGCTGGAACAGTAGAATTTGTAGTCAAATTATTGAATATTCTTTTATAGCTTATTAAGAACGAGTCAGAAACACGGTGAGTTCGGGGCAATATCAGATAAACCGGTGACAAGTATTTGGCACAGATATGATGTCGATTTTTTGTCTGATCTAGTTGAAAAAACTGCCTATTGCGGAAAACGAAAAGCCTGTCATTCTGAGGGAGCAACCGAATATTTATCTTTTCCCTATAGCTTCCGCGACCGAAGAATCTCCTTTAGTACAAGACATCAAGGTTAGACTGTAGGAGATCCTTCGCAAGCTCAGGATGACAAACTTCAAGATTTTCTTAACCACATGAAAAACACTAAACCCTGTCATTCTGAGGGAGCAACCGAATACTTATTTCAAACATGCAATCTCCGCTCTTCAAATTTTCCTCAATCATTTTTATCCTTTCACCGTCTCAAAAAACTCCTCAGTATATTCTTCTTTCATATCAGGGGTCAGAGGTGTGGCGAGTGCTTGGGCGGCTCTTTGGTTAATTGTTTTGTTGATGTAGTACATCATCCAAATCATTACACCCATTAAGACTGCGACCACATAGCCGAGCGTGTCATAATGCTCGATCATACCAGATGATGTCTGCCCAACGATCTGCCCCGCAATGACCGAAGCAATACCGCCGGAGATCTGCATCATTGCTGAGTTGATACTCATATACGAACCACGATCTTTTGCGTCGGGGATGGCGGTCATTAATGCCGAAGCAGGGATCATCCGTGCCGTGATCGCTGCGAAAAGCAAGACACTGATAGCTGATGCAATCCAGAATGGTGTAACCCCGAGATTCGTATAGACCACCACCATCGCCATTCCTGCAATTGTGGAATAAACGAACATATTATATTTGCCGAACTTGTCGCTGAACTTACCCGAGAGCGGACCCACCGCGATCGAAAATACGCCGGTGATCAAATACAGCATCGGCAACTGATCGAGCGTCAAACCCATATTATGCGTACCAAAAGCACTGGCGAATGGCATCAGCATAAATCCGCCCGATGCGAGCAACGACATCGTTAAGAAACCGAACAAATATCGTTTGTTCGAAAGAGCCGCTGTCAAATGCTGAACCGCGCTTTTTTCTGATTTGAATTTTAAATGCTCATTGACAGGCTTCATTTTGACGAGCATAATAACACCAACGACCGCCCCAAATCCGGCGATCATCCAAAAGCACGAATGCCAACCGAATCTATTCGCAAGCAATAGACCGATCGGGATACCAAGCACTTGGCTTGCCGAGAAAGACATCTGCACATAGCCCATCACCCGACCACGAACTTCCATTTTAAAGAGATCGGTGATGATCGCAAAGCTGATCGAGCCAATAACGCCCCCGAAAAGCCCCGTAATGATACGCGCAACAAGCAAAAAGTTGAAATCGGGTGCGATGGCGCACAGCACCGTACCGAGGATAAAACCGGTATAGAAAAACATCAAGAGCTTCTTACGGTCGAATCTATCGGCAAAACCCGCCGCGAGAAGACCTGATGCACCGGCACTAAAGGCATACGCCGACACGACGACGCTAAATTTTGAAGCAGTAATATTGAGCGATTGCATCAGGATCACTCCGAGAGGCGAGAGCACCATAAAATCCAAGATCACCGTAAACTGCAAGATCGCGAGGATCGCGATCATAAATTTCTGATACCCTGTAAATAAATGTTTTTCGTTCGTTGCCATACATTCCTTTCGTGTGAACCTCCCTAATATGGTTTTTAGACGAATAAGTTTCAGCGATAATGTGATTAAATCGTTAGGATGTTGAGGAAATCACCCGAGAACTCTTCTGGATTTAGTTGTAGTTATCATTGTCATGCAAAACACGAATATTCTCCTCGAACGCATTACCATCAACCCAGCCATTTGTCATGGGAAGCCCGTGCTTCGAGGTTTGCGTTATCCTGTCGAGACGATCTTGGACTTATTATCTTCAGGAATGACCTCCGAAGATATTCTTATAGACTACGCTGATCTTGAAATGGATGATATTCGCGCGGTATTAGTGTACGCCGCAGAATTGTCCCGAGTAAAAAGTACTGAACGGGTGAATGCATAAGTTTTTTTTAGATGCCCAGTTACTATAAACTCGTTACTTCGTCAATTGCCTAACGATCTTGCCTTTATCGGTGATTTCCCAGAGTTGAGATATTTCATCATCAGCTTTGTGCATTGAGACTACGAGCGTTGAGTCGCTAATATATTCTGCATTCGGACCCCATCCATTGTAGGTACAAAATAATTGCTGAAAGTTCAGGGTATAGGCTGCATAATTCTCACCGGTGTTAATGTTTTCTCTATCAATAATCCATACTTCAGCAAATGTAGCAACGGTTAACCCATATTGATTTGTAGGAGGTGTCAGTGGAAAAGCGGAAACGACTATTTTTTTTGCATTTGGTGACCATCTGAAGCTACCATAAGCAAGTGAACGACTCTCGACAAAATAACTATTGTTAATGTATCGATCCCCAATACCATAATAATTATTAAATTCAGAAGTAATATTATCTGAGGTATGTAGCGACTGAACAAGGTTTTCGCGGTATCCTGTCGGGCGAGGGTACATACTATCTTGTTGAATTAGATAGATGGATGTATCCGTTAAAATGGAATCAAAACCTTCCTTTGAGCCGCGAAGCCAAGATCTTAAGCTGCTTCCACCTTCTTGTCCATATTTTCCAAATTTACTGGGGCTTACAACCGCTACTTGTTTAGAAGTTCGATTGTATATATACCCCTTGCCATAGGTAGTACTAAAACTAGTCGGATACGTATAACAATCCAAAAAAAGTTTATCTGATGAATAAGGACACCAAAAAATACCGAGAACTTCTGTTTCGCGTTTCCATCCTAACGTATCAGGGAGAATATCTTTCAATAAGATGGTTTCAATCTTTAGTGTTTTAAGATCAAGAATCTGAAAAAACTCCGCACCATTGTTGGTAATATAGACGATGCTTTTTCCATCAGGTGAAATTTGTGGAGATGTATACCCCACAGCCGGGCGTTTATAATGACCATTTGAATATTTTGGTATGGGGCAGTCGCAAGATTGTACCGAAATTATATTCTCCGTAACGGTTTTGCAACCCGTTACAGAAAAAACAATACAACCGAAACAGATGAATAGTATTAGCTTGCTCATTCTTGTTTTGAATTTTAGAGAATGTATGTTTAGCAAGTATTGAACCGCTAATAAACCAGTTCTAATCCCGTTCTGCTTTTCTTAATTTGCTGTAATGCCACCAATCTTGGCAAGTACCGTTCATGGCAAAATCTACTGCGGCACTGAAGACATCGAGACAGCAGATGTCGTGTTGCACGCCATCAAGTTTGCAAAGGTTGTCGTAGAGTTGCTGAGGATCGTGGTCTTTGAGTTCGGCGATCGTTGATATACCAAGTCGGTGCAGATCACCCATCGTTGCTTTGCCGACATTCGGAATATCAAGAAGCTCAGAACGCTCGCGGGGCATTAGCGTATTTCGACGTACACTTCTTTACGCGCATCGGCGACGAATTTCTGGAAAGTCTTGAGCTGTTTCCATTGGGTTGCCGCATACTCAAGCTCTTTGTAATCCGTTTCGACCGTCGGCTTATGGGAAGTGATTCGTCTCAGGAGTTTGACGATCTGATAGCCGGTGACGGTCTTCGAAAAAGAAATTTTCATTGCGCGCGATACCTCGTCTACTTTCATCGAGTCGATGACACCGCGTTGCTCCGGTCCGAGTTCGGCGAGATTGATCTTGCCCAGATAGCCGCCATTCTCGCGGGTTTCCTGATCATCGGATTGTTGACGTGCCATGCGATTAAAATCAGCACCATTCAAAATGCTATCGCGAATCTGTAAGATCGAACGTCGTGCATTGTCATCGTCCTCGCCGCTTGCCGAGGCTTTGAGCAAGATCTGTGCAACGCGAATTTCCTCGCCTTTGCGTTCGAGGAGTTTGATGATGTGAGTGCCCTGGTCGGTCTCGACCGGGTCAGAAATTTCGCCGACTTTTAACTTAAAGGCGGCGGCTTCGAAATCGGCAATGAACGTACCGCGAGGATATGGTCCGCCGAGATCGCCACCGTTAGCGGCAGTCGAGTGCAATGAATATCGTTTTGCAAAATCAGCAAAATCGGCACCGTTGCGAAGCGAGTCAACCAGTTTTTTTGCTAAGGCTTTGATACGCACATCTTCACCGGCTCTTGCCTTGATGAGTCTGACCAGCGTTGCAAGTTCGACTTGCTCGCCAACCGATGGAAGGCTGTCTTTATAAGCAAGATAAAACTCTTGCACATCACGACGCGACACGACCGGTGGCTTCGAGAATCTCGAACCGCGAAGTTTTTCGATGTAGATCTGTTCGCGAGCGCGTTCACGAAGATCGGGCGATGCTTGAATTTCAGCAACAGATTTTCCAAATGCCTTTTCCATTTCCGCACGCGAGCCGAATTGACGTTCGTAGGTTTTGATGCGCTCGCCTAATTGATCGTCGATCTCGGTTTCGCTGACAGCAATGTTCGAGTCCTGCTCGGCTTTGACGAGCAATACTTTTTGGTCGATCTCGCTCTGAAGAATTTGCTTACGAATGATCGCAACCGAATCGGTTGGCATACTGCCGTTGCGCCCCGATTGTATCAGCGCTAATTGTAACTGAGCATCAATATTACTCTTGAGAATCGGATGCTTCCCGACCACTGCCGCAACGCCATCGACCTGATCGCCTTCGCGAAGAGTATGTGGCTGAGCGAACACGGCCGATCCGCACAATAATACGCCAAATGCGAGTAAAGCTTTGCTCACGGAGAATATAAAATTAATTGATCGAACCGCTGGTCTTCATCATTGCTTGATGTCGGATATACGAATCCTCAAGCGCTTTGAAATTGATCTCGCGTTTATACTGCTTGCGAAGACCCTCGACCCATTTCAAACGAAGATCGTTCGATGCCTCGTCTTGATATTGGCTTGCCACTTCCTGACGCGCTTCGACAAATGATTTTTGTGTGATGGGCACTCGACGATTGATCTTGACGATCGAAAGCCCTGCCTGAAAACTAAACGGTTGTGAAACATCATCGACACCAATACCAAATGCCTTGTTCGACATTTCGTTTTCGCCTTTCACGAGCAAGCCCCAATGTCCGGCTTTTGCTTTATAGCCTGGGCGCTCGGTGTATTGCGAGGCAAGTGCATCAAAACTCTCGCCGTTGATAACCCGCTTGTACAATGCTTTTGCCAATGAATCGCTCAAGACATAAATTTCTGAAACATCAATGCGCTCAGGCCACATAAAGCGTGTCTTGTGCTCATTGTAAAAATGTACTTCAGCGGCCGAATCAGGCTTTACTTGGCTCCAGACACGGCGGTTCTCCAGTTCAAAAAGGACGATGCCGTTTTGGTAGTCCGCCATGACGCGGTCAAACTCCGGATACTTTTTGCTAACATCTTTTGATAAGATCGCCAGTGCCTGGTCATCGACCTGACGATTGATCAGTTCAACAACGGCATTACGAGCCAATGGATAACCGGGTTGAGCGTTGAGCGAATCAATAAAATTTTTGATCGTCCATTTGTTGCCACCGATCTCATAGATCGTCAGTGCTTTCTCGCCCAGAGTAAATTTACCTGCCCAATCTGAATCGACCGATGTGCGGCTCGAATCAATTCGCGACATAAAGATATTGATCGTAGCGTTATCGATACGCGCACCATGCTGAAGCTTTGTCGCACCGAGCAATTTATCGCGATCTTCGTTGAAGTAGTAATTTTTATAAACCTTCTTCAAGAAATCTTTTTCTTCTTCAAACGTCTTTAATAACACCACACCGTCACGACGAATAATATGATACCCTTTCGAAGTTCTGACGAGGCCAGAGATTTCTCCGTCTTTCATATCGTATGCGGTTTCGTCGAAACTGCGTTCGGCGCGGCGCTGGTCATGATCAATAAAATCAAGATCGCCACCTTTTGAGCCCGATGCGTGGTCATCGCTCGAAGCACGAGCAACGTCTTCAAAATTCGCACCGGCTTTAATCGCCTTTAAGAGGCTATCGGCACGTTGATAATATTTCAGCGTATCATCTCCTTCGATCGTGCGCATCATCGCCACAAGAATATGATGGACTTTGACACCACCGATGCGAGGACGTTTTTCTATTAATTGAATAATATGATACCCAAATTTGGTGCGAACAGGGGCTTGAGTAAATTGGAGCGGAACAAGACCATACGCGGCATCCTCGAACGGACGGATGGTTTGCCCACCGGTAAACCAACCGAGCGAACCACCTTCTTTGATCGAGCCTTTGTCATCAGAACCTTGCCAAGCGTTCGAATCGACCGGAGTTTTTTCGCGGGCAATTCTTTGGTCCTTGCGGATTGCTTTTACCATATCTTCGCTATACTCACGATCGCGTTCACTCATCACAATACTCGCCAACGGTTCACCACCACGAAGCATTTGTAATGCTTTCATTGCGCGGTTATATGCCTTCAGGGTATCTTTCGGGTCATTCCAGTTCTTGACCATTGCCAGGAAATGTGCAGCTTTGACCTCGAGCAAGCGGCGTTGGAACATCTGCTTGATCGCAGGCTCGGAAAGCATTTTATCGAGGATGAACGGACCAGCAAGCATTTCGCGATAGCCATCCATTTCTTTCATGATCTTTGGGTCGGTATCGAGACCCTGCGCCTTCGCGTCCATCAATTTCAAACGGTAATCACCATAGATCACCAAAAAGTCTTTCAACGAGTCGAGCGAGATCGAGTAGGGGTCGCGTTCGTTCAAACGGCGATAGGCTTCTTCAAACTCTGGAATAGTAATATTTTCTTTGGTCGTCTTAATGAGCGCCGAAGTGCTGCCGCCACTGCTTGGGATGGCTTTCGAAGCCGCAGGCTTGGTGCGTTGGGATAATGATGTCGAGACAGCAGTGCCAATAAGTGTTAGGGCGACAAATGCGTAGAGTATCTGTCGTGAAATTTGATTCGGTTTGACCATGGTTCGGTTGTTTAAATTCAAATATGAATGATGTTTAAATACTTATCCGATTGGTACGCTCAGACGAGCCGAAAGTAACGCCCAACACCCAAAGTTGGTTCGATTTTTACCGTCGGATATGACACCCAGCACCGCTAAAGACGTATATTTGTGCCCATGACACCCGAACTCATCATTCTTTGTGTGGCGGCTTTTGCCGCAGGATTCATCGACGCTGTCGTCGGTGGCGGAGGGCTGATACAGATACCCGTCGCACTGGTCGTCTTGCCGCAATATCCTGTTTCGACGGTCATTGGCACGACCAAGATACCATCGTTTTGCGGCACATCGCTTGCCGCGGCGCAATATGCGCGCCACGTCAAGCTCAATTACAAGCATCTGGCGATGATGACAGCCATCGCATTTTCGGCGGCAATGACGGGCTCGAAAGTCCTGACGATGGTGAGTAATGATTTTATGAAGCCGCTCTTGCTGGTGATCTTAACGATCGTCGCGATCTATACTTACAGCAAAAAGAATTTCGGCATTCACTCCGAGAAAGAACATACCGAAAGCCAACATTTGCTCTATGCCGCGCTCATCAGTTTGTTCGTTGGGTTTTATGATGGGTTTATTGGTCCCGGAGCAGGAAGTTTTTTCATTCTCGCATTCATTAGCTTTTTGGGGTTCGATTTCCTCAAAGCCAGCGCCAATGCCAAATTCCTGAATCTTTCGACCAATCTCGGCTCGATCTCATTCTTTATATTCACCGGAAGAATTCTTTTCGCCTTCGCATTACCGATGGCAGTTTGCAATGCCGCCGGAGGTTTCCTCGGCGCAAAACTTGCGATCTTGAGAGGGAATGCATTCATTCGGATATTCTTCCTCGTCGTCGTCGTCGCGACGATCATGCGATTTGCTTGGGATGTTTTCCATTAAACGCTATGATAAACAACGAACAAATAGCAAACCGCATCCGAGAAGCACTCATTGACATCAATGATGTTGAAGAAAAAAAGATGTTTAGCGGCATCACGTTTATGGTCAACGGAAAAATGTGTCTCGTCGCCCGTAAAGTTGATATGATGGTACGCATTGACCCCGCAATACAAGAGGAGGCTCTTTCAAAACACGGCGCTGAGCTGATGGTAATGAAAGGACGCGGAGCAATGAATGGCTACGTGCTTGTCAGCGAAGAAGGAATGAATACCAACAAAGATTTTAACTATTGGGTAGGGCTTGCACTCGAATTTAATCACCGAGCGAAAGCATCAAAGAAAAAAAATAAAACGATAAAGAAGACCATCCTATGAACAAATCAAGAATGGAAGCATTTAGCGATGGGGTGATCGCTATTATTATTACGATCATGGTGCTCGAACTCCGAGTGCCGCACGGCTCAGATTGGGAAGCGCTCAAACCATTGGTACCGGTGATGCTGAGTTATGTGATAAGTTTTATTTACGTCGGTATCTATTGGAACAATCATCATCATCTCTTGCAAGCTGCGAAATCGGTTTCGGGGCCGATCTTATGGGCGAATATGCATTTGTTGTTTTGGCTTTCACTGATACCATTCGCAACCACTTGGATGGGCGAGAATGAATTTAGCCAGCTCCCGGTCGCAATGTATGGATTTGTATTGATCTCTGCGGGACTTGCTTATTATATCCTTGCGCAGATATTAATTCGTCATCACGGAAAAGAATCTGAGATCGCAAAAGCCATTGGGCGTGATAAAAAGGGGATCATCTCATTGATCTTTTATCTGTTGGCTATTTCAGTAGCCTTCATCGATACTCGTATTTCCGTTGGAATATATGCTATTGTGGCGATGATATGGCTCATCCCCGATCGCCGTCTCGAAAAAGTGCTGCAGAAGTAGTCTCGGCTTGCATTGAATCACCTTCACATAAACTTTGTTCTATAAAAATAGCTCTTTGGGCTGTGCCAGCACGTATTTGGCACGATTGGCAAGCCCTTCATAGCCAACCAACGATCCTAAGCGATCACCAAATAATACCGTACGTTAAGGTATCTATTCTCTTATTACTGTTTCAAATTCATGACATTTAAATCATTACATATTATTGAGCCGATTCTAAAATCATTAACCGAAGAAGGCTATACGACACCAACCCCGATCCAGGCGCAAGCCATCCCGATCATCCTCGAAGGCGGCGATCTTTTGGGCTCGGCACAGACCGGCACCGGAAAAACCGCGGCATTTGCTATTCCGATTATCCAGTTACTCAGCGCAAAGAAAGCGCACGAAAAAACAAAGAAGATCAGATGTCTCATTATCACTCCGACGCGCGAACTCGCGGTGCAGATCGGTGATAGCTTCAAGGCGTATGGCAGACATTCGACTTTGAACGGCACAGTTATTTACGGCGGCGTTAATCAAGGCAGCCAGACCAATGCGCTCCGTCGCGGTGTTGATATTCTTGTCGCAACACCAGGCAGATTGCTCGATCTGATGAACCAAGGGTACGTCTCGCTGAAAGATGTCGAGATCTTCGTGCTCGACGAAGCCGATCGTATGCTCGATATGGGTTTCTTGGTTGACGTTAAAAAAATATTACACGACGTTCCTAAAAAACGCCAGTCGTTGTTCTTCTCGGCAACATTGCCACCAGAGATCGTGAAGCTCGCTAATACCATCCTTCACGAACCAACGAAAGTTGAAGTAAAGCCGGTCGAAACAACCGCCGATGCGATCACACAGTATATCTGTTATGTTGACAAAGTCAATAAGCAAGCATTACTTGTTCACATGCTGCAGGACGAAAATATTCGTCACGCACTGGTCTTTACCCGCACCAAGCACGGCGCAGATGTGGTCGTGAAGATGCTATTGAAAAATAATATTTCTGCAGAAGCCATTCACGGCAACAAAACGCAGAACGCCCGTCAGCGAGCACTCAATAGTTTCAAAGCACAAAAAACTCGTGTGTTGGTCGCAACTGATATTGCTGCACGCGGTATCGATGTTGATGAATTGGAGTACGTCTTCAACTACGAAGTGCCGAACGTTGCCGAAACCTATATCCATCGTATCGGCAGAACCGGACGCGCCGGCACAAAGGGCACAGCGTTCTCATTTTGTGATGCATCAGAAAAATCACATTTACGTGCGATCGAGAAATTAGTCGGAAGAAAAATTCCGACCATCGAAGAGCATCCATTCCCATTGGTTGACAATCATCCGCCAAAAGACTCTCAGCAGCGCCGTCCGCATCGCCAAAATGCGCGACCATCGGCAAAGCCAAGAGCCGCCGCACCAAGTATGAGCGGTGAGAACAAATGGAAAAAACCAAAGCGCAACAAAAAACGCCGCCCAGCGTAACCGCTTTTTTTAAATCTGTATTGATCTATGAGTTCTTTCATCACCAATGAAAGAACTCATACTTACGAAAGTTTTTGATTAGCAAACGATACAAATGAAAAAGTCAAAGATCGTATTAATAACCGGCGCAAGCCGCGGACTCGGAAAAAATGGTGCGATACGGTTAGCCGAACAAGGCAATGATGTCATCATCACCTATCACTCAAAACTTGAAGAGGCAAATGCAGTAGTCGCCCAGATCAAAGAGCTTGGCAGAAAAGCTATTGCCTTACGACTTGATGTTGGCGATCTTCAATCATTCGATACGTTCGTGCAAGAAGTTACAACGACACTCAAAGAAGAATGGAACACTGAGAAGTTTGATTGCTTGATAAACAATGCAGGCACAGGCGCGACAATACCATTCGCACAAGCAACCGAAGAGGATTTTGATAAATTATTGAATATCCATTTCAAAGGTGTGTATTTTCTCACTCAAAAGCTGTTGCCGTTCATGAATGATAACGGTTCGATCGTTAATCTTTCCAGCGGCACGACGCGATTTTCAAATCCCGGGTATTCTATTTATGCTTCGATGAAAAGTGCGGTCGAAACATTGACCAAATATCTTGCAAAAGATCTTGGTGCACGAGGCATCAACGTGAATATCTTAGCGCCCGGCGCTATCGAAACTGATTTTAATAACGCGATCATTCGCAACAATCCGAATGTAAAAACGATGATCGCTGCGAACACTGCACTCGGCAGAACCGGTGTTGCTGATGACATCGGCGGCATTATGGCATTTCTGTGCAGTGATGATGCACACTGGATCACCGGGCAACGTATCGAAGCAACAGGCGGTGTATTTCTCTAATACGTTATGAACTTGCGTAAAGAACATTGGGAAAAGGTTTACACCACCAAGCAGCCGAATGAAGTGAGCTGGACTCAAGCTGTGCCAAAAATTTCACTTGAGCTCATTCGTCGTTCGGGTATCTCGAAGTCTGCGAGCATCATTGATGTTGGCGGAGGCGATAGTCTGCTGGTCGATCACTTGCTCGATGAGGGCTATACGAACATCACCGTCCTTGATATTTCCTCCGCGGCACTCGAACGAGCAAAGCAACGGCTCGGGGAAAAAGCTTCGCGAGTAAAGTGGATAGTCTGCGATGTTACTGAGTTTACACCTACTCAATCATACGATCTCTGGCACGACCGCGCAGCGTTTCATTTCTTGACGTCATCGGAAGATGTTGCCGCCTATCTCGCAATCACCTCAGAATTCGTGACAGGCTTTATGACGATCGGAACATTCTCCGATTCAGGACCCGACAAATGTAGCGGACTCGAAGTCCATAAATACTCGGAAGAAGCATTGCAAGATCAATTCACAAAAGACTTTAAAAGAATTGAATGTGTCACCGAAGAACATATCACACCGTTTAACACGACGCAACACTTTCTATTCTGTTTGTTTGCGCGACGATAAACGTCCGTACAAAAAGAGTGACATAAAAAAAGCGCTTACAAATGTAAGCGCTTTTTTTTATTTAGGAGTAGAATTGATTATTTCTTTCTTGCGATCACTTTTTTCGCTGCGGCGATGATCTCTTTGCTGGTCAAGCCGAAGAGCGCCATCAGTTCGTCTGGGTCGCCCGAACCGCCAAAGCTATCATTGACACCGACAAACTCCATCGGTACCGGCTGATGCTTTACAAGATACTCTGCGATCGCGCCGCCAAGACCTGCGGTGATCTGATGCTCTTCTGCGGTGACGATAGCGCCGCACTCGTTTGCTGCAGCGAGAATCGTTGCATTATCGAGTGGTTTGATAGTCGAGACATTTATGACTCGTGCTTCAATGCCTTCTTTTGCAAGTTCTTCAGAAGCAACAAGCGCTTCCCAGACCATTGGTCCGCAAGCACAGATTGCTACATCATTACCTTCGCGAAAAACTTGTGCTTTTCCAAGCTCGAACGGAGTGTCCTCGGTCGTGAACATCGGCGTATCGGTTCTGCCGAAACGAATGTAACACGGGCCGACATACTCGCCGATTGCAACAGTAGCCTTTTTTGCTTCGGTAAAATCACATGGCACCACAAGCGTCATATTTGGTAAGACGCGAGTAATTGCTATCTCTTCGAGAATCTGGTGGGTCGCGCCATCTGGTCCGACAGAGATACCAGCATGACCGCCGCCGATCTTCACATTTGCATCATTATAGCAAACTGAGATACGAAGCATATCCGTATTGCGACACGCCGCAAATGCACCGTAGCTTGCAAAGAACGGGATCTTCCCCGAAAGCGCAAGACCTGCCGCGACGAGTGTCGAAGTGGCTTCCATTATACCCATCGAGAAAAATCGCTCAGGAAATTTGTCTTTGAAGTATGATGTCATGACCGAAGTGGTAATATCACCGCCCAAGACGACGACGTTATCATATTTTTCGCCGATCGTCACAAGTCCTTCACCGAAGCCGAAGCGCGTTGCTTTCTTGCCGAGAAGTGTAAACTTGTTAGCGGTCGTGCCGTTGGTCGAAGCGGTTTTTTCCATGGTATTGGGTGTAGTAGTTGCTGTGCCCATTGTTCAATTAAAATAAAATCCAATGTTACTCAAATCTTGAAAACTGTCATTCTGAGCGACGAGCGAAGAATCTAAGCTTTCAAGCTAGAGTGAAGTCTCTGGAAAATCACCATCGCTCCACTCCTTACTGAGATCATTCCACTCAGGGTTGACCGAATTAATCAACGCTACTTTCTTTTTGCGAAGCCACCCTTTTAGTGTTTTCTCTCGCGCTATCGCTTGTGTAATGTCAGTGAATGATTCGAAATACACAAGTTTATTGATCTGGTACTTTTTTGTGAAACCATCGGCTAATTTGTGCCGATGTTCATAAAGTCGTCTCTCAATATCATTTGTCACTCCGATATACAGAGTTTTACTTTCGTTAGTCAGAATATATACAAAGTACTGTTTGCTTTGCATCTGTCTGTCATTTCGTTTCTTTCATCCTATCGGCTGCTGGTCTGAAAGTTTAGATCCTTCGCTCGTCGCTCAGGATGACAATCATAAACAGTATCACACCTAATGATTATACTAATTCGTTTAGTGCGATCTCTGCTTGATCTTTGTTTGGTGGTTTGCCATGCCAGCGGTAATCATCATTCATAAAGCTGACCGGATGTCCCATATATGTTTCGGCAATGATACAGGTCGGTTTGCCTTTCGTGGCTTTTGCTTCGGCAAATGCTTGGCGAAGCGCGTTGATGTCGTGTCCGTTGACTTCGATCGTATGGAAACCGAATGCTTTCCATTTATCCGAGACCGGATCAACTTCCATCACTTCGTCGGTACGCCCATCGATCTGACAATGATTGCGATCGACGATGACCGTTAAGTTGTCGAGTTTCCAATGCGCGGCACACATTGCCGATTCCCAAATTTCGCCTTCTTGCAACTCGCCATCGCCGGTAAGCGAATAGACACGACTGTTATTTTTTGAAACAAGTTTATCTGAAAGTGCCATGCCAACAGCAATACCAAGACCCTGCCCAAGCGAACCGGTCGAGCTTTCGATACCCGGCAAGCCCATATCACGACCAGGATGACCTTGCAAACGTGAGTTGAGTTTGCGAAGCGTTAGTAATTCTTGTTTCGGAAAATATCCGGCATTCGCAAGCGTTGAATAGAGCACTGGGCACATGTGACCAGCCGAGAGAATAAAGCGGTCGCGTCCGGCTTTCCACGGATCTTTGGGGTCGTGATTCATCACGCCACCAAAATAGAGCGTCGCAAAAATATCGGCTGAGCCAAGCGGGCCGCCTGAGTGGCCGCTCTTTGCTTCGACGAGTTCGCGAATGATGTCGCGACGAATCTCTTTGGCGATCGCGGCTACTTGGTCATCGCTATTATCAGCAGAATTTTTGAACGGCACGAAGCTATCGTAGCCATATTCTTTGACCAACTCCGGTTTTGCAACTGGGCGTGTTGAGCCGTGAAAACCGGTTTCGAGGGGGTAGATGTGAAAATCGTGTGATGCCATAATGTTCGGGTTCGTCGATGTAAGAAAAACAAAACACCAACGAGAAACAAAATGTCCGAAGAATTTTTTTGTGCAAATGTGGCATTACACTTCGGAACCCATACGCTCTAAAGCAAGTTAAAAACGCGGAGGTGATGGAGTACCACCTATAATAACCGCCTGATGCTTACCATTTAGGCTGATGACTCCTACAAGTATGCACGTTTTGTTTATGCAGTTGTAGGGGCGTTCGCTTTTTCTCTTCGACTCAAACCTTATAACTGTAAATGAGAATTGTTTACGGTATATCGATATTATGCAATATAAGTGGGCATTTAAAGAACAAGTAGGGCTGATCGAATATTTCGTGAAGTGGGTACTTCGCATCGCTCCTGTTGCGATCGTGATCGGTTCGGTATGCGCGCTTTTTTTGTGGTCGCTTGATAAAGTTACGGCTATTCGCCTCGAAAATGGATGGTTGCTTTTTCTTCTTCCTGTCGCCGGCGCAGCGGTTGGTTTTGTTTACCAGAAATTAGGCAAAGCCGTCGAAGGCGGAAATAATTTGATCGTTGATGAAATTCACGAACCTTCGGTGGGTGTGCCGATCCGAATGGCGCCGCTTGTCTTTGTTGCAACGATCATCACTCATCTCTTCGGTGGTTCGGCTGGTCGCGAAGGTACGGCGGTACAGATCGGCGGAAGCGTTTCGAGTTTCATCGCACAAAAACTTGGATATAAAAACGCACCGTATCGCATCTTAGTAATGGCAGGTATGGCAGCAGGGTTCGGAGCCGTCTTTGGTACACCGCTTGCCGGTGCCGTGTTTGCGCTCGAAGTATTAACGATCGGCAAAATGGAATATGAAGCACTGATCCCTTGCTTGATGGCAAGTGTGATCGGGGATCTTACGGTTCGCATCTGGGGCATACAACACGAAACATTTTCGATCGCTTCAAACTCACTTTCGGGTACATATTTTCAAGCTGAATGGTCGTTGTTGTTAAAAGTAGTTATTGCATCGATACTGTTTGCCGTTGCCAGCGTGATGTTTACCGAGTTATCCCATAAGCTCGGAGCTTGGTTTGATAAAACGATCAAACAACCGCTCTTCAGACCCGTTGTTGGTGGTTGTATTGTGATCATCCTTACTTATCTTGTTGGCACTCGCGACTATCTCGGCTTAACAACCATCTCGGCAACTCCGGGCGGTATCAGTATTGTCTCGGCGTTTCATGCAGGCGGCGTAACCTATATGAGTTGGTTTTGGAAATTATTATTTACTGCCGTTACGCTCAGTAGTGGTTTCAAAGGTGGGGAAGTGACGCCGATCTTTTTTATCGGCGCGGCACTTGGCAATGTCTTGGCGATCTTGCTCGGCGCACCGGTCGATCTATTCGCCGCATTAGGCTTTGTTGCAGTCTTTGCCGGAGCGACCAACACTCCGCTTGCATCACTGATCTTATCAGTAGAATTATTCGGCTCTGGCAACCTCGTCTATTTTGCCGTCGCTTGTTTCCTAACCTATATGTTCAGCGGCAACTCCACGATCTATCACGCCCAACGCATAGCATTCCCAAAAGGCGGGAAGCGTAATCCGTAGCTCGGTGGGTGACACTGATAACCTATTCTTTTGTGTGGCTCTGCGCCGTATCTCAACCACATCAGCTCTGTTCTGCTATTTGTTTTAATATTTGTTTTAAGGTATTATAATCCAATACCTTACATGAGCCTTGTAATAGTAATAACGATATAAGACGATTATCTTCAGTCAGAACGAGAGTATTTTGACAAGCCTCGAAAATACTAATGTCTGCAATACCAAAAGCTGAAAAAAGAGAATGTTCAGCCAGCTTCTTCGGTTCGGTATATGTATTGGCAAGTAAAGGGATATACTCTGCGAATTTCTCGCGGCATTCAAGGCTTGAATTTTGATCAAGTTTAGAATTCAGAAGAGAATTCACTTCTGTGAGAATGTAGGGTGTTGTTCGCGCTTCCTTGAATTGGCGGAGTAATGTGGATATCAGTTCGAAATCATCGACAGAGAAATGTATGTTCCCCGGAGAAAGTTTAGGAAGAAGATTCGGACGGACTTGCCCGGCAATAAGTAAAACTAAAATATTCGAATCAAGAAAGATCGACTCTTGAGGGAAATAGGTTCGAAAGGAGTTCACTATGCTGCAAGAGATTCGCCCGTAGTAACAGGGGCTTCGGGATTTCTCATCGCAACTACTTCACCCGTTTCCGAATCAATTTCAACTTCTTTTATAAACCGGCGAACGGACAACGCTTCAAATAATTTATTGATAGTATTTACTTCTTCTTGTTTTTTGGAAGTGTTGTAACTGACAACAACGACCCATTCTTTCCCAAAAAGCTGAATCGTTTCCACACGAATGCTTTCGGGTTTTGAGCCCAAATACTCTGGCTTTAATCCATCGATAAAGCTGATGGCTTTCTCCAATGCCTGATTCAATGTTATCATAATTAATTAAAACAGAAATTTATTTGCTTAGTTCTCACCCCCATCAGCTACCCGTATCTCCTCACCGCTCAGCACATCGAACACATGCAGGATTTAGCCCTCAAAGGACGATGTACCTATAGCTCAAATGTCGAGGCAGGTCTATGTGGCTATCGCAACTATTACGTGTGTTGGAATGTCTCATTGGCTATAACATTATTACACCCATTCAATGAAGGTAAAATTGCTGTGTTTGCTGATCGTTTGTTTTGCCGTCTCATTTTGCCGAGAGGAGGGACTTGATGAAGAAAATGCAAATCTCAGTTTTGAGAAAGTCAATGCAAAAGGTATGCCAACCGGTTGGAGTTATATTGGTCGCGGCTTTCGGGCAAGTGTTGATAAGACAACCCATCAACTTGGTACAAAGAGTCTTCTCTTGGAGTCATACGGCAACGACACCGCTAATTCCTATTACAAGTTCTATCACAAATTTATGTTGGCTTACGAGCCCAATATGAAAGTCACACTGAGTGCTTCGATCAAAACCGAAAATCTTGAAAGGGGTTTTGCGAGCCTTTGGGTACATCTTAATGATTACGACAGCGTTCTATTTTCAAAAGGTCTTGATAATATGGACATCCGAGGCACGACCGATTGGAAGCGATATAGCTACGAGTTTACAATTCCGTTCAAAGCAAAATTCTTGAGTTACGGTATAATTGTTAATGGTGCAGGTAAAGCATGGTTCGACGATGTAAAACTTGAGATCAACGGCGGTTCGTTCGCGAAGTATATCTATTATAATCCAGGCGGTTAATTTACAATTTCTGATGCTTGATACCGGGTCTTTATTGCTTTTGCGCTTGTACTTTATCAAGCTCTCCTAAAATTTGATCGATGTTCGAGAGCATCTCGGTCTGGTGTTGCTCTTCGGCAGCTTTGCGAGCGCGTCGGAAATATCCGGTTGCTTTTGCGATAGCTTCTTTTCGATCTTCGAATGCTTGTATCGAAAGCAAGCCAGCGTTGAACAATGCTTTGATATGGGTTGGGTCGAGGGCTAACACTTTTTCGAGTTCTTCTACCGCGCGGTGGAAATCGTGTGTGGTCTGGGTCAGGACAAATGCATAATCAACTCTTGCATCAGTATCTTTCGGTTTGGCTTTGAGATAAGTGGTATACACTTGCTCGGCCTCTGTCCAGAGACTTGACTCATAGAGCGCATTGGCATAATGTAATTGCGTTGCGAGATTTTGCGGGTCAGCGTCGAGCGCTTTCTTAAGCGAATCAACCATCGGTGCAAAATGTGTGCGCCTTGCGATCATATCCGCCGAGTCTTGCGCAGCTTGTGCTTGGGCTTCGTTATTTTGTTTGGCGTGAGGGTTGCTTTGCTCAGCAAATTTTTCGGGGCGTTTGGTGATAAAGAATATCAGTGTCCCAAGCCCGATGACCAACATCACGATAGCGACGACCAGCGACATCGAAATTTGCGCTTTGATCGGCTGTTCGTTTTTTAGGCGTTCGAGCAGAATATCTTCGGTGCGTATAGACTCCGGTGGTGTGGCAGGTGATACCGGCGAGTCGGAAGAGGGCACAAGCTGATGCTCGGCGTCAGGTGTTGGGTCGGACGCTATTGGCTCCAAGGTTCAGAGTAGAAAATAAAGTGTTAAGAATTCGCTTGCTTTTCCTTCATTCGGGAATTGACAAGCGTACGAAGTTCGCGCGAAGGTTTGAACGTTGGTACCCAATGGATTTCCAACGGTACAGGTTCGCCGGTGCGCGGGTTGCGAGCCATGCGAGGTTTGCGTTCTTTTACTTTGAACGTACCAAAACCACGTATTTCGAAGTGCTCGCCTTCGGCAAGCATATCAGAGATAGTCTTAAAAAAGCCATCAACTAATATCTCGGTTTCGAGTTTTGTGACGCCCGTTGCATTCGCGACGCGATTGACAATATCTGCTTTCGTCATAGCCGCTTCCTGGGGATGATAAATAACATATTTTTTAACACGAAAGCCCCAAAGAAGCGTTCGCCCGTTTTTAACCCCAAATAACATTGATACTTACACGACCTGCTCGCTACGAAAAACCCGCCCACCATTGAAATGGTGGGCTATGTAGTTGCCGTCGCTGATGCGACTCGGGGATGGTGAATATTTAAACTTGTCATTCTGAGAGAGCAACCGAATAGTTATCCCAAACGTGAAGTTTCCGCGACTGAAGAATCTCCGTTAGCACAAGACATCAAGATATAGACAAACGGAGATCCTTCGCTGGTCGCTCAGGATGACACACTTGCATTTTTTTTCAATCCTATGACAAACTTGCAATTTTTTCACCACCTCACAAAAAAATGCAAAGCCTGTCATTCTGAGAGAGCAAAGGAATACATAACTCAAACGTGAAATATCCGCGACCGAAGAATCTCCGTTAGTACAAGACATCAAGATTAGACAAACGGAGATCCTTCGCTCGCCGCTCAGGATGACAAACTTGCAAGTTTTTACTCAACCCCATGACAAACTTGAATTTTTTCACCACCTCACAAAAAAATGCAAAGCCTGTCATTCTGAGGGAGCAACCGAATTGTTATCCCAAACGTGAAATATCCGCGACCGAAGAATCTCCTTTAGTACAAGACATCAAGATTAGACCAACGGAGATCCTTCGCTGGCCGCTCAGGATGACATACTTGCAAGTTTTTACCCAGCCACAAAATCTCAAATCCCCAACGAATTCCCAAATGTTGTTGTAAGTTTGTAAAAGCATATCATACCCCCGAAGTTACGGAAACTAAGATGTCGTGTTTGTGTTGATTATTGACGATCCGATTTCATCTGCGGATCCGTTAGAGGAACATCATTATGAATAGAAGAGCATTCTTTCGGACGGTAGGCTCAGGTGCAGCCGCCGCCGCAGTTGTATCATCGGATGTGTTTGGGCGCAATGCGACTGACACCCAATTACTTGCTACCCCGCGATCTATTATAGGTTTAGCGACACGCGACCGCCTGAAGATCACTTCGACCTTAACACCCTGGACACCGACGGCTTCACAGCCGTGGGATGTCACGACGATCAACCATCTCTATCGTCGCGCAGGTTTCGGCGCGACGCTATCAGAAATAGCCGCCGCACAAAGCAAGACTCCGGGTGATGTAGTTGATGCGTTGCTCGACAACAATTTACTTTCTGGTGCAAATCTTCCACAGGCACCGCGTTTTTCAGATCAATGGCTGGGGAAGGCTCCGTATCTCGGCTCCGATTATACGCAACAGCAAACACAACAGTCGGCTTACTCCAGCGCGAATATGGAAATTCGCCGTCAGTGGACGACTCTGATGAACGCACCGAAGACAATGCTCCGCGAAAAAATGTCGCTCTTCTGGATGAATCATTTTGCGCTCGAAGAGAACAAAGTGTATTATCCGCAATCGATGTATAGCTACCTTGATTATTTCCGCAAGAACCCGTGGAGTAATTTCAAGCAGATGGTAAAAGATGTGTCGATCTCACCGGCAATGCTGATCTATCTTGATGGACAGTTGAACGCGGGCACCGCACCGAACGAAAATTATGGACGTGAGTTGATGGAGCTCTTCACCCTCGGTCCGGTTGATAAAGACGGTACTCCGAATTATACTGAAGCAGATATTCGCGCCGTCTCGCACTCACTCACTGGTTGGATAGTCGATACGACCGCGCCAGCACCAAACGTACTTCCGGCGAAATATGTCACGAGCCGTCACGACTCATCATTCCAAAAGATATTTATCGATATTGACGATACTAAGCGTCAGTACAACTTAGCTTCATCCGGAGCCACACTTGATAAAGATATTATCGATCACATCTTCGATAGCCGCGGCGACCAGTTAGCATGGTTCATTTGCGCGAAGCTCTATCAATATCTTGTCTATCATGATATTACCGGTGTATCCGAACGCGCGATCATTGGAGCAATGGCCGCCACATTCAAAAACAATAATTGGGATATAAAACCAGTACTTGCAGAACTGCTCAAGAGCGAACATTTCTTTGATGCAGCCAATATCGGCGCACAATTAAAATCACCGTACGATCACGTCGTCGGAATGAGTCGCTCGGTGGGAATTACACTTGACGAACTTTCTTGCGGATCGATCTAC
>JBBRNY010000013.1:0-38741 GCA_038229915.1 Kapaibacterium sp. (SeqCode) | reverse complement strand
ATCGATCTCATTGCGCTTGCCGGGTATATGAAAAAAGTCCCAGCAGCGGTGATTACCGCGTACGAAGGAAAAATATTGAATGTGCATCCGTCGTTGTTACCAGATTTTGGCGGCGAAGGGATGTTCGGAATGAATGTGCATCAAGCTGTGATAACCTCGGGACAAGCAGTTAGCGGTATGACGATCCATCTTGTCGAAAATGATTATGATGCCGGGAAGATCATCTTGCAAGAGCGGTGTCCTGTGCTGCCGGATGATACACCGGAAGCATTGTCAAAACGTGTCTTAGCCCTCGAGCATCATGGCTATCCAAAAGCGTTACAAATTATAGTTGATCAAATAGAACAATCTCTTTCCTAAAATCCGAATGGAGCATCTCGTTACCATAAAAACTGCCGTGTTATCGGTTTCCGATAAAAGCGGGTTAAAAGAATTAGCGCAAGTCTTGGCTGATCATCACGTCGAGCTATACTCGACCGGAGGGACAGAAAAATTCTTATCCGAGAATGGCTTTGCGGTCAAGAATATTTCCGAGCTTACCAATTTTCCAGAAATGATGGATGGGCGTGTCAAGACGCTACACCCCGCTGTTCACGGTGGGTTGCTTTATCGCCGTGATGATGCTGTTCATGTCGTTCAAGCATCGGAACATCAGATCAAAGCAATTGATCTACTCGTGGTAAATCTCTATCCGTTCGAAGCAACTGTCGCGAAAAAAGATTCTACTCACGAAGATATTGTCGAAAATATTGATATTGGCGGACCTGCAATGTTGCGAAGTGCCGGGAAAAATTATGAGTCGGTATCACTCTTGACTTCGCCATCACAATACCCGGAATTCATTCAAGACCTCACAGAACATCAAGGTGCAACAACTTCAGCAATGCGACTACGTCTTGCCGCCGAAGGCTTCGAGCAAGTAGCGATCTATGATCGAGCCATATCGAATTATTTTCTTGGCTACACCGGAGCCGGACTTCGTTATGGCGAGAACCCTCATCAGAACGCACTCGTCAGCGGCACAATGCTTCGCGACCTGTATCATCAGCTTTGGGGGAAAGAACTGTCGTTTAATAATTATCTTGATGCCTCGGCATCGCTTGAGATTATTTCCGAATTTTTGGATAGCACCACAACGGTCGTTGGTATCATTAAGCATACCAACCCTTGCGGAATTGCCGAAGGTGCAGATGTTCTTGATGCATTCGAACGAGCGTTCAAGACCGACACCGAGAGTCCGTTCGGTGGTATAATCGTGATGAATAAACCCCTGACGTTAGAACTTGCAACACGATTGAACGAGTTTTTCACAGAGGTTATTTTAGCGCCAGAGTACGAAAGCGAAGCGCTTGAACTCCTAAAAAAGAAGAAAGACCGCCGATTGTTGACCTACTCTCCTGAAAAGCTTAAAAGCGCAATGTCTTCGGAAAAGCAGTCGCGCTCGGTGTTGGGCGGCTCCTTAACCCAGGACCGTGATAATACACTTTTTGCCACGGATGACCTTACTTCGGTAACCAAGAGACAGGCGTCGGAAAGCGAACTGAACGGATTATTCTTTGCTTGGAAAATTTGTAAGCACGTTAAAAGCAATGCAATTGTTTATGCGCGTGTTGATAACGGCTATGCCCATACGATCGGTATTGGCGGCGGTCAGACCTCTCGTGTAGCATCAAGCAGAATTGCGGTCGCAAACGCGAAGCGGTTTGGTCATCAGTTAGAACAATCACTCGTTGCCAGCGACGCTTTTTTTCCGTTTGCTGACGGACTGCTCGAAGCGGCGGATGCGGGTGCGGTGGCGATCATCCAACCGGGTGGCTCAATTCGCGACCCAGAAGTGATAGCCGCGGCTGAAGAACGAAATGTTTCTTTGGTCATGACCGGGATGAGGCATTTTAAGCATTAACGTTGAGCATTAATACTGTTTCGGAAAATCTGTTCACCCACTTTTTTATTTTATAGGGAAGAATGTTGAATATTTTCAGCGCTGATATTGCGATCGATCTTGGTACTGCCAATACCCTCATCTACATGAAGGGCAAAGGCATCGTGCTCAATGAACCGTCGATCGTTGCCTATGACACTACCACAAAAAAGATCATTGCCGTTGGTCGCGAAGCACAAGCGATGCTCGGCAGAACCCATCGTGACATTCAGACGATACGTCCGATGAAAGATGGAGTGATCGCCGATTTCGAAATTGCCGAAGGTATGCTTCGCTCACTCATCCGTAAGTGCCATCCATCGTGGTTGCCATCACGCAGAATTGTGATCAGTGTACCGAGCGGAATCACCGAAGTAGAAAAACGCGCTGTTCGTGATAGTGCAGAGCATGCCGGTGCAAAAGAAGTGCATCTTATCTACGAGCCAATGGCTGCTGCGATCGGTATCGGCCTTGATGTCGAAGCTGCGGTTGGTAATATTATTATTGACATCGGCGGTGGTACTACTGAAATTGCCGTTATCGCACTGAGCGGAATTGTCAATCAAGAATCACTTCGTACTGCAGGAGATGAGTTGACCGATGCGGTGATGTTGTTCTTCAAAAAGAATTTTAATATGTTGATCGGTGAGCGTACTGCCGAGTTGATCAAATGTCAAGTCGGGTCTGCAATGCCGCTCGAAGAAGAATTAATGGTCGAAGTGAAGGGGCGTGATCTTGTTGCCGGTATTCCGAAAACGATCGAAGTTTCGAGCGTTGATGTGCGTGATGCACTTGCCGAGCCTGTTAACCAGATCGTCGAAGCCGTTAAACGTAGTCTTGAACGTACACCACCAGAACTATCGGCCGATATTCTTGATCGCGGTATGATGCTTTCTGGAGGCGGTGCTTTATTAAAAGGCTTAGACGAACGCCTTCGTCTCGAAACAAACTTGCCGGTTCACGTTGCAGATGATCCGCTTACGGCGGTCGTGCGCGGCGCCGGAAAAGTTGTTGATGATATTCCGAAATATATGAAAGTGCTGATCAAGAGCAAGCGTTATTAATACTCGTTTGTGAACCATCACCCGAATGCGCCGCTTATTGCAACTCTTTGTTCTCTTTAAGGAATATGTCGTATTGACGGTGTTGGTGTTGTGTTCGTTCTTGTTTATGGCGTTCTCCAAAACTACAGAAATCCAACCACTTCGGGCAGTGACGACATTGATCGTTGGCTCGCTACAATCGATCGGTTCTTGGGTGCCAAATCCATTCGCTATCTCACGCGAGAACGATGCGCTACGCGATCGTAATATTCTCCTGACTTCCGAACTCGCATCGCTCAGAAAAGCAAAAGGTGAGAACGCAGAGCTTCGGAATATGCTCGGACTTAAACTCCAGCCGGGTTGGAAAGTCATCGCCGCTGATATTGTTGGTAAGACAACGATCGGTGGTCGGAATATGCTGACCCTCTCGGTCGGAGAAGCCAACGGCGTCGAGCGCGGAATGCCGGTCATCACCGATGGTGGTCTTGTTGGCCGTGTGTTCGCCACCAGTAGCGGATTCGCAATGGCAGAAGGATTGTTTAACCCGAGTCTGCGTATCGCGGTGAAGATGACACGCACAAGAGTTGATGGAATGCTTGCATGGGAAGGGGGCGATGAACTGGTCGTTCGTAACATCCCGAAAGCACTGGATGTGCAAGTTGGCGATCTTGTTGTGACAAGCGAATACTCAACGCTATTTCCTTCGGATGTTCCTGTTGGGTCAGTGGTTCGAATCGAACCCGAGCCGAACTCACTGTTCCGTAAGGTCTATCTTACACCTGTCGCGCATCCATTAAAAGTAGAGCATTGCTTTGTGGTCTTGAAAGACCCTCAACTCGAGCATGACAAAGCTACACTGCAAAGCAAAGTTACTGAAGATCTGAATAAACCTGCGAAGAAAGTAGGGAAGCCATAACGTGCGATACTTAATTGAAATAGCAGTAGCGTTGCTGGCAGTAATATTACAAGTCGTCGTTGGCAATTTTATTTCGATCATTGGTGCGACACCTGATCTCGTACTGATCTATCTTATATGGGTGGTTCTTCGTCGTGGGCAGTTGCATGCCGAGCTTGTCGGTTTTGTTCTTGGTTTATTGCTTGATCTACTTTCGAGTGGCACGCCCGGTGCACATGCGCTCTCCTATACGATCGTCGGTTTTCTACTCGGATATTTTTTTAATGAAGACCAGATCGAGCAGCGACTTCGCAATTGGCCATTCTTGCTCTTTGTCTTTGTTGGCTCGGTCGTAAATAATTTGATCTACTATTTCTTTTTTACGCAAGGCACCGGTATCAATTTCATTGATTACGCAACAACGCGTGGCGGTTTAGTGACGATCTATACCACCATCATTGCTGTTATTCCGATGTTCTATCAGACGCGAAGACCATTATACTAATTAGGCGATGGCAAAACTTATTTTACTCCGTCACGGTGAGTCGCAATGGAATCTCGAAAACCGGTTTACCGGTTGGATTGACGTGCCACTTACCGAAAAAGGTACGCGCGATGCATACGAGGCTGGGAAGCTCTTGAAAGATATTCATATCGATTGTGCATTCACGAGCGTGCTTGTTCGTGCGATCGACACCCTTACCGAATCTCTTCGCGGAGCCGATCAAGAATTAGTCCCAGTTGTAAAAGATGCCGCACTTAATGAGCGTATGTATGTCGACCTTCAAGGAAAGAATAAAGCCGAGTGCATCATTGAGTTTGGTGAAGCGCAAGTCAAGATCTGGCGCAGAAGCTACGACATCCCGCCACCAAATGGCGAGAGCCTCAAGATGACAGCCGAGCGCACGTTACCATACTTCGAACAACATATTCTGCCGTTAGTAAAACAAGGGAAGAATGTCTTGATCTCCGCTCACGGTAATTCCCTCCGAGCTATTGTGATGCAGTTGGATAAGCTGACCAAAGAGCAAGTTTTAGAACTCAATATCCCCAATGCCGAGCCGATCGTGTATGAAATAGAAAGCGACGGGAAAGTAGTATCAAAAGAAGTGTTGTTGCCAAAATAAATTATATAAAAAAGGCGGCCTATTAGCCGCCTTTTTTAATAAAGAGAAATATTCTTTACTTCTTCCAACTCTCGCCAAAACGTCCGGAGAAATTCGACTGCGATGCATAGATACGCTTTGTTGACGCGATCGAGGCAAGGCGTTCTTCGACGATATGATTTGCGGCTTCGATGGTTGTGACACCGGCTTCGCTTGAGCGAAGAAGAATGCGGCGTAGGGTATTGTAAATATTTTCTGCTTGTTTGAGTGCACGAGTTTGTGAATAACCTTCAAGCTCGCTGGCGACGTTAATGAGTCCACCTGCATTGATCACATAATCCGGTGCATAAAGAATGTCACGCTTTGCTAATGCTTTTGCGTGGCGGTCTTCATCGGCAAGCTGATTGTTGGCAGGTCCTGCTAGGATTTCGCATTTCAGCTTTGCGATGGTCTCGTCGTTGATGCCACCGCCGAGTGCGGCAGGTGAGAAGATGTCGCAATCAACATCATATATTTCATTCGGAGCAACGACAGTACCGCCTGTTGTTTTTGCAACTTCTTGTGCCTTCTCTGCATAAATATCCGTGATCGTCACTTTTGCGCCGGCTTCGAACAAATATTTTGCTAAGCCTGAAGCGACGTGCCCTGCTCCTTGGATCGCAACGCGCTTTCCTTCGAGTGAATCACTACCGTAACGAATATTTGCACAGGCTTTGATACCGACAAATGTACCATAAGCTGTAACCGGTGACGGATCACCCGAGCCACCAAGCTCGAAAGGAATTCCAGTGACATATTTTGTCTCAGCAAGGATATGTACCATCTCCTGAACTGAGGTGCCAACATCTTCGGCAGTAATATATCTTCCGCCAAGACTTTCGACATAGCGACCAAATGCACGAAAAAGTGCTTCTGATTTCTGTGTATGCGGATCTCCAATGATCACAGCTTTACCACCGCCGAGGTTGAGACCAGCCGCAGCCGCTTTATAGGTCATACCTTTTGAAAGTCGAAGGACATCACGAAGCGCATCATAGTCGCTCGCATAGGTCCACATTCTCGCGCCTCCGAGAGCAGGTCCGAGAGTGGTGTTATGAATGCCAATGATCGCCTTCAAACCTGAGGCTTTATCAGAGCAAAATACGAGCTGTTCGTGGTCGTTTTGTCGAAAAAGATCGAATAACTCTGGACGTTCTGAAGTCGCTTCCGATACCTTTTCAGCTGAAGTGCCGTTGGTTGCTACTGAAGCTTTTTTGGGGGCTGTTGCTACGGACATCGCGTGTGGTTAATCCTATAGGTGAAAAAGTTGGTGTATAAGCATCAAAAAGAGGCTTATACGTTCAGTTGGGTTTAAAACGAAGAAGGCAGTCGTTCACGTTCCTTCGTAATTACTTTCCGATGATCCAATAAGCGAGTAGCGCCACACTTTCGCGAAGGCGGTAATAAGCGAGATCAACAACCGTCTGTCTGATATTCGACGGAGTTCCGATCGCTTCAATGCCATTGAACTTGCACATTTCGATCACCCGCGCCAGATGGTACTGATCACTAATAATAATAAATCGTTTCCAGCCTTGCTTATTCACAAGTTCATCACGGATATATAATACTTGCTCAAGCGTGCTATGGCTCCTTGTTTCGGCAACAACACGATTTTCTTCGATGCCACTTTTGACGAGAGCAATTTTTGCAATTTCGGCTTCTGTCTTTTCGCCCGAAGCATTACCTCCGGTCGCGACGACTTTCGCGATGATGTCTTTGTTGAGCAGATCTTCGCCGACCTTTATTCGTTCGAGCAGTGTCGGGCTTGGTCGTTCACCAAGTTCGTTGCCATGCCATACAGCTGCACCTAAGATCACCGCCGCATCTGCATTGAAGCGTTTCAATTCAACATAGTCAGAGCTAACAGGATAAGTAAACGAGAAGATGAATGCGAATACTACCGCGGAGATCAAGACGAGTATCGTGTTGCGAAATACTTGAAGAATGCCTGTGATGTGGACGAAGTCATATTCGCGACGAGAGATCAATAACGCTAAGAACAATGCACGAGAACAAAGATAGGTGATCGAAGCGATGCGCGGGAATTCACCGACTTCAAAATTTCGAGCTTGAAGCGTCACAAAGAAAATAATAGCCGATGCGATCAGCAACACTAATATTCGACGCATACTAATGAGGCTTGGTTTATAGATGGCCCGTAGTAAGAGGAACATCGTAAAGAGATAGAGCGTATTTGAAATGATGTCGCCCTTTGTCGAAAACCGAAAGAATGAGGTTGCTAATCCTTGCCCTTCGAATCGGGCATTGGTAAGAATAATAAAAGAAATACTTTCAATAAATATAGCCAACCCGAGAAGGGGACGCTTCCATGGGTTTGTTGAAGTGTTATATGATGTTACATCTGGGGTAGTAGCTTGCATCACCCTGAGAACACCTATTGAAAAAGAAAAGTAGTAATAAAAAAAAGGCGACTTGATAGCCGCCTTTTAAAGAAAATAATCGCAAGTCTTATTCCGGTTCAACCTGAACATAGTCAAGCTCGACCGGTGTTTTCCGCCCAAAGATCGAGACTTCGACTTTCAGCTTTTGCTTATCGTCGTTGATCTCTTTGATCTGTGCTTGGAACGTGTTGAACGGTCCGTCAATAACTTTAACGGGCTGACCAATATAGTAACGGACTTCCGGTACTTCAAGATCTTTGCGTTCTTCGACCTTACCGAGGATACGGCGCATCTCGTCGGGCTGCAATGCTGTTGGGCGGTCTTTCGACGGACCAACGAAACTCACAACGCTTGGCACTGAAAGAATAATATCGATCAGCTTTTTATCAATTGCCGCTTCGAGAAGGATATATCCAGGAAGGAAGCTCTTGGTTTTGACACGCTTTTTGCCGTCTCGAATCTCGAATACTTTTTCGGTAGGTATCACGACTTCAAGGAGGCGATCGGACAAACCACGGCGGCTCATCTCATCTTCGATGTATGCCTTTACTTTGATTTCCTGACCGGTAAAGCAACGTATCGCATACCATTTCATCTGGGTGGCTTGTTGTAGTTCGCTCATCGTCTGGGTTGCTTAGATTGCGTACAATAAGCGCAAGACGACCTCGAAGATCTTATCTACGCCAAAAATGAAGGCGGACGTGACCACCACGAGCACCAATGTCACGATCGTTGCATCGATCAGCTCTTCGCGTGAGGGCCAAGTAACCTTTTTGATCTCTTTGTTTACCTCAGAGATAAAATGAGTAGCCTTGTCCTTAAGACTTTTCTTTTCAACAACTACCGCAGTAGAAGTTGAGAGTGTTGTATCTGCCATAATTTTGCGCTTTCGTATAATAAATGGTGTTCGGCGCGCATACTTGTCATTTGCACGTCAGGAGGGAATCGAACCCCCAACCAACGGTTTTGGAGACCGCTACTCTACCAATTGAGCTACTGACGTAACAGCCTAACGCTTATTTGGTCTCTTTGTGTGGCTGACGCTTGTTGCAGCGCGAGCAATATTTTTTATATTCTACACGACCCGATTGCTTGCGTTTGTTTTTCGTCGTCGAATAATTGCGCTCTTTGCACTCGGTGCATTCTAACGTTATAATATCTCTCATTGTCGTATTCCTTATCTTAAAAAAACGTTGCAATGACCCACCAGGGTGTGTCGCTACAACAAAAAATCGTAGAGCGGGAGACGAGACTCGAACTCGCGACCAACAGCTTGGAAGGCTGTGACTCTACCAACTGAGTTACTCCCGCATTGAGAGCATTTCATCTGTTAGAACAAAATGCCGTTTCACAGAGCTCACGATCAGGATTGAACTGACGACCTCGTCCTTACCAAGGACGTGCTCTACCAACTGAGCTACGTGAGCGGAATTAAATTGTCAAAGTGTGGGCAGAGAAGGATTCGAACCTTCGAAGACTATGTCAGCAGATTTACAGTCTGCTCTCGTTGGCCACTTGAGTATCTGCCCGTATCTAATAACAAGTATGCCCGTAGCGACGAATAACGGCGTTATCCATCGCTACAGTCATTTTCTGAGCCGGCAGACGGACTCGAACCGACGACCTGCTGATTACAAATCAGCTGCTCTACCAACTGAGCTATGCCGGCAATAAAGTCTCAGAAAAAAAAATGCTCCCCCTGTTTTGCATCACAATGAATTGCAATACAATTAAGGAGAGAATTTCAGCGCAGGGAAAATGAATTTTGGACACCTCTGGTTCCCAAAATGCGCTAATCCCTCGTTTTAGGCTCGATATAATAGAAAAGGCGACCCAAAGATCGCCTTTTCTAACCAAGAGCAATTGTTTTTCTCAGTTTGTCGGTATGATCAAGCGCTTGCCTGCGGGTATCGTGCTTTTGTGCAGGTTATTTGCTGATTTAAGATCGTTCACGCTTACCCCGTACTTCTCGGAGATCGAGTACAATGTATCACCGCGTCGGACACGGTAAGTTACGCGTTTTGTGCTGTGGGTCTGATGATCAGAGTCACCTTGCGATGCAGTTTTGTTGGTGGCATAGACGTTGATCTTCTCTCCAGCCTGAAGCGAAGCGGCGTCTTTGCCGTCATTCCATTCGCTGAGCTTCTTGGCAGTTGTACCATATTGTTTTGCGATGCTCGTCATCGTCTCGCCGGCGCGAACAGTGTGAAGTCGTGATTTTGATTCAACAGGCTCTTCGTCTGCAACCGCAATGTTTTGTTGTTCGCTATAAAGCTTCAAACTCTGCCCTGACTTAACGCCATGACGCACCGAACGCCCATTCCATTTTTTGATCTGCGCAAGACTGACGCCAAAGTCATCAGCAATTTTTGCCATCGTATCACCACGACGCACTTTATAGCTGACCCAATGTTTTTTTGAGGTATCAGGTTTTACCGCAAGTTGTTGTTTCGGTGCAGGTGCATCCGAGTGCTCGATCATTATGGCAAGGCGTTGGCCTTTCTTTACGCCATGATGGTAGCTGATATTATTCCAATTACGAATGTCGGAAGCACGAACACCATAATGAGAAGCGATCGATGTGATCGTCTCGCCGCTACGAACTCGGTGATACACTTTCTTTGAAGTGTTTGCCGCGGTTGTTGGTCCGGTAGTTGTAGGCGCAGTGGTTGTCGCTTTTGGTGGAGCGGTTACTGTCGTTGGTGGCTCGTTCGAAGCCACAGTTGAAGGTGCCATCACCGACATTGGCACACGAATTTTGGTGCCGCGCTTTACTTTGTTGTCTGCATCCATATTATTATATGATGCAAGTTGCTCGGTGGTCAGACCATAAGTGCGGGCTATTGAACGAAGCGATTCACCGCGCTCGATGGTATGCAACATCCACGGACGCTTTTCTTCCGAAGTTAGTTGTGCATAGCGTTGGTAAAAGTTTTGAGCACTTCCGACAGGCACACGCAATACATATCCGTTCGGTGCGAGCTCGGGTGGTGGTGTTGTAAATTGTAATAGCTCAGTATTGAGGTCTTTCAATTCAAGTCCTGATACGCCGGCGGCTTTGCCCAGCGCATTAAGATCAACGGACTCTCTGACACGCACAGTATCAAAGACCATTGGCTTATCCATTGTGATATTGGTAAAGCCATAATGTGCCGGATCCATTGCGATCAGTGTCGCAGCGATATAGAGCGGGATATAATTCTGGGTCTCTTTCGGCAAGCAATCTCTAATACCCCAGAAAGTAGTATCCTGAGTTTCTGCCATACAACGGCGGATCCTGGTCATACTACAATTATAGCAGCAGAGAGCAAGATACCAATCGCCCATCGAGCGATAGAGATCTTTGAGATGTCGAGCCGCTGCGTAGGTTTCTTTGACGGGGTCGCGTTTGTTGTCAAACCACCAGTTGCTTTTTAAGCCATACATCGCGCCGGTGCCTTCGATGAACTGCCAAAGCCCTACTGCTTGCGCACGAGAAGTAACCGTTGGGTTGAGTCCGCTTTCGATCATCGAAAGATAGATCAATTCTTCGGGGGTGCCTACTTCCTTGAAGATCTTTTTCATCATCGGGAAAAATTTACCCGAACGCCCCAACCACTTCGTCATAAATGTACGCCCATTGCCGGACATAAAATAGGCGATCGACTGCTCGACGGCAGGGTTAACGACAAGCGGTACTTGTGTCTTGGTAAGATCGGATGGTTTCGGAAGTGGGATATTCCGGATGTCCATCTTCGCCATCTCTTCATTAAACTTTTGGCGGAATGCATAGATCGAAGAACTTGGAGGGAGAATATCAATTTTACTAACGTACTTCTCGTAATCTTCAAAGATCGACTTTGCTAATTCTTGGAAGTCTCTGTTTTCGCTGACACCCGGAAAGTAGATCAGGCGATTAAGAATATCGATCGAAGCCTCAAATCGTTTTACTGTTTGATTCTTGTCTTTGCGTTGCTCGGCGGCAAGGGCACGGAGCCATTCTTGGCGGGCAGTTTCGAGATGATTTTCTACCAGTGCGGAGTCAACTCTCCCTCGGTCATCTAAAACAGTAAACGGGTCGGCATTGCTTGGCTGGATCGTTGTTGAATCGGTTGTTGGCTTTACGACCGTTATGCTCTTGCTGGGACCGCAACTCTCAAGAAAAAATATCCCGCCCAACAACAACAATAATAGTAACTTCAGGTCATAATGAGTGCGAAAGCTTTTAGTATGGCGCATTAATTGTTTCTCCAATAAATGATGACTGCTGAGGCTATCTCCTTAGCATTCACACAATAATTGTGCCGCACTTTCTTGGGTGTATCGTCGCGATGCACTCAAGAGAGGGCTGCCAATGAATGAATGTTCGTTTATAACGCTCAACAGATAATAAACAGATAAGACCGACTGATAAGATCGGTCGTTTTGTACAACTTACCAACAAGGTTTCGAGTTTCTTGCCACACTTTTTAATTACAGTGGATGACAAAATAATCATAAAACCTCTTCTATTATATGCAATATACGAAATAAATTGTCCGTTTGCAACATTTATCAACATTTTTCCCCACAAACTATAAACCATTGAGTCATAAGTTATTGACCCATAATTACGTGTAACCTTCCACGAGGATAAGTGACTTCTGTATAGAGGTGATTATTATGAAGGAAAGAATCATTCAAGCACTCGTTTTTCTGGTTCCGATCCTCGCGGCTCTTGCGATCTGTGGCAGAACGTAGGGAGAGGAATTTCACGAGGAAAGCAATCGTTGGTGTGCTATTACATCAAAGACTAATATTATGGAATTTGAACAGGCATATAGAATTGCATTCCAAGCGTTTTCGACGGCACTCGATCAGAAGTTAGATCGCGGAGAGATCGCTGTCGAGATCGCACCCAAATTTCATAATGGCACGATAGTGCTTAAGCCACGCGACTCAAGCGCGCAAGAAAAAGAGGTTGATATCGAGGTATTTTTTAAAAAGATCATTTCGGTCCGGAATAATCTTCGTGTACTCGAACAAAAGATCAATAGCAACACCAAACTCGAAGAAGCCGAGAAAATCGAACTGCAAGCGTATATCACCAAATCCTACGGAAGCCTAACAACCTTCAACGTACTCTTCCGCGACAATGACGATAAATTTGTTGGCGCAAAGACGGAATAATTTTTTTTACTGTGCCAAAATACTCGACAGCTCCAACATATAGGCATCGATCGGTTTTTTTCTATCGGATGCTTCGAGGAATGGGGTATAAGTAAACTCACCTCGTTCTTCGCCGACCATCACACCTCGCTTGCCTGCGAGCAGACCTTCTATAGCCGCCGCACCCATCTTGCTTGCAAGAATACGGTCGCGTGCTGTTGGGCTGCCACCACGTTGTACGTGCCCGAGGATAGTCACTCGGTAATCAATACCGGTGTGCTCTTTGACAGCTTCGGCAAGTTTGAATGCGCCGCCTGTTTCGTGGCCTTCGGCAACGATGATCATATTCGAGCGCTTGGTGGAGCGTTGTTTCTTAAAAATTTGTAAAACAGATTCTATTGTCGTTTTACTTTCGGGTATGGCAATATATTCGGCACCGCAACTAATACCCACATCCAATGCAATAAATCCGCTCGTGCGCCCCATAACCTCAATATAGAATGTGCGTTCAAACGCATCGGCCGTGTCGCGAATTTTATCAATACTTTCGAGAGCCGTGTTTATTGCCGTGTCGAAGCCGATGGTAAAGTCTGTTCCCCAAAGATCATTGTCGATCGTACCGGGGCAACCGATGACGGGGAAATCAAATTGATCGCCAAAAGTAGCAGCGGCTCTGGAGGTGCCATCACCACCAATAACAACAAGTGCATCCATCCCAGCATTTTTTACAGCTTCGTATGCTTTGGTTCGACCTTCAACTGTATGAAACTCTGGGGTACGAGCTGACTTCAGGATCGTCCCGCCACGTTGAATGATGTTTGAGACCGAACTGCGAATGAGATCAATAAAATTACCTTCGATCAAACCGGTAAAACCGTGATGAACCCCAAGTACTTTGAGGTCGTGATGACGCGCCACGCGAGTAACCGAACGGATGCAAGCATTCATGCCCGGTGCATCGCCGCCGGCAGTCAAAATTCCGATAGTTTTTATTTCAGACACAGTGTTATTGCAAATAGATGTCCTCTAACAGTAAAAGTATCTCCGATTGTTCGGTTCGAATGATTAAATATTGATTGCCAAGAAAATATACCCCGAAAGCATCAAATTGAAACAGCACATAAACTGAAGTGGTATTTTCGAAGACAACACAATACTATGGAATATTTAGAAACACTCTTTAACCTAGAGAATAAGGTTGCGATCGTGACGGGTGCAAGCCGCGGTCTCGGTCGCGCCGCCGCAACGGCACTTGCTTCGGCAGGTGCGACGGTAGTACTTGTTGGCAGAGATGCAATAGCGCTGAAAGAAACACAGCTGTTGCTTAACGATCATAAAACCGTCGTGTTTGAAGCGGATGTTACTGCTGAGGCAGACCGAACGAAGGTGATCGATCAGGTTGTAAAAGAGTATGGAGCGATAGATATTCTGGTTAATAATGCTGGGATCATCCGTAGAAGTCCTGTCTTAGAATATAGCAAAGCAGATTGGGATGCTGTCCTCGAAACTGATCTGAGTGCTGTCTTTCAATGGTCGCAATCTGTTGCAAAGGTGATGATAAGTAATGGCGGCGGAAAAATTATAAATATTGCATCATTGCTTTCTTTTTCCGGTGGGATGAATGTTGTAGCCTACGCCGCCGCGAAAGGCGGTGTAGCGCAGATCACGAAAGCGATGGCTAACGAACTGGCGAAACATCATATTAATGTCAATGCGATTGCCCCAGGATATTTCGAAACCGATGCAACCGAGCTTCTGCGAAATAATCCGGAGCGAATGACCCAATTGCTTTCAAGAATTCCCATCGGAAGATTTGGGAAACCTGACGAGCTTGCCGGAGCATTTCTTTTTCTTGCATCATCAGCATCCGATTATGTCAACGGACATATCCTGAGTGTTGACGGTGGTTTTAATGCTTATTAAATGATTATGAAAAAAAATTGGCTTTTCCGAAATACCGCATCACAAAAGGGGAGACACATCTCGATCACTCCTGCGAATTCTGAGTTTAAGTGTATCTCGACCGGCAGAATTATTCTCGATAAAGATAACGCACGCTGTTTCGGTCGCAACCCCGAAGCCGAGACGACATTGCTTTGCCTTAGTGGCACTGCAAATGTGATCGTTGGCTCAGAAACTTATACACTCACTCGTTTCGACGGCCTTTATATTACACGAGGCGCTGACTTTGAAGTTCGTACCAACGAACAATGCGATCTCGTTGAAGCCTCGGCACCGACCAGTCGGGAGCACCCCACCAAATACGTTAGCTTTGAATCTGAAATAAAGAATAGCGATTCACTGACGTTGCATGTTGGTGCAGAGCCATACTATCGGGATATTCATAAAGTGATCGCAGAGAATGTCGAAGGCTCGCGATTGTTAATGGGGGTCACGATGTCAAAGCCCGGCAATTGGACCAGTTGGCCACCGCACGAGCATGCCGACACACGCGAAGAGCTCTATTTATTTTTTGATATGCCGAAACCGGGTTTCGGGACGCAGTTCATCTATAATGATCTGATGAATCCCGAGTTCTCGCAACCGGTTTTTGAAAATGATGCTGTTACGATAGTGGAAGGTTATCATCCCAATGTTGCCGCGCCGGGATTTCCAATCAACTTCTGTTGGGTGCTCTGCTCATTAGAGGATGATACTTGGCGTACTCTTGCAAATGTCAACGTGCAAAAAGGTTTTGAGACAATGCCAACCGGCTTACGATAATGGTACAACACAAGAGTATCCTTGCATTTCTTGAGACCCTGTACACCCCATTGGTCAGTGATGTGATGGATAAACTTGGCATTAAAAACCAAGTGTTAGATCATTCCATCCAATCAATGATATTTGACCCACATCTAAAAATTGCGGGCTATGCTTTCCCCTGCCGAGTTATTCCAACTGAGGAATATGTTGAGATCGACACACTGCTTGAAATGGTCGATGCAATTCCGAATGATTCGATCGTGCTTGTTGGGAGTGATGCTGATATAGATGCGGCTCTATGGGGTGGTTTAATGTCCACTCGAGCAAAAGCCAGAGGGGCAAAAGCGGCAATCGTAAACGGCGGCGTAAGGGATATTGAGCAGATCACCGATCTGGGCTTTCCGGTTTTCGGCAGCTATCGTTGTGTAAGGGATATTCGTAAACGAGGTTTTATGTCCGATTACAATTGTGAGATTACCATTGGAAATGTTGCGATCAAACCATTGGATATTGTTTTCTCTGATATAAATGGTATTGTCGTAATTCCATGCGATCGTAGGGATGAGGTGTTCTCATCTTTGGAATTGACACTCCAAAACGAGCAACAAACGATGTCAGAATTGACGGGAGGAAAAACTGCTCGGGAGGTTTTTGAAACATACAAAACCTTTTAAAGTAAGAAGTTAGCAGTTCTCATTATTTGTTTTTTCTTATAAAAGGTTATCTTGTGTTTGTTTTTCTAAGCGATTTAAATATAAGCTTAACTCATTGATTAATAACAAATTGGTTGCTCGTGCCTTTGTCTTGTGTCCACTATTGCAGTCAGAAAGCAAAGTTTTTAAAAGAAAAAAAGGACATTTACTTGCATTTGGTAAAAGATTGTCGTATATTTGCAAAAGAAAGAACGAGCTGCCACGGGATACTAGCTTATTTTCTTCAAAGCCACAACGACAAATTAGAGCCATGGTAACACGATCTTTGTGTTATGGGTAAAAATTTTATGATGCTCCGATTCGATCTCGAACGAGCATACGGGATACAACGGCACTGGCAATTAATTTAGATTGCGTTTTGCTCAAGAAAAGATTCGTGCATTCCACGATGTACGATTCTGATGCATTTACACGGGAAACAACATTTATAACTGGATACTATGCCCTTTCTAAGGTACATACCCCTCTGTGCTGTGATTGTACTATCACTTGCGCTTGAATCGACGAACTCGTACTCACAAGCTAATCAGCGTGTGTTTGGTGCTGGTGGTTTGTCATTGGATAATCGCACGACTCCGCTCAAAACGATCACGCTAACGGCGCCGTTATCCCTCACGTCAACCTATACATTACAACTTCCAAATGTTCCGCCTCCGGGTCCTATAAGTACCCTCACCTCTGACGGAGAGGGGAATATGTTCTGGGCATCTGGCACAGCATTACTGCCTTCCTTACCTGACGGAAATATTTGGGTGGGTAACAATATGAATGTTGCCACACCGTATGCACCAACTGTTGCAGGTGCTATTATGACGCTTGATGCTTCAAACAGGCCGTCATGGAGTAGCTCCATTCCCTCAACAACTACAATTTCTGCTTCTCAGATCACAACGGGTACTATCCAGCCAGGCGTGACGATCACTGTCGGCAATGGCGGTACGATCATAGCGACGACTGGTGGAAATGTCACAGCAAACAACATCGCAGGCGCTGGTGCGAATAAATATGCTGGTGCGGTTGTCATTCCGCAAAATGCAATCGGATTGGAAATACCATTCTCAGGTTTATTATCCGGAGCGGCCGTTCAATTTAGTGTTAATGATCCATCGGTACCGGGTATTATCGCGTTCATGGATAATATGACCCCTGGTGGCGGCTTCCACGTTTCTTTCTCGGCAGCCTACCCGACAACAACGGGTACATTGACATACATTGTTGTCAATCCATAAGATAGAACAATTTTTTTTTAATTCACGGGATACTTTTTTTTCTATTCTACAAATCACTTAACCAAAATGAAGCAATTCAAACAATCACTTCTCGCAGGACTTGTTGTCTTAGCGTTCGCAGGAAATGCATTGGCACAGCCAGCAACTACTGCAAAGACGTTCAGAATGTACAATGATGCAACACATTCAGTATCGATCACAGCAGGTACAGCTCTCGGAACAGGCACATTCACATGGCCACAGCCGGCAGTTGGTATCTTCAAAAGTGATCCAACCGGTTTAATGTCTCTCGGTCCAGTAGGTCTTAACAGCACTGAAGTTACCGGTACATTGAACATCAACAATGGCGGTACAGGAAACAATGTTGTTGGTGCAGCCGGAACGATCGCTTATAGCGACGGTACGAAGTTGAACTATCAGCCAGCTGCCGGTACACTCGGTCAGTTGTTGGTTTCTGGTGCTACGGGTGCTCCGACTTGGACAAGCACATTCCCATCAGCGATCAGCGTTCCTTTTAACCAGATCTCATCTGGTACTAACACTACTGCAACAATGACAGTCGGGGCTGGTGCTTCGATCGCTCTTGGTGGCGGTACAGTAACTGCTAACCAATTCGTTGGTTCAGGTTCATCGAGCAATGCAGTTGACCTCAACACCTCTGAAGTTAATGGTACACTTGGTGTCACCAATGGCGGTACAGGCTCAACAGCAGTTGGTGCTGCAGGGACTGTTGCTTACAGCAATGGTACACAGTACTCATTCACAGCTGCTGGTACAGCCGGTCAGGTTCTTACTTCGAACGCTGCTGGTGCACCAACTTGGTCATCAGTTATGACTGCTAAAGCAGCTGGTCGCGTTGCTGGTGATGGTACGAACTTCTCGTACACTGTCACTCCGGGCGGCGGATATAATGCTAGCTCAGTTGTAATCATTACTGTTGAGAGCCCAGTCAGCCAGACTTACACAATCACATCGAAGACCGCTACGACCTTCACGGTTCAGCTCTCGAATGTAATTGGTGCTACTGAGTTCATCGGTTACGTTGCTTATTAATTAGCAACATTCGGAATTCGGTTGCGTCTCATGCCACGGGTGAAACGAGACGCAACCGAGCTTCCGGTTTTGAATTTAGGTTTTTTTTGTTTTAGGATAACGAACAGTGATGCTGTTCCACTTTACACTAATGTCTCGATCTGTTATGAATAGAGCTTTTACAAAAGCCTTGCTGAGCCTTCTCGGAGCATTCTTGCTTCAGAGTGGTATTGCTAACGCGCAAACTGGTGCTGGTATTGGTGCACTAGGCGGCAATCCATCAACAAGCAATAGCTTTGTGATTAAAAATACAGCCGGCGAGAAAGTCACTTTCGGCATTTCGAGCACTGGTGTGACCAACTATCAGTTGACCTACCCTTCGGTAGTCGGAGGTGCAGGGGCGTTGCTCTATAGCACAAACGCAACGGGTATCCTCGGCTGGCTCAATGCCGGCACGAACGGACAAGTCTTGACTCTTTCAGGTGGTGTGCCAACATGGGCAACTCCGACCTACGGAACAGTGACCAGTGTTGGTCTTGCTCTTCCTACAGAATTTAACGTGACCGTTTCTCCTATTACCAGTTCAGGTAATCTCACAGCAACATGGGCAGTCGAAGCCCCAAATAAAGTTTTTGCCGGACCATCAAGCGGTGTGCTTTCTATTACACCATCTTTCCGTTCGCTCGTCGCAGCGGACATTCCAAATCTTGACGCATCTAAAATAACTTCGGGCTTGCTTTCATCTGCTCGTGGTGGCACAGGTATCGATGGATCGACCGCCGCCAACGGCAAAGTGTTGATCGGCAATGGCACAGGATATTCATTAGCAAATATCACCGCCGGTAATGGTATCAGTATTACTAATGGGTCAGGTGCTATAACGATCGCGGCTACAAACACTGGCGTTACCAGTGTCGGGCTTGCAATGCCTTCTATCTTTTCAGTCACAAATTCACCGGTAACGAGCACTGGCACATTGACTGCTTCTTTGGTAACCCAAACAGCGGCAACATTTTTTGCGGGACCTGTAACAGGTTCTGTAGCAGTACCGACATTCCGCCCACTATCTGCGACCGATATTCCAGATCTTTCAGGAAGTTATATCGTTAATGGCACATCACCTCAAATACCGGCTAACTTTTATATTAGCGGAAACGGTACTTTATGCGGTCAATTACAATTAAGAGGCACCTCGACAGGACTCTCAACTTTTCAAGCAGGCGCACAGGGTACAAATAATATCAATTATACGCTCCCGATCACTGCACCAACTGCAAACCAAGTACTCGTTTCCAGCGGTGGCGCAACAAGCAACTTGAGCTGGGCTTCTGTGGCGACCGGAACCGTTACCAGTGTTGGGCTAACAATGCCTGCCGTACTGTATAGTTCGGTTGGAAATTCACCTATCACCACAAGTGGTGTTCTCACCCCTGTTTTGGCTACTCAGACAGCGGCAACGATCTTTGCTGGACCCGCAACAGGCGGTGCGACAACCCCAACATTCCGCGCACTTGCTGCAACAGATATTCCAAATCTTGACGCATCCAAAATCACTACGGGCTTACTTTCGTCTGCTCGTGGCGGAACAGGTATTGATGGATCTTCTGCCGCTAATGGCAAAGTATTGATTGGCAATGGCACAGGGTATTCATTAGCAAATATCACCGCCGGTAATGGTATCAGTATTACTAATGGGTCAGGTGCTATAACGATCGCGGCTACAAACACTGGCGTTACCAGTGTCGGGCTTGCAATGCCCTCTATCTTTTCAGTAACAAACTCACCTGTAACGAGCACGGGTACATTAACTGCTGCACTTACCACACAGACGGCGGCAACGTTTTTTGCTGGACCTACCAGTGGATCTGCTGTAACACCAACGTTTCGTCCACTTGCCGCGACAGACATTCCAGATCTTTCGGGAAGTTATATCGTTAATGGCACATCACCGCAAATACCAGCTAACTTTTATATTAGCGGAAACGGTTCTTTGTGTGGTCAATTGCGATTAAGAGGAACTTCGACCGGTTTGTCAACTTTTCAAGCAGGCGCACAGGGTACGAATAATATCAATTACACCCTCCCTATCACTGCACCAACTGCAAATCAAGTACTTATTTCTAGCGGTGGCTCAACAAGCAACTTGAGCTGGACTGACGCAAGTTCATTACTTGGTAGTGGATACTGGACTCTTAGTGGCAACTCAATCACTTCTGCATACTCGACTGCAACAAGCACGGGTAGTTTCCTCGGGACAACAAACACACAACCGCTTGTTCTCGGAACAACGAACACTACGACACCACAGCCGATTCAGTTTGTTGTTAATAATGCCGAACGTATGAAGCTCTTTCCATCGAATGGCTACTTGAGTCTTGGCAGTGTGATCGCATCGCCAAATGCACCGCTTCATATCAAAAACGCTAACCCGGGACACGCAGTTGTTTATCTTCAGAACACTTCTGCTGACGGGTATTCTTCGGTTGATTTCGAGAACAATACTGGCACGATTGGTAATGTCGGTATTAGCAATAGCGGTGCGAACGCATTCGCTAATCAATTCTATTTTAATATCAGCGCAGGCGCGGTCTTGCCGATGACATTCAACCAGAACACGGTTGAGAAAATGGAAATTGATGGAAATGGTAATGTGTTTGTCGTTAATAATTTTGGTATCGGAACCGGCAACGATATGAACACTAAACTTGATGTTGATGGTGCTATATCACATCGCCCGGCTACTTCGACTATCAACGGTAGTGGTCAGATCACTGTTGGCAATCGCTCATACCTTCGCATAACTCATGCTACCAATAGTACAAATAACTATACAATGACCCTTACTGATGGCTTACAGGACGGACAGATTTTGGTTATTCAATGTCAAGGCTTGCCGGGTACCCCTACGTTTACATTTAAGGATGGGGTAGGTAATCTTCAACTCGCCAGTAATTTTGTTCCGTGCACAAATTATTCAACAATTTCACTTATTTGGGACGGTAGCTATTGGGTTGAAACATCGAGATCGAATAATTAATATTCGAAGATCAGCGACCCGCGTACAATAATTTTTCAAAAAAAAAGAAAGAGTTTCTCCACTGCTCACACGGGGTCCCGACCCCGAAAACACCGGGATGTTGATAAGGCAAACTAATGGCTCCTTGCATTCTCCGGAATGTGGGGAGTTTTTTTTTAGGGCTTTGGAGTTATACTAACAATGAAATTTACCCGACGATACATTTTGTTCTGTGCCGTGTTGTTATTATACAGCGGTTGTTCAAGCTCGGATATTACATCGCCAGGGGATGTTGTTTTTCCCACAACCGGTGTAAGCTTTAGAAGCCACGTCGAACCGTTGTTTACCATTTCTTGTAACGTGCAAGGATGTCATGATGCATCGAGACCGGATAATTATCAGGTCGATCTTACTTCTTGGGTTGGTGCACGAGCAACAAATGTTGTCAATCAGCCGGGTGACACAAATTGCGGGTTAATTAATGTCGTGTTTGGTCGGCAGATACATCGTGGATATTTTGGTGTTCCGGGATTAACCGAAAATAATCGTCAAGGACTAAAACAATGGGTTATCGAGGGCGCACAAAACAATTAGTATTGCTTCTGGTCTTGCTTTGTTCAGGCACAGCAATGGCACAACGCTTCGCACTTGACTCGCGAACGTATTTTGATTATGGCAATCAATTAACGATCATTACCCGCCAATTACCTGAGGGTGACTCGCTTCGAGTATATGTCAACACCGCAAACTCATTGTTCTCATTCGTGAAGTCTGATAAGTCGCTTCTTTCACGAGGGGCATATTATGCAGTTCGTGATATTTCTATCGAACTCCGAGAAGCAAACACCGCCTCCGTACTTATTTCGAGAAACCTCCGAGATACCATTTTTGCATCTGCTTTTTTAGAAACGACTTCGAAAGATGCTTGGAATTCTCGTGTTGTTTCCTTAAATCTCGAAAGCATCAGCAAGCCCCGAAAACTCGAGGTGCACACAGAGGTTCGCGATGGATTTCTTTCACGCCTTGCTGATAAACCAAATACAGAAGATATAGAATTACGATCATTCGCTCCTCGCCGCTCGATCACTATCAGCGACAGCTCATATATTGGTGTTGGCGATCCGGTGCTTTTTGATTTTGATCTTTCAACCCGACCATACAGTAGCAGAAACTGGGGCGAACTCAGCGAGTTTAGTCGTGACCTTTCGGGTTGTATCCCGCTTGCAATGCCAATGAATACTGCAATAGATAGTATTCGTATCACCTTCCGGCAAACGAAAGATATTCTCCAGCGCAGAGATTTTAAGCCGATTACTATTGCATCGCAATTAATACCAGCGCAGGATATTTTGAATGATAAGACATTGTCGATCAAAACAGTTGACAGTGTCGTAATATACTCTTTCGAATCACAAAATGATAGTGTTACTCATCATAGTGTAGCACTCTTTCATATTGCCGGTGGTATGCTTGACCAGGGTGAGTATGAATTTGTGATCCGTGTTTTCAGCGGTGCAGAATCGAGAACACTTAAGCAAGCATTGACTTTAGAGTGGCACAGTATGCCGCTGTCCCTCGAAAACCCGCGCGACGCCGTTCCGCCGATGCAGTATCTGATGACCGAAGATGAGTACTCGGCATTGTCAGGTGGCTCAAAAGACGAGCAGCTCGAAAAACTCTATAGCTATTGGAAAAAGCAAGACCCTTCGCCCAGCACAGCTTATAATGAGAGAATGTCAGAGTTCTATCATCGTGCAGATTATGCCTACTTCAATTTTGCTCATAACCCCCGCCAGCTTGATGGCGCGATGACTGACCGTGGTAAAATTTATATTCTATTCGGAGCACCAACAAATATTCAACGAAGTTTTTTACTTGGCGAGCAGCCGGTTGAGATCTGGACGTATTCAAATAATGTAAAAAAGATCTGTAAATTCATTGACCAAAACGGACGCGGTGAATATAAATTGGTTGATGTAAAACCACAATGATCCACCTACACTATTTTACGATCTCGTAGTTCTTATATTCTCCCATCCTCCAACCGGTAAGCCCCTCGACAAAATTGGAGATGCGGTTCTTCAGTGAATAGCGTTTGATACTCAGATCGGGTTTGAATTCCCATCTTGTTCGTTCGATGAATCCTTTCATCACTGCGGGATGCGTATCGTTAAATTGCTCGAGGACATCAATGCCAGAGTAGTCGAAACTCTCAACGCTCGTTTCAGTTATCTCTGAATCCGAATGCCATAACTTGCGAAAATAATTGTTCTTCGATTGCATCACTTTCGGTGGGCGCGCCCATCCGTAATGATTGACATACGCCTCAAGTTGTTTTACCTGTAGCTTTACCATTTTTCCGTTCACGTTCTTGCGAAATCCTTGTGCGTCGCGCCATGAACGAATGGCTTTATCATTACGAATTACTCTGATCTCCTTACGGTACCAATCACGCGAAGTAGCGATGTAGTCATAACTGCCGTAAAAATGTCGGTAGTTAAACAAAAAACCATCAATATGTTTATTGTTTAGATTCGCTTCCATTGCCGCACGTATTTCGGGCAAATATTTTTCGTGAATGACCTCATCGCCTTGAATATAAAAGCCCCAATCACCGGTGATATGATAGAGAGCGATATTTGTTTGGTCGGCAAGGACGTGTCCGCCTTCGCGCTTACTGTCGTCCCAAACAGTATCAATGATCTTGATCTTCTCGGAGCCAAGCGCAATGATCGCCTCGCGAGTTGTATCGTCGCTATTGCCGACGGCTATGATAAATTCATCGCAGATGGGAAGGATAGATCGAATCGCCTCTAAAAATTGATAGCCGAACGTGACCCCATTGCGAATAAATGTAAAGCCGCTGACGGTCATACGATCTGCCCTGCGGCGACTACTTTCTTGAGATCATTTACCCGGTTGAGCCAGCCTTTCAAAAAAGTCTTGTTCTTCGGATTTGCTTGTGAGACCGAAGTCAGAAAATCTATTCTTAGTTGGAGATAATGATTTGCCACATCCAATTCATTGCTATGCGCGATCTTATTGGTGAGCAACTGCATTGAATGAGCTCCAAAATCTCCATCAGGTTCTGCGCCAATTGATTGTTGCAATTTTTTTATTGCGCGCCCAACACCACTGTTTACAGAAAAATCAAAGAGAGCGATTGCGATCTTTGGCGGCATTGCTTCACATTTGGCTTGCTTCCAATAACTATTATAATAGATGTCATTCACTTCTTCGGGAGTAATGTTTTTTACATCCTGAAAGTGTAGATGCTTCGAATGCCGATAGGTATCATAGACGGTGTGTGTCACTCCAAAATTTGTTGCGCCTCCGGCATCGTGAATGTTATTGCTGTATCCGCCTTCCCATTTTAAGGTAAATGCGAGCGAATCAAGAAAGGCTTGTGGGAAACTCATAATAGTAGAAAGGATGTGAATGCCAAACAACAGTATGATTTGCTCGTTGAGTGCCAAAGAAATCCAAACACAAAATGTGAACTCGATGTCGATCATCGAATATTATTTATATTTTTTCTTTCGGTGAATGTCACAAACGCTCTTTCTTCCGTGTCATAACACAGAAGAAGGGTACGTATTTATGACCTTCTTTCTAATTTTTTGATTTTGTGATTATTTATGAAATTCAATACCTACAGTAATCGTCGTTGGCGCTCAGCTTCAGTAGCTGCCATGTTTATTTGTTTGTTAGTTTTTGCCGCTGATTATGCTACCTCCCATTCTGGTGGAATGACGGGTGTAACGCAAAAGCCTGGTGATGCTAACGGCTGTACTTGCCATTGTGCTAGCTCAAACAGCGCAACCACGGTAACACTTTCGACTTCGGCGACAGTGTTTGAAGTAAATACCGCCTATACATTTACCGTGACCGTTTCGAATAGCAATGAAGTCAACGGAGGAGTTGATATTGTGGCTTTTACAGGAACACTCGCAGCTGGCAATGATGGTTTGCAAAGTCTCAGTGGACAACTGACCCACAACGGACCAAAGACATTGCCGGCAACATGGACATTTACTTATACTGCGCCTTCAACTGCGCAAACAGATACGATCTATGCAACCGGCAATGCTGTCAATGGTGATGGCGGCAACGGAAGCGGTAATTGTGCTGATAAATGGAATAACGCTTCCAAATTTGTGATCAACGTTACCGCTCCGAATCGTGCGATCACCGTCGGAAGAAATGCAATTAGTATCGGCAACAAACGTGTCGGTGGTAGTTACACCGATACCACAAAAGTCTCTTCGACAGGTGATGCAACGCTCACGATCAGCTCATCGGCAATGAAGACGGCAACGATCTTTACGAGCACTCCGTCTGCATCGCGTACACTTAACGCGGGTACTTCGGAGACGAATACCATTACATTCGCACCAGTTGCAAAAGGTGCTTTTAGTGATTCATTGATCATTAACTCGAACGCATCTATCGTGCTCGACCAAAGAAAAGCGATCTATGTTACAGGTACGGGTATTCAGGCTGTTTTTAATGGACTAAATGCGATTCCTTTCGGAGGTGTAAGAGTTGGTTCGAACAAGCAACTAACATACACCTTCACCAATAGTGGTGATGATACAATGTTCGTCAATGCTCCGACACTTGGGGGAAACTCCGGTGCATTTTCGATCGCCACAGCTTTGTCGCCGACCACCATTCTTCCGGGTGGCACTGCTTCGATCACCTTGAAATATTCGCCGACAACGAAACAAGTACACACTGGAACATTGACGATCACGGCGACCAACGGTGTACAAATTCCGGTGATCAATACTGGGGGAACAGGTATTGCTCCGGTGTTAACCGTTGCTCCGCAAACCGACATTGGGCTTGCACGTGTGGGCTTGACACGCAACGGAAATATTTCAATGAGTAATGGCGGAGATGATGATCTGCATATTTCTTCGATCACGGTCAGTCCGTTAAATTCAGGTCCAAAATTTATTGTCACATCACCAACTGCACTCACCATTCCGGTATCAGGTGCGGCTTCGATGGCAGTGACCTACACCCCAACGTCCGAGCGTATTGATACTGCGGTCATCACGATCAACTCTGATGACCCGGCAATTGCTTCAAAACAAATTCTTGTGATCGCTTCTGCCGGAAACCCGAAGATGGGATTGCTCAGCACCGATACGATCAGATTTGGTGATGTACGTGTTGGTTCATCGGCACAGAGCTTCGCACTACAAGTAAAAAATAACGGCACCTATGACTTGACGGTCTTCAGTATTACGCCTTCACCGTCAGTATTTTCTGTGGTCTCGAAACCGAGCATTGTTGCGCCTAAAGCTACGGCTCAGGCGATCTTGAAATTCGCACCGACGGCTCCCGGTAATGTTATCGGTATGGCGATCATCACCGGTGACGATGGTACCAACCCCAGCGATACCATCTATATGATCGGCAATGGCACGACGTCATCGTTCGATGTACCGAGCGGAATATCATTCGGTGATATGAAAGTCGGCACAACGCGTGACTCATCGCTTTGGCTAAAAAATCTTGGCTCGGCGGCACTCAAGGTCGTGAAATATTCTTTGGCAAATCCGAACAACGGTTTTGTACTGACAGATACTGCAGCGCATACGATCAATGCAAAAGATAGTGTCAAAATAAAAGTCACGTTCAATGCATTCCAAGAGATCAGCTACGCCGGCACGATCACGATCACGACTGATGAAATTTCGGGGAACACCCGTACGATCGAACTGTCGGGCAGAGGGGTGAATTCAAAACTCACGCTTGACCCTTCCGCACTTGATTTTGGTTCGGTCGATGTCGGTAAAACTTCTTCGAAGACTTTTGTCATTACCAATACCGGTACTGGTGTTTCGACGATCAACACGCTTGCGCTTACGGGCTCGAACGAGTTTACACTTGATTCATCCTATACCCCATTCACTATTGCACCGAGTGGTTCAAAAACTATCTCATTGACATTTACGGTTGTCTCGGTCGGGAGTGCCGATGGCTCGCTTGCTATTACTGCTGCCGAAGGGTCGCCGTTGCAATTACCATTGCATGGTGTTGGGCTTGACACTACCTCACAGAATTCGGTACGTGTGGTAAATGATATTGTTGAATCGATGAATATCATCCCGAACCCTGCACGCGAAAAAGCGACACTACAACTCACGCTAAAACGCAATGCTGCTGATCTTCGAATTGAATTCTACGACGGTGCGGCACATTTGATCTCTTCGCAGCAAGTTGGGGAAGTGCCCGCAGGCGAGCAGCATATTGCGCTGCAATTGCCGCAAACAAGTGGCGTCGTGTTTATTCGAATCTCATCGGGCGGTAGCATTATTTCTACAGCTCAAATTGTGATCACTCGCTGATCCCCTATATCACGACACAACCTGCAATGCGGTATCCCTTTCCTCAAGGGATGCCGCGTTGCAATTTTAAAGAGAATCTTCTCACTACACTTTGTGTCTTACTCTACGATGAAACATTTTTCAATAACGCTACTTTTCGTTCTAATACTTTCCCTAACGAATGGGCTTGTTTTGGGGCAGGATTTTTCCGTCTATTGCGGTGTAGGTTTTGACCTATCATTACGTGCTCCTCTTGATCCCACGATAACGGACAATAACACTAAATCAACAGAAGAAGACAGTTGTATTGGACTGTTTTTTAGAGCTGATGGCTATCGTTCAGGTGGGGCATATCGAAAAGGGTATGATTCCCTTCGATATGCAATGGAACATTGTCCCAACTTTGTGATTGCCCCTTCCTTCTTCCACTCAATTGATGGTGCAGTAGCCAATATGAGCAATGATACGACTCGATTTATAGACTATCGTGAATGGCTCAAGAAAGTATTATACTTAAATACTCAGGATTGGAAATACTATTGTGCCGATGTTGAATCAATCATGTTTACGATGAATTATTTTCCTGGGCGTGGAAATGATGTGAATGGCTCTTTAGCAATTTTGAAATATGTGGTAGAATCCGGGAAGTGCATGAAAGAATTTTTTGGCTCTTCCGATACCACATCTTCTCTTTGGAGTAGGACTCGTCTGATACAATATCATAACTGGCAAGATAGTGTACGTGACTCGATCGCTACTCCGTTTGATACGACGCTTCCATCGCTTGAGTCTCTGAATTTACAGATACTCTTTGGACAGGATTTTGTCGTGCATGAGCATGAGGTGATCGACCCCTCAGCAATCAGTTTGCTCGAAGCCTCGCCCAACCCGTGTGTGAACACGACCGAGCTTCACTATCGTATCCGTTCGACGGCGGCATTGCGTCTGAGCGTGTACGATGCTCTCGGCAAAGAAGTGTATAACGACCCGATCGGCTTCCGCCCCGAAGGTGACTATACGCTTAAATTGAATACAGCATTGTGGCCATCGGGCAGTTACTTTGCGCGGCTCTCATCGCTCGTCGGCGGAGTCGTCACCGTAAAGATCATTCGAGAATAAGCTCGGCTTTTTTGTACGCATATCCCTTGATGAGCTGACAGGCGCATCGAGGGATTTTTTTTGGCGAGGTGTTTGCGAACTGATTTTCGCAGGTTGCGTTTACATTCTATTCAATCTCTATTTATTCTCTATCATTATGCATCGTCGATCATTCTTAAAAGGAGCGTTAGCCGGCGGAGCACTTGCTCTGACCGGATTGGATATGCGCTTAGCACGGGCATCATCGGTGATGCTTCCTGATGGCGGCGCACTCGCCAAACCTACCAAATCACAACAAGATCTTGCTGATACGCTGATCGCCTATGCAAAGACGCTCGGCGCAACCTATTGCGACGTGCGTATCTCACGGTATGCCAGCCAGTCGGTCGGCGTTCGCGATCAGATCGTGACCGGCATCAGCGATTCCGATTCGTTCGGTATGGGTGTCCGTGTGATAAAAGATGGGACATGGGGCTTTTCAGCAAATCGTATGGTTGATGAACTCAACGGTAAACATTCGGTCGATGAAGCGGTGCAAATGGCAAGTGCCAACTCGAAATTGCAATCAAGCCCGATCGATCTCGCCCCAGTTTCGGCTGTCACCGCCGAATGGAAGACGCCGATCACGAAAAATCCGTTTGAAGTATCATTCAAAGAACGTGCCGACCTAATGCTCGGTGTTCACGCGCTTGCGCAGGGTGTGAGTATCGGCGGGAAGAAATTATTTATACATTCAAACTTGAGTTGCGTTCGCGAAGAAAAATTCTTTGCTTCGAGTGACGGCTCAAAAATTTGGCAAGAGGTGACTCGTATCGATCCATCAACATGGGTCACGATAGCCGATCAAGCCAACAATCAATTCGCTAGTCGTGCGTTGTTCGTGCTTCCGCAAGGCAGAGGGTATGAGTATGTCGAAGGCTACAATTACAAAGACGAAATACTCCAAGCCGTAGCCGAAGCGACCGAGAAGCTGACTGCCACGAGTGTCGAAGCGGGTAAATATAATTTGATCTTGCATCCAACGCATCTGTGGCTCACGATTCACGAAAGCATCGGACATCCGACCGAACTTGACAGGATCATGGGTTACGAAGCAAACTTCGCCGGTACAAGTTTTGTCAGGAAGAAAGACCTCAATAGTCTCACCTACGGTAGCGATCACGTCAATGTCGTCGCTGATCGCACACAAGAGGGCGGACTTGCGACGGTAGGCTTTGACGATGATGGTGTGCCGTCACAGTCATACGATATTATTAAAGAGGGAAGACTTGTCGGTTTGCAAACGACTCGCGAACAAGCAAAGATGATCTCCGAAGAGAAATCTCGCGGGCAAAGTTATGCCCAAGGTTGGTGGAGCGTGCCATTCCAACGTATGCCGAATGTGAGTTTACAACCGTACGCTGGCAAACGATCGCTCGAAGATTTGATCAAAGATACCGAGAAGGGAATAATGATCAAAGGCAATTCGAGTTACTCGATCGATCATCAACGTTACAATTTCCAATTCACGGGTCAAGTAGCATACGAAGTTAAAGACGGAAAACTCGGAAAGATGCTGCGCGATGTTGCGTATCAATCGAACACCACCGATTTTTGGGATAATTGCGACGCTGTCTGTGATAAAACAGAATATATGCTTGGCGGTGCGATGAACGATGGCAAAGGCGAGCCGATGCAATCGAATCCCGTGAGCCACGGCTGCTCACCGGCACGATTCACGAAGATAAAAGTGATCAACACTCGTGCCCAATCGGCAAATGCGCGTAGCAATATGCTTGACTATAACGATTAATTTTTTTTTGCAATGATAACAGGAATACTTTCCAACGACGAACTCGAATCGCTCTCGAAAAAGATCGTAAAACTTTCGAAAGCCGATTGGTGCGAAGTGAGCCTCGATAGCTCGCAGTCAGCACATTTGCGTTATGCGGCAAATACCGTCACGACCAGCGGCTCGACGACGGACACCTCGATCTCGATCACTGCCGCCTTTGGCAAAAGAGCAGGTTCGGTCTCGACAAATGATCTTTCTGATAGCGGGCTTTCGGCGGCGATGACTCGTGCCGAAGAGATCGCCAAGCTCGCGCCCGAGAACGAAGAATTGATGCCGCCTCTTGATAGCAAACAGACCTATGCACGGTCTGCGCAGTATGATGATTCGAGTGCGGATAGCGCTTATACCGCGTCCGAACGTGCGCGCATTGCCGAACATGCGATCAAAGAAGCGAAGGCAAGAACATTTATTGCCGCAGGGTTTTTACAAACCACGGTTGGTAATTCGGCATATCGTAATTCAAAAGGATTGTTCGTCGCCGATCAAAAAACACGCTCGACGTTTTCGACTACTATGCGTAGTGATGATGGACACTCGAGTGGATGGAATAAACGTGCAAGCCATGCGATCGCTCGGCTTGATTCTGACCGCGCTATTCTCAGAGCCGCCGAAAAATGTGCGGCTTGGAAGGGTGCTGATGAAATGGACCCGGGTGTGTATCGCACGATACTCGAACCGAGTGCCGCGGCTGATATTGTACAGCAGTTCATTTGGTCGCTTGATGCACGAAGTGCCGAAGAAGGACGAAGTGCTTTTTCGAGAGCGAACGGTGCCACTGCAATAGGTGAGCAAATAGCCGCGCCAAAAGTCAGAATTTATTCCGACCCGAACCATCCTCTTGTCCCTGCGGGTATCTATGAAGGCGGCGGAATGCCAACGGGGCAGATCGATTGGGTCAAAGAAGGAAAGCTCGTCAACCTAATGCGTTCGCGTTTTTGGGCGCAGAAAACAAATCAGAAGGCTGTACCGGGACCAGCGAATATTATTATGGAAGGCGGTTCCCAGTTGCCCGAAGATTTTCTTTCAAATGTAAAAGAAGGATTGCTTATCACAAGCTTCTGGTATATTCGTGATGTCGATAATCAAACGTTGTTAAAAACCGGACTCACTCGCGACGGTGTGTATTGGGTCGAGAACGGGAAGATCAAACACGCCGTGAAAAACTTCCGATGGAACGAGTCGCCGATCAATGTGCTGAAGAATATCGAAGATTCTTCGAAGCAAGTGGTGACGGCCCCTCGTGACGGCGATGACTCAATGCCGATGATGATACCGATGCTACAAGTAAGCGGTTTTAATTTTTCGTCGGTTTCTGACGCGGTTTAGTTTTTAAAAGTTTGGGGTTACAAAAGGGTTGAATATGATGTTTACGAGCATCGTATTTTTGCACATACTAATATTTAAGAATCATCTACGATGCATATCGCAAACCGAATTCAGCGTTTAGGGACAGAAACTTCATTTGTCGTATTGCAACGCGCTCGCGAACTTGAAGCGCAGGGCAAAGATATTATTCATCTCGAGATCGGCGAACCCGATTTCGATACGGCTCCGAATATTATTCAAGCCGCAAAAGATGCGCTCGATCAAGGCTTTACGCATTACGGTCCTGCTCCGGGCTTGCCGGAGTTTCGTAAGGTGATCGCCGAAGTCGAAGGCAAACGCCGTTCGATGGAGTTTGATATGAGCGAGGTTGTCGTCTGTCCGGGTGCAAAACCTGTGATGTTCTATGCTATTATGGCGGCTGTCGATCCGGGTGATGAAGTGATCTACCCAAACCCGGGCTTCCCAATTTATGAAAGTTGTATCGAACTTGCCGGCGGCATTGCTGTCCCACTTGTTTTAAAAGAAGAAAAGGGATTTCGCTTTGACATCGAAGACCTCAAGAGCCTGATCACCCCGAAGACGCGGATGCTCATTATCAATTCGCCGCAAAACCCGACGGGTGGTGTCTTGACACTCGAAGATCTGAAAGCAATAGCCGAGCTAGCGGTGAAGCACGATATTATTGTCTTGTCGGATGAGATCTACGGTCGTGTAGTCTATGATGGATTTGTTAATCACACGATAGCCGCGCTTCCTGGAATGCGTGAACGGACGATCATCCTCGATGGATTTTCAAAAACGTATGCTATGACGGGCTGGAGATTGGGTTATGGCATTATGCCAGCTGAGTTTGCGGCAGTATGTTCAAAATTACAAACGAATGTGCCAAGCTGTGCAACAAGTTTTGTTCAGCGCGCCGGTATGGAAGCATTGACCGGTCCGCAAGAATGGGTTGACACCGTTGTGGCTGAGTTCAAGCGTCGCCGCGATTTTATCGTAGATGCACTCAATGACATCCCCGGCTTTCAATGTCATAAGCCACTCGGTGCTTTTTATGTATTTCCGAACATCACCGGCACAGGACTTGACTCTCGTACAATTGCCGATAAAATTCTTTACGAAGGCAACGTCGCCTGTCTGTCAGGAACATCGTTCGGCAAATACGGCGAGAATTACATCCGCTTTAGTTACGCAAATTCCATCGAGAATATTGAGAAGGCTATGGGACGAATTAAAACTTTGTTTTCGTAAGTACATAGGATTATATAAAAAGAAAAAGGACGCTCAGAAGGCGTCCTTTTCTTTATCTGTAAATCAAAGAAACAATCCACGTTGATCGGTGTTTCATTTGCTTCTTGTCATGCACACCAAACACGTTATGAAGAAGTATTTTGTATTTCTTGTTTTTACACTCATTGCTTCTGCGCTCCACGCCCAACCTTCCGACTACTGGCAGCAACACGTATCTTATACGATCAGCGGGACATTGATCGACTCGATCCATTCGTTTGATAGCAAACTGAGTGTAGTCTATACCAACAACTCGCCCGATGCGCTGAATGAAGTTTATTTTCATCTTTATGCAAACGCTTTCCAGCCTGGCTCGATGATGCACGAACGTGCAAAAGCCCTCGGCGACTTGGGGCTTGCAAATAAAATGGATAACTACCGAAAAAGCGACTGGGGTAATTATATTTTTTCTCAAGTAACGGTTGATGGGGCTTCGGCAGCATTTGAAGTCACTGGGACGGTGATGAAAGTGACACTTTCAAAACCTCTTGCTCCGAAGCAAAGTGTAACAATTGCGATGCCATTTTTTGAGCAGATACCTCTGCAAACTCGACGTAGTGGTTGGATGAATAATGATGGTATCAAGTATTCTGTGTGCCAATGGTATCCGAAGATCTGTGAATATGACCGCGAAGGTTGGCATCACGAAGAATATATTTCACGCGAGTTTTATGGTGTCTGGGGCGAGTTCGATGTGACGATGACGGTGCCGTCACAATTTTGCGTAGCATCAACGGGGCAATGCCAAAATCCGCAAGAAGTAGGTTGGGGATATGATAGCATAGCTAACGGAATAAAAAAAGGCAAAGCCTACCCGAAAGATTTTAACAAGACGGGCAACATCACGTGGCATTTTAAAGCAGAAAACGTTCATGACTTTGCATGGCTTGCACACGAATACATTCATGAGTGGGATACTTGGAGCGATACCATCACCGTACATTGCTTCTACAAAGCCGATGAAGATATTTCGTGGAAAGAGGCGATGAAAAATACATTGTATATGCTCGATCATCATTCCAAAAAAGTCGGGTGGTATCAGTATCGAAATTTTAGTAACACTCACGGCGGTGACGGCGGAATGGAATATCCGCAGTTGATCATGGATGGTAGTCCAGGTGCGGGACTGATCGCACACGAAGGCGGCCATCAGTGGTTTTACGGAATGCTCGGTAACGACGAAACTCGCTACGCATTTCTTGACGAAGGCTTTACCGAGTTTATTGAAATGACGATGATGGAAGCATATTACGGCAGACATCAACGGATTAACGGCACTGATGACCGTCCGTGGCTGACGAGGATGTTCATACCTGAAGATGATACTCGCCGCAGATATTATTCGTCATATCTCAATCTTGCCGCAAGCGGATATGAAGAGCCGTTGATGATACCGCACGATTGGGCGCGCGAAAATGTGAATGCAGGTCAAGTCTATTTCAAAACGCTTAACGGACTTGCACAACTTGAATATGTCCTTGGCGACTCGATGTTTTGGGCTGGGATGAAAGAATATTTCCGACGTTGGCATTTCAAACATCCGAACCTCAACGACTTCAAGCGCACGATGGAACAAGTATCGGGTGCTGATCTTAATTACTATTTTGACCAGTGGTTTTACACCACCCGCACGATCGATTATGACGCAGGCTGTGTCAGCTCAGATAAGCGTGCCGACGGGACATTCGATACAAAAGTAACGATCAAGAATAGAGGTGTGGCAGTAATGCCGCTTGATCTGACGCTTCATTATGACGACGGCACAACAGGCCTTGCAACAATACCGATAGGTCTCAATCAGAAAACAGGTTATCAGAAGCCCGAAGCAGGAAGGTTGTTCTTCCCGAGTTGGGATTGGGTCAATCGTAAATACGAAGCCACAGTCGTGACTCCAAAAGAAGTATCGTGGTTTGAGATCGATAGCTCGTATCGTTTGATGGATCTCAATCACGCAAATAATTATTCAGGTATGTTTCCGCCAGTCGAATGGACACTCTGGAAGCAGACGCAGTCGGCACCACCACTCAGTGGATTGTATGGTGTGTTCCGCCCTATCGTTTGGTACGAAGAAACATCGAAGCTGAATCTTGGCGTTGGGTTGCTGTTCGGCAATAACAGAATTGATAATGGCGATCTAAAAATTATTTTTAAGACCGACCCAAAAGCTATCTCGCCATCACCAAATTATTATGACGGTACCTCTCGTGAAGATGATGCGAAGCTTGCAGAGGTAGCGAAGTATGTTGATTATCAGTTGAAAGGTGTATTTCATACGAAGCTTCTCGGTAACCTTACCGATCTCAATTACAATATTCGTAAGATGTACGGAGTTAGTGGTGTTGACCTGAGTCTTGACCACGTCATCCGACCAACTTATCTCAGTCTGGGACCAACTCATAGTGTCAAGTTCTATTATAGTTACACTGATAGAGGTCCAGTGTCTGATGGTCATTATCCCGTTTACGGGCAGCCATGGACTGAAGGCGCAGTCTCGACGATGGGTGGTCTCTATTCGTATAGCTCACACGACGGTGAGACAAAGTTTTCGGCAGGATTCGAGCAAGGTGGAGTCATTCGACAATTTTATTCCAATTTCTTCCTTTTTTCATCGGGGCAATATGATTTCTTTGGAGGGTGGAATGTAAAACTTTCGCAAGCTATCAATCTTGGAAATAGTTTTGGTTTGAATCTTCGCGGAAATGCAACGGGACAATGGGGATATGTTCCGAATCAAAAACTTTATTCACTCAACAGCGCTAACGGTGTAGAAAACGATCACAATTCATTTTGGCAATCGGTTACCAGTATCAGCCAGCATTTCAGTTCGCAAGCACATTTTATCTACGAAGGTGGTGCCGGTGTTCGTGGGGCAAGTGGTGTCTCATCTTACGGCGGTTTCGGTTTGGGTGCCGATCTCGGCTTGCCAAACCCATTGCGCTCGCTCGGGTGGCTTCCTGCTTCGATCAAGCCGGTATTGTTCTTCGATGCTGGTTGGGTTGGTGATGAAGTAAATTCCTCACTTATCAGAAAACAACTGATGACCGATGCAGGTATTGGCTTGAAGATCAATATGCTCAGTTGGTTGCCGTGGCAGTTACAGGGTGTAACCGAAGAATATTCGGACATCCCAACGATCGGGTTTTATTTCCCGATCTATGTCAATCATCCAGACGACGGAAAAAAGAATTTCGATTTTCGGTATGTCGTCAGTTTAGGAACAACTTTTTAATATGAGTCTAAAAGTCGGTGTCATCGGTGTCGGGCATCTTGGGAAAGTCCATGCAAGACTTTGGAAAGAAGTCGAAGGCGCGGAGCTTGTCGGGATCTATGACAATAATCATTCCGAAGCCGAGCGTTTTGCTGCCGAGATCGAGACGAAGTATTTTGCTGATATTGATTCGCTCTTAGATGTAGTCGAAGGCCTCTCGATCGTTACGCCAACGATCTATCATTTCGAAGTAGCAAAGCAAGCAATTTTAAAAGGCAAACACGTACTGATCGAAAAGCCGATCACCACAACGATCGCCCAAGCTGAAGAACTTTGCGCTTTGGCAAAGACGATGGGTGTGCGAATACAGGTCGGACATATTGAGCGCTTCAACCCTGCATTGCTTGCTGTTGAGCAATATATTCACAACCCACGCTTTTTCGAATCGCATCGCTTAGCGCAGTTCAAGCCCCGCGGCACTGATGTTGCGGTCGTGCTTGATCTGATGATCCACGATATTGATGTGATCTTGTCGCTTGTTGATAGCGAAGTAAAATCTATTGATGCGAGCGGTATCTCCGTTGTTTCTGATGAGATAGATATTGCCAATGCGCGCATAACATTTAAGAATGGTGCAGTGGCAAATGTGACCGCAAGCAGGATTTCACAAAACCCGATGCGAAAACTTCGTATTTTCGAAAAAGATGCTTATGTCTCGGTTGACTTCGCGACAAAACAATCCGAATTGTTTCGACTCGTGAGTGCCGAAGAAGTATCGAAAAGTGCATCGCTACAATTTAATCTTGGCGAGATCGACCGCGCCGAGAAAAAATTGAACATCATCTATGAGCGACCCGATGCTGATGACATCAATCCGCTCAAACACGAACTTGAATTATTCCGTCGTGTGGTTGTGCACTCAGAAAAAGCTGTTGTCAGTGGAGAAGACGGGCTGGCTGCGTTACGGGTTGCAGACATGATACTCGCGTCGATAAAAGAGAACTCATAACTCATTATGAACTCTGTTGTTCACAAAATCGCTTAAAAACAGGATTCTACGCTTGTTCACCGGTATAATTGAAGAAATCGGCACGGTCATTGCTATAAAGCATAACGGTACTTCTTTGCGTATAGAATTTAGAGCAGAGAAAGTACTTGACGATCTTAAAGTCGATGATTCTATTGCAGTTAACGGTGTATGTCAAACCGTGGTAAATTGTGGTGTGTCATTTTTTGAGGTCATTTGTGTCGCGGAAACACTATCAAAAACGACACTTGGCTCATTGAAAGCAGGGGATACGGTAAATCTTGAACGTGCGGCGACACTTGCCACGCGTCTCGGTGGACATTTAGTGCAAGGCCATATTGATGGCGTTGCGACGATAGAAAAGATCAACGTGCTTGATGGCAGTTGGGAGTTCTATCTAAGGTTGCCAACTTCTATTATGAAGTATGTGACACCACGAGGGTCGATCGCGATTGAAGGGGTAAGCCTCACGGTTGCAGAGAAAGAAAGCGACCGAATCAAGATAGCCATTATTCCTCATACATTCGAGCATACGACTTTCAACACTATGAACATAGGCAGCAAAGTGAATGTCGAGCCGGATTGTATCATAAAGATGGTAGAAAGTTTATTAGCAGCTCAAACTGCTTCTTAATAATTGTAAATGTACTGGTTGCTTCTTGTGTGAGTAACCGTTGTTGTGTCAGATTAGCTTTACTGAAGGATTATATACTATGTCAGGTAAAGGCGGCGGAAAAGTCTATTTTATTCTCTATCTCGCAGTTCTTCTCGAATTGCTTATCATCATCGTTGAGCGTGACGATGCTGAAGAAGAGCTCAAGCGTGAAAAAGATGCACTTGCTCGTAAGAACAAGCGTATCCAATTGATCGCCGAAACAATTATCAATGCACTGCGTGGTTCTCAGACCAGTGTGTCGAGCACATCCGACCAAACGATGATGCTTGGTGATGCGAAAGAGCCGGAACGCCAGTTCTCGGTTAAAGTTCGCGTTTCCGACCCCGCTCGTGACTCCGTCAACGATCTCAGCCTTACCATCTTGCGCAATGATGTGAAGATGGATTCTATTGATATGACGAAAGATACTTCTATCTTCCCTCGTATCAGACAAGGACAGGATTATATTTTCCAGTACAAATTCAAACCAAGCTACGGCGAAGGAACATACAAGCTTCGCTTCAATGCACGAACCAACCAGATCGTCGGTGTGGCGCAGTCTGCCTCGAATGACGACACTGTCAAGATCGGCGCTGTCCATCTGACCGTTGGTGAATTGAAGGAAGTAAAAGAGGGTATTATCGAAAACGTACCTCTGAAAGGCTTTATTGATTCATTGCTAACCGATTCGTACCACAACTTCTCGACCAACCTCGGTAATAACGAGTTT
>JBBRNY010000012.1:0-41839 GCA_038229915.1 Kapaibacterium sp. (SeqCode) | reverse complement strand
TTGTGGTTATGCACTGCAACTTCAAGAGTCTCCTTAAATTTTGCCGCTGGCTGATACCCAACTAAACGGTGTATCTCTTCGCCTTTTTCATTAAAGAAAAGGATCGTCGGGTAACCATTGACTTTATAATTTTTTGCCAGATCTATGCCTTCACCTTTTTCAGCATTGATCTTGAGGGAAACAAAATTTTCGTCGGCATACTGCCCAACATTATCGTCGGAGTATGTATCGCGATCAAGGCGTTTACACCAGCCACACCAATCGGTGTAGAGATCGACCATAATAACTTTATGTCCTTTTGAAGCCTCTTTCAGTGCCTCCTTAAATGCGAGGTCTTTGAAATGGACTTCGCTATAAGATACTGAGGCTGAGACCATCAGCGCCATCAATCCGAGAAAGATACCAAGCTTTTTCATATATTTCGTTTTGTTAGTTTTTCGGCTACGTAAGTATAACGAAAGATAAGAGAAACGGTTTCGCCCCAAGATGAGAGTTAGTTCACCAAGATCAATAAAAATATTGCATTGTACTTTCATAAGAACGTGTTGCAGAGTCTCGCAACAGGACGGGGCGGTGCGAACTTAACGCAAAAACAACCCGTTACCTGCCGCTTTAATTAAATGGGCTGGCTCAGTACCCGCCAGCACTACAATATGGATAGCACAACAAAACCGAGCGACCCGTTAGACGAACCACAGGACAATTCAGAAAATGACCCGCTGAGCAGACTCCAACAACAGCAGAGTGAGGAGCACAACGGTGGTTTTTTGAGAATGTTCAAGCATACAATGCTTGGAAAACCACGTAATCTCAAAGACCCGAACGTTTTTCATGCTATTTCGCTGATCGCATTTCTTGCATGGGTCGGCTTGGGAGCTGATGGACTTTCATCCTCGGCTTACGGACCCGATGAATCATTCCGAGCACTCGGAACACATACCTATCTTGTGGTTGCCTTGATGCTCGCAACTACTTTCACTGTATTTATCATTTCCTATTCCTATTCCAAGCTCATAGAACATTTTCCGTCGGGCGGCGGTGGATATGTTGTAGCCTCGAGCCTGATCGGACCTAAATTCGGTGTGATCAGCGGATCGGCATTATTAGTTGATTATGTTTTGACGATCACGGTTTCGATCGCTGCCGGCGCCGACCAGATATTCAGCGTCTTGCCCCATGAATGGGCGGTCTGGAAAGTCCCGATCGAAACAATGACCATTATTATACTCTTATTATTGAATCTTCGGGGTGTAAAAGAATCAGTCACTATTCTTACACCAATCTTTCTGATATTCCTTTTGACGCATGCGATATTGCTCTTTGGTGGCATCTTCTCTCATGTTCCAGTTATGGGTGAAGTCACCAAAGAAGTTTCTACAGGGTTTAGTACCGGACTCTCCACTATTGGTGTCTTGGGGATGTTTATGATCTTTATTCGTGCCTATTCAATGGGTGCGGGTACATATACCGGCATCGAAGCCGTTTCGAATGGTCTTCAGATCATGCGCGAACCGAAGATTCATACCGCACGAAAGACCATGCTCTATATGTCAATATCGCTCGCCTTAACAGCTGGTGGTATTATGCTTTGCTATTTGCTGTTCAAAGTTGTTCCGGTTGAAGGCAAGACGATGAATGCCGTATTGCTCGAAGCGTTTGCCGGCAATTGGATGATCGGCGGTTTTGCGGTCGGTAAATTCTTTGTTTGGTTTACTCTTGCTGCCGAGGCAGCACTCTTGTTCGTTGCCGCCCAAGCCGGATTTATCGACGGACCCCGCGTGATGGCAAACATGGCAGCAGACTCCTGGCTACCACATCGTTTCACTTCTCTTTCTGACAGATTGACGATGCAAAACGGTGTGATCATTATGGCCGTTGCGGCTATCGCCATTTTGTTTATTACTGGAGGTAACATTACCACACTCGTCCTGATGTACTCGATCAATGTGTTCGCGACTTTTTCGCTTACACAGATCGGGATGGTTCGTTTTTGGTATAAAGGCCGCCACGAACACAAGGATTGGTCGAGAAAGATCTTGATCCATATTATTGGGCTCGTACTGTGTCTTTCGATCCTGATCATTAACGTCTTCGAAAAGTTTTTGGTCGGAGGTTGGATCACTGTCGTCGTGACGCTCGCTTTAATTTTGATGTGTTATTGGATTCGCAATCATTATGACGATGTCAAGAGCAAAGTGAAAAAGCTTGACGATATGCTTGGGAACATCCCAATTCCGGATGCCGAATCGATCCCCGTATTGAAAAATAATGCCCCGACAGCGGTGATGCTTGTTGGTGGATATGGCGGACTTGGTTTACACACGTTGCTTTCGATACAGCGCCTCTTCCCGAACAATTTCAAGAACGTGATCTTTGTCTCGGTCGGAGTCATCGACTCCGTCAAACTCAAAGGCGCGGCTGAAGTCGAGCATATTAAAAGCGAGACCGAACACGCACTCAGCCAATACGTTGATATGGCACATAAGCTTGGGTTTGCTTCAGAGTATCGGTTTGGGTTGGGAATCGAAGTGATCGATGAGGTGCATAATATTTGTACAGGCATCGCTCGTGATTACCCACGCTCGATCTATTTTGCAAGCAAGCTCATCTTCGAGCGCGAACGCTGGTATCAGCGCTTCTTGCATAACGAAACAGCGAACCAAATACAACGTCGTTTGCAATTCGACGGGCTGAACTCGATGATCTTGCCGGTCAGGATCTTCGACGTCGGAACAACCTAAAAGTGATAACTGCCGCTGACGACCGGGATGATCGGGAAGTCAGCGGCACCAAAAACGTAGTCGCCGAGAGTCTTACTGGTCTGGGTACCGCCCGATTTATACAGCGAAAAAACGACACCGACATCAACGGTTAAGTCGTTATCAAAGTATCTGATCGACGCCAGTACCGGTACAATATCGAAGTTCGAAATAAAGAACAGCTCGATATTAAACTTCAGGTTTTCCCCGACTCGTTTCGAGCCGTTGATCGCGATAATATTATCTTGTTTGGTATAACGTAAGCCGACCGAGTCGGCTTCGTTTTTCCATGTTAGGCCCGCAAGCATCGTAAGATTTGCATCCCATGTTCCATAGGTCACTGCACCATAAGCCAGCCCAAGTTTTGTCGTTTTAACGACTTCTGAATACAACCCCTGCCCACCAACAGCAACGTGCCAAAGCTCACTTTCGTATGGTGTCACTTTCAAACCGGCTGTGGCTACAATAACATTATTTTTTAATGGCAAGAACACGCCACCAAAATTTGCCGAGAGCCAATCAGTCGGGGCAAGATTCATTTGCAAACCACCGAAGAGATAATCAGAAAGAAAATTATTTCCTGCCCCAAAAGGAAGAGCCGTTGGAGTAATAAAACCCTGCGAGGCACGCGGGTCTTTGACCGTGAGATACGCTGTTGTATAAAAATCTTTTTTGCGGTCGTTACTGCCGCTGTAATTTTCAATACTTGATACGTTCGGATAGGTAAAATACAGCTCGCCCCATTCGGTCGAAAGCACCACATGGGCGGTGTCATCGAATAAATATCTATTCCCACGGAAATCATCGTGCGTGTTGGTGTGCACAATAGAATAATACTCGGCTTTTTGTTGCGAGAGGTATTTATTAAGATGGTACTTTTCCGCATCAACCACATTTTTTTGGATAGACTGCGAAAGTTCGTCGCGCAAGACAAAGTTGAAACGGTAATCAACAGCATAGTCAATATCCTGCATTGGTATTTCCAGGCGTCCGTAGCGAGTTTGAAACAGGATCCTGTCCGGTACGGGTCGTTGCAAGACCAGCCCGTAAAATTCTGTTGTATCTTTCATCACCAGTTTGACAAGAAAATCTCGACTAAGGTCTTGTGGCCGCATCTGAGCATACGTCTGCACTGATGCACAGAGTATGATAATAAGAACGACGGCAGTTCGCAAAATTCTAACGCGCACGTTTCACCCTTTCCGGATTTGATTCGATAAATTGTTTCCAGTTCGTTGCTGCTTTTTTGTTATTACCGTTTCTGAGCGCATGTGTTACAGCGACCGCCAATGCATCATAAGCATCCGGAAGTTGCTTTTCCTCTTCATCAAGGTTCAATAACTTCCTGACCATAAACTCCACTTGCGATTTTGACGCACTTCCATTGCCGGTTACCGCTTTTTTTACCACTTTTGGTGCATACTCGGCAACCGAGATCCCACCGAGCTCAGCAGCGATAACAGCAACACCGCGCGCCTGCCCAAGTTTCATGGCCGACTGCACATTTTTGTCATAGAATGCCGACTCGATAGCGCATTCGTCCGGCTTGGTCCGTTCGATGACCTTTGTAAGACGTGTATAGATCAGAGCCAAGCGCTTTGGCATCGTGTCCATTTTTTTTGCAGCAATAGCCCCGAACTCGATGAGCCGGAATTGGGATGCCGAGCGTGCTTCGATAGAAATCACGCCGTATCCAGTGATAACTGTCCCCGGGTCGATGCCGATAATGATCATATTACAAATCTACACACGCTTTGATGGTGATATTTTAAGACAATACTATTGGGAATCCGGTGCCACCGAGAAAAAATAAATTCCGCTCTCGGGTGCTGAACACTTTTTTCCTCGTAATTTTGTAGTTCGTGCATATAAATACGAATAGCCAAACAATGAAGCTCATCACCTATCTTCAACCAGAATATATCGAAATCGGGATCACCGCTCGTTCGAAAGACGAACTGATCGAACGGATGGTCGAGATCGCCTCGAAAAATCCGAACGTTCTGGATAAAGAAAAAGTCCGGACCGCTATTGTCGAGCGCGAACGCATTATGAGCACCGGTGTCGGGAAAGGCTTTGCCATCCCTCACGGAAAGACCGATGCCGTTAGCGACATCGTCCTGGCATTCGGTATTACTGCCGAACCTGTCGATTACGCCTCGATGGATAACGAGCCTGTCAGGCTGGTATTGTTGCTCGTGAGCCGTGATAGCGATGTTGGCTTACGATTAAAACTCCTTTCACGCGCCTCGAAAGTAATGAACTCCGATACCGCCCGCAAAGCACTTCTCGAAGCGAAAACCCCTGAAGAAGTATTGGCGATCTTCAACTCTGAAGAAGAGAGGATCGGCGATTAATGGATATTAAGGCACCTCGCGGAACGAAGGATCTGCTTCCGCCGGAATCGAGCCTTTGGAAGGAGATCGAGCGATCAGTTGATGAAACAGCTCGTCTTTTTGGCTTCGAAGAAATTCGAACACCTATTTTTGAATCGGTAGCATTGTTCAAACGCTCGGTCGGCGAAGCCACCGACATCGTTTCGAAAGAAATGTATCTCCTTACCGATAAAGGTGGTGATGAGATGGCATTGCGCCCCGAGCTTACGGCACCAGTCGTCAGAGCCGCGATCGAACATAACTTGCTCTCACAACAAGGTTCGCTCTCGAAACTCTATTACAACAGCGCACCAATGTTTCGTTACGAACGCCCCCAAAAGGGTCGTCAACGGCAGTTTCATCAGTTCGGAGTCGAGCTTCTTGGCTCGCCTCATCCCCTTGCCGATCTGCAAGTGATAGCATTTGCGTATGGGGTGTATCGTAATTTGGGTTTTGTGAACTTCGAGCTGAGACTCAATACTCTTGGTTCGAAAGATGCTCGTGCCCGTTGGCGCACCGTATTAGTGGATTATCTGAGTAATTATCTCAGCGAGCTATCCGACGAAAGCAAACGTCGTCTCGAAACGAACCCGATTCGCGTACTCGATTCGAAAAATCAGCGCGACCAAGAGATCGTCGCCGATGCACCAAAGATCCTTGACTATCTCAGTGATGATGACCGTCAGCATTTTGAAGCGGTTCAAGCACTCTTAACCGATTCGGGCATTTTATATAGAATTGATCCGACGCTTGTTCGTGGACTTGACTATTACAATCGAACAGTATTTGAATTAACCTCGAACGATCTGGGTTCGCAAGATGCGCTTTGTGGTGGCGGAAGGTACGACGAGCTGGTCGAACAGCTCGGCGGACCATCAACGCCTGCGGTCGGCTTTGCTGCCGGGGTAGAGCGGTTGGTGATCGTCCTTGAAAAACTCCGAGGAGAGGCCCCAAAACAGCATATTGATGTCTATATTCTTCTTGCTGAAAAAAGCGCAACCAAGACCTTGATCGATGTGGCAGCGATGATCAAAGGCGCAGGGTTTTCGGCTGTTTATGATCTGCTCGATCGCTCGGTGAAGGCACAAATGCGCGAAGCCGATAGGCTTGGTGCAAAATTTGTTGTAATGATCGGTGCTGATGAACTTGCCGAAGGTGTTGTTACCCTGAAGAATATGAGCGACGGTAGCCAAGAGCGTATCGCACCCTATCTTCTGGCAAGCAAGCTCCAAACGTCGTAATTTTGTTCGTTACCGTTGGTGACGATCTTTCTTAATAGTATATATCATAATGGAACCACTACCACCAGTCAAAGAAGTTGAATACCGCTGTATCGTCGGGAAGATGTTCGATGAGATAACCGGAATGGAATACAATACTTTCAGCTTTGAAACAGCGAAGGAGTTCTCGAGCTTCCGTTATGAGATCGCCGTCAGATACAAACTCGAGGGCTCTGCTATCGTTTTTCGTGTGCTCGGTATGACCGCGACTCGAATGATGATGCCAGCTTTTGGCACAGCACAATCGGTCTTGAAAGTACCCCAGATCCACCCAGGGAATTACACCGTCACCTTCGTGAAAAGCGATGGTACTGAGAACGAGTTTTTTATTGAGGTGAGCAAAAAAGGCATTCAGATCATCAAGCCGATACCACGCCGCCGTTTTATCGACTTTATTTTGTTAGATGAAGTATCTATCCCGGGTGCGAAGATCACGACAACGGTTTCGAAGATACCGCATATTCCGTTAGTGCCAAGAACGATCCAAAAACGAGCACTTCCGCCACCGACCCCTGAGGAGTTAGAGATCCTTGCCGCCCTTCGAGACGAAACGCCCGAAGAACGAGATGCAAGAGAAGAAATGGAGCTTTTTGGTGGCAAAAAACGTCTTTCGAAAAAAGATCTTGCTGCTTCTGAGAAAGAGCTTCGTAAACTTTCTGATAAGCCTGCCCCGAAGAAAACAACGAAGGTAGTAGCTGCAAAAAAGAAAGTAGCAGCTCCTGTTAAGAAAGTATCGAAACCAGCTAAGAAAGCAACCAAGAAGGCTACGCCAAAACCAAAAGCAAAGGCAAAACCAGCAAAAAAGAAGCGATAATGAAATCGCCCCAGAACCTCAAAAATGACGGAAGGGGCGAAAAAAGCTGTATTTTAGTCTTCGGGAGTATGTGCACCATCGCACTTTTCCAATATTTTTAATACGTTATACCATTTTAATTAAATATCTTAGGAGTAGCTCAAATGGAAAGATTCAACGAATTACAACAGCTCCTTGCTGAATATGAAGCTGATTTTGACAAGTTTTATGTAAAAGGCAACAAATCTGCCGGTGTTCGTGTCCGTAAGGCAATGAACGACCTCAAGAAAAAGGCTCAAGAGATCCGCCTTGAAGTTCAGACCATGAAGAACGAAGGCACAACTCCTGCGCAGGGATAATCACCCTTCGGCAAACTATTTTTGAATTATCAGGCGTGTCACCTGTAAGGGTGGTACGCCTTTTTTATTAAGATCTCCCATTGTACACACGGTTATTCTTGACGCTCGTTTGTACCGTTGCTACTATCCTATCAGGTTGCACATCAAATAAAGAACCAACCCAAACGCACCGAGCATTTTATTACTGGAAATCAGTATTCGTAAATTCTCCCGAGACACGTTCGGCTATCAAAAAACTCAGAGTCGAAGCACTCTATATCAAATTTTTTGATGTTGATCTTCTCAGTGGCAAACCAATGCCCGTGGCTCCGATCGAATTTCGAGATAAGCCCGATACCGATCAACTCATCATCCCAACAGTATTTATCACACAGTCCTGCATTAATTCACTCAACCAACAGAGTGCTACTGTTCTTGCAACGCAAATAGGGTCGCTCATCGAAAAAATAGCAGTAACAGCCGGAATAAAGAAGATCGAAGAAATTCAAATTGACTGCGATTGGACGGCCAAGAACACCTCGGCATATTTCACTCTGCTGAAAACAATGAAGGCATTGCCTCTGATGCAAGGAAAGACACTCTCGGTCACGATCCGACTCTATCAATTGAAATATATTTCTAAAGTTGGTATCCCGCCTGCAGATCGTGGGATGTTGATGTGCTATAATATGGGCGATCTGAAAAACCCGAATGCCGACAATTCAATTCTAAGTGTATCGGTCTTGAAAGAGTATCTTCCGAGCATTCGCACCTATCCGCTTCTGCTGGATGTTGCGCTCCCACTCTTTCAATGGGATGTGCTGTTCCGCGGTGGCACATATAAAGGTTTGATTCGCGACTTCGACCCCATAATGCTCAAAACGATTGCCGTCGAACAAAAAAGTAATAATTTTGTAGTACAAACAGATACCACTGTTGGTGGATATTCTTTTTTGCGCGGAGATGTGTTGCGGCACGAAACAATTTCTTCGGATGAGCTCGATGAAACGGCAACACTTCTTTCGTCAAAGCTTGCACCGTCGCCACGAACGGTTTCGTTCTTTCATTTAGATTCTGAAATTTTATCTCGATATGACATTCCGACATTGGATAAACTCTATCGCCGTTTTTAGTGCGCTGGTTATATTCCTGTTCCCCGACCCAATGAATGGTTGCGGACCTGATGAAGACCCGTGGGATTATTACACATCGTTCTTCCAAAAAGGACTTGAATCTCATCTTGGCTATCAGCCGTTTTACTATACCGGTCTTCGCTTCCTCTATAATGAGCAGGATGAAATTCCTCTTGAGCGTGTAACATCAACAGAATGGGCTTCGCATCTTGGTGCTTCAGTAACCGCGGATGACGCCTATACATTTATTTGCACCTATAATGACACCACTCTCCGCAAGATATTAACTGCAATTCAAAAGCATTCTCTGTCATCGCTCCCGGACTCTGTTATAAATAATTCTCTGACGAAGCACCTCTTCGATAGTAAAGATCTTCAGCCATTGAAATATTTTATTTTTCTTAATTCATTACAACCGTACGTCGTGAGTTCTTGGGATGCCACTGGCAATGCAAACGATAGTGCTGCAATGGGTAAGCTCATAAAAATTTCAGAGCGGTCGATCCCTGCCGAGCATGATGCCTTTCTACAGAATAGATATGCATACCAGGCTCTTCGCTTAGCGTTCTACTCCAATAATTATAAACGGACAGAGTATCTCTACAATAAATATTTCAAACAAACGTCGCTGAAGACAACGATCGATCTTCTTGCACTTTCTATCAAGGCGGGATTATTATATCGCGAGCATAAGAAAAGTGAGGCGGCGTATCTGTATAGTCTTGCATTTGCAGCCAATCCAACAAAGAAAATATCAAACTACCTAAGTTTTACTTGGAGCATCAATGCCGAGACATCTCAAGAAGAATACTTTAGCTATTGCAAAGATACCCGCGAAGCGGCGAACATGATGTCAATGTTTGCATTTCATAACCCAGGGAGTGCACTCGATCAGATTCAAAAAATTGGAGACTTTGATGCCGCTTGTCCCGCACTCGAAGTCTTAGCAACGCGCGAGATCAATAAGATCGAGGAACAATTTCTTTCAAGGAAACTGGCAAAGAATAGAGGTGGGATACAGTTATTCTACAATTATGATTCTTACTCGGATGATAGTCTTCCCGCAATAGGAAAACAAGTTGATGCAACAGCAAATTATTTTCACGATCTATCACAAAACCCAAAGGCAGCTAATCCGGCACTCTTCGAGATCGGCGCGGCATATTTGGCATATATGAATGAACACTATGATGTCGCAGAGAAATATTTAGCGAATGCATCAAAGATGAAGATGAGCCAAGCTCTTGCCGACCAGATGCAACTAACGTCATTACTGATTACGATCAATCGGCAGAATCAACTTGACGAAACCTTCGAAGCAAAGATCCTTCCGAGTATTCAATGGCTCGAAACGAAGGCGAAGCAGTCACAAACCTGGAAGCAATTTTATCGCGACCTGTTCTCAAGCATTATTGCACCGCGATATTTAGTTGAAGGTAGATCGCATAAAATGCTGCTTGCTATTGGCAGCGCAGAATATATTTCAGGGTATAATAGTGATCAGGGTTGGTATTTTAATCGAGGCGAATCAATTCGCATCCTTCATAGTGGTCTTTCGACGAATGAACTATTAGATCTCAATACGTTCGTTACATCATCGAAGCTCAGCAAGTTCGATCAATATTTGCTCGCGAAGAATGCGATCACCATCAATGACATATCCGATGCGATCGGGACAAGCTATCTCCGGCGGCACGACTGGGCTGACGCGATAGTATGGATGAAAAAACTTCCGAGTAACTATTACGACAATGACTATTACAAGCAATGGCTTGGTGCTAATTCATTAGCCGAAAAACTACTTGACACTCATTCCCCTGATGAACAGGATACCGTTCGATATACGAAGATCACCTTTGCACAAACAATGCTCAAGCTCGAAGAATTAATACACACCAGTAAGAGTAATGACGAAAAAGCAAGTCTCTACTATAGTCTTGCAAATGGGTGTTATAGTATGACCTATTGGGGTAATAGTTGGGCACTGTGTGATGACAGTTGGGCAAGCGGTGAGCATCCGAATACCGACTCGCTCGACATCGGGAATTGGAAGCGTGAATATTACGGAGCGTATCATTCAGAAGATCTTTTTAATAAGGCATTTGCTCTCTCAAACGACAACAACTTTAAAGCGAAATGTCTTTTTATGGCAGCGAAGTGCGACCAGAAGCAACACTTCATCGACTCATACGACTACTATGGCTATTCTATCAATGAGACTAAAGATGAACAACAGCGAGAAGCTATGCGCCGCTTCGTATACAACCCGACCTACTTCCCAGCTTTACTAAAAGAATATGAGCAAACACCATTTTTTCAGGAAGCAGTAAATACGTGTAGCTACTTAGCTGATTTTGTAAAGTATCAGCGCCAGAAATAACATAAAAAAAAGAGTACCCCAAAGGCTACTCTTTTAATAAGAGTACAGAACGATCTTTTTTTAGTCCTTATATTCAATTCCCGTGATGTGGGTTGGGACTTATCGTAGTTTAGTAGTATGATCACCGAAGAAGTAGCATTAAAACTCGTCGGGCTATCTGAATCAGAAGCCGAGAACCGATTGCAGGTAGAGGGATTTAACGAACTTCCGACGTCAAAGCCTCGAGCTTGGTATGCTATTGCAGGCAGTGTCCTCAGCGAACCAATGCTGATTTTCTTATTGGGATGCAGTGGTATCTATTTTTTTCTTGGCGATCCGAATGAAGCATTTATACTTCTTGGTTCTGCATTGCTCGTGGTCGGTATTACCTTTTATCAAGAACGAAGATCGGAGCGTGCACTTGAGGCATTGCGCGATCTTTCGAGCCCGCGTGCTCTTGTTATTCGAGATGGTCAACGCAAACGAATCCCTGGGAAAGATGTTGTCCGCGGGGACCTCATTGTTCTTTCAGAAGGCGACCGTGTACCTGCCGATGCCGCCGTGCTCTGGACTTCTTCACTTGAAGCCGATGAGGCAATTTTGACAGGTGAATCAGTAGCGGTTAGAAAGTCGGCATGGGACAGGGTTTCACCATTTCCAAGAGCCGGAGGCGAAGATCTGCCATTAGTATTTAGCTCAACGCTTATCGTTAAGGGTCGTGGCATAGCTGAGGTGATTGCCACCGCTTCGAATACCGAAATGGGGAAGATCGGCAAGAGTTTGTCATTGCTTGGACAAGAATCTACACAGATCCAAAAAGAAGTAAAACAACTTGTTCGAGTCCTTGGTGTTATCGGGGGCTCACTGTGTATTATTCTTGCGATCCTTTATGTACTATTACGTGGAGGCTGGCTTCAAGGAATACTTTCAGGTTTAAGCCTTGCCATGGCAGTGCTCCCTGAAGAATTTCCTGTCGTGCTCACCATCTTCCTTGCCCTTGGTGCATGGAGGATGTCAAAGAAAAATATTTTGACTCGCAGAGTTGCCTCGCTCGAAACTCTTGGGCAAACAACCGTTTTGTGTGTTGATAAAACAGGTACTCTCACAGAGAATAAGATGGTCGTTCATGAACTTCGGACTACCAAAAGCTCATTCCGTATCACCGAGGAGTCGGCTGCATTACCTGAGAATTTCTCTCTACTTGCTGAATTTGCAATTCTTGCAAGTCCGAAAAATCCTTATGATCCGATGGAGTTGGCGATCCATTCGACCGGCGCACGCTTTTTTGAAGCAAATACATACCCTGCAAAAAACTGGCAACTTGCGAAGGAATACCCTCTCTCAAGAGAGCTTCTTGCGGTGACAAATGTTTGGAGTCAGCCGGATTCGACAATGCAGATCATCGCAGCAAAAGGTGCGCTTGAAGCCATAGCTGAACTTTGTCATATCGAAGGTGACGAACTTGATCAAGTTCATAGACTTGCAATGACAATGTCTCTCGGGGGTTTGCGTGTTCTCGGAGTTGCTAGATCACAAACAGACAACACTGTATTACCTGATGACCCTCATGATTTTCATTTCGAGCTTATTGGTCTTGTCGGATTATATGACCCTCCGAAAAAGTCTGTACCAGCGGCCGTAAAAGAGTGTTATACTGCCGGTATTAAGATCGTAATGATCACAGGCGATTACCCTGGCACAGCTGTTGCGATCGCTAAACAGATCGGGCTTAAAGATCCCGAAGCTGTTATGACCGGAGCACAACTTGCGTCTTTTCAAGACCAAGAGCTTGGGCAGCAGATAAAAAACATTTCGGTCTTTGCTCGTGTCTTACCTGAACAAAAACTTGCGATCGTCCAAGCATTAAAAAGTAATGGCGAGATCGTAGCTATGACAGGCGACGGAGTTAACGACGCGCCCGCCCTTAAGGCCGCAAACATCGGTATTGCTATGGGCGGAAGAGGAACAGATGTGGCTCGTGAGGCATCTTCATTAGTCGTGCTTGATGATGATTTTGCTTCTATCGTCGAGGCGATACGCAATGGCAGAAAGATATTTGAAAACTTGCGCAAAGCAATGTCATATATTTTTGCTGTTCACATCCCAACAGCAGGGATGACCATTCTCCCTCTGCTCTTTGGAATGCCTATTGCACTGTTTCCGGTGCATATCGTTTTTCTCGAAATGATCATTGACCCTGCATGCTCGGTTGCATTTGAAGCCGAAGATGCAGAAGACGGTGTGATGCTCAGACCGCCACGAGGCCCCAAAGAAAAATTACTCAGTTGGAAAAGGATCGACCTGAGTCTGCTTCAAGGTGTTGTATCTCTTGCGATCTGTTTTGCGATCTATGTGATAATACTCGATTTGGGACGCGGTGAAAATGAAGCGCGTGCACTTTCGTTTGCTACATTGGTCTTTAGCAATCTTGGGTTGATCTTGACAAATCGTTCTTGGAGCAATTCGATCATTGCTTCATTCAAAAAAAAGAACACCGCGCTTGTCGGTGTTCTTGGCGCTACAGTGATCATATTAGCATCGGTGCTTTATATCCCGTCGCTTCAACGTCTCTTCCATTTTTCGATCCTCCACGCTGACGATATTTTCTTTTGTATTGCAGGAGGTCTCATCAGTATCCTCTGGTTTGAGATATTGAAGTATATACGACGAAAGAATGGGAAAGTATGAACAAGAAATAGTTGTTAAACAACAGCGAAGACATTGAGAGAACACCTGAATTATTCTTTTGCTGGCAATTGCTTTTTGATCTTTTGCGAGAAAAACAAATTAGTGCTCTGCAAAATAACTTTACTATCAATGTCACCAAAGAGCTGAGTTAACGGTTCCTTTTTGTGATTCTGCGTCGATCTTAAACTTACGATTGATCGTGAGGGTGAGATGACGAATTTAATTATTAGGAAATATATACATTATGAAATCTTACGTTGTGATCGTTGCCGATACCGGCATACTCAAAGCATTCTACATCAAAGAACGTTCAACAGTCCATAAAGGGAAAGCTGACCTTATTAAGCGAGTTGTCTATACCAATGCACATAAAAAACTTAGCGAGTTAGTCAGTGATAGCCGAGGCTCGTTTCGAGGATCGGGTGATGCGCGAAGTGCACGGCACGGAAGTGGTGAGGCGCACAACCTTAAAAGCGAACTTCTAAAAAAATCGATCAGAGCATTAGCACATGATATCGAAGGAGTTATCACTCATACCCCTGCAGACGAATATTATCTTGCTATACCAAAGCCGATTTACAAAAAAATTGGTGAGGAAATTAAGAAAGGCATTCGGGCCAAGATCACCAAAGAGATCACTCACGATCTAACCAAAGACACGATCGAAGACATTCGCAAACGTTTTAAAATTTGATCTTAAAATACGCACAGGAGGAGTATCAGTTAATACTCCTCCTACGTGCAAGTTATTGAGTCACTCTTCCAAAATAAAACATTGGCACTCGTTTTGCGGAAGAACAATACCTATCTTAAGTGAGAACATTTATTATTCCCGATAATTTATTGCGCAACCGAGTGATCTATATTCCGGATGAGACACCGGTTTTGAGGCGAGTAGTTCGTCGATAGCATTGGCGACGAATGGAGTCGCCTTCTCAGGATGTTTGCCGTTGTCATCAATTGCGCCACTATATTTGATCATCCATTTGCCGGCTTCTTTCCAAATGACAAATGCTTGAGGTGTATGATCGGCGGAGAATTGTTTACCAACGGTCTGCAGTGGATCTTGCAAATATGGAAATTCAAAATGATCGACTTTCGCACGTTCTTGCATATTTGCAAAACGCTCCTCATCATATACTGATGTATCCATAGAATTCACGGCAAGCAACGGAATCCCCAGAGATCGATATTTCGCACTAAGATCGTTAAAACGTCTTGAGTAGAGCTTCGCAAATGGGCAATGATTACACGTGAAGACGATCACAAATCCTTTTGCCTGAGGAAAATTTTCAAGGCCAATGGCTTTGCCGTCCACGTTTTGCAAACGGAAGTTTTGAATCTCTTTGCCAATTGGCGACGACTCTTTCGGAATATCGGTCACGACTCCCGAAACGTAGCTCGCCATCAGTAGCCAAATGATTATAGAAGAGTGAATCATCCTCTTACTCTTTTATGAATTTCCGAATGGTAATTTGTTTGGATTCTTTATCCATAAGCTTTACAATATATGAGCCTGAAGGAAGCATTGAGATATCAATGCCATTGCTCAGATCGGGTTGTGGCAGCATCATCACCGTTCGACCGTTTATCGTTGTGATCGTAATATAATACACCACCACGCGCGGATCCTCAAGTTGAATAAAGAGTTTTTTTAGTGCCGGATTTGGAAAGAGCGTATAGGAAACCTCGGGCAACGGTGCATTCTTCACTCCCGCACTACCTTCGACCACAAATTGTCCCATCATTCCGCCATCTTCATGATCGGCAAAATGGCAATGATACATATACGGGTGGATCGCATCAGAGTAGTCATCAAATTTTGCAATAAAACTAACCGATTCACTCTTTGGCAAGTACACCACATCTTTCCATCCTTGTTCATAGTTGGCGACCGATCCCGAGCTTCTTGAGACCACTTTGAATTCTACATCATGAATATGGAATGCATGGCCAAACGTATTATTATTGGTGATCGTCCATTTCTCAATAGCACCAAGTGGCACAGTCTTGTTAATAGTATTGAAAACGAATCCAACATGATCAAATGTAAATGGCGTCCCCGGCCCCTGATCGGTTACTGTAATAGTACGTGAGTTTGTCACATCAGCATCAGTCCAATAGGTATTTTTTACCAGTGTCTTTGGGATCGACGTGATCGCTCCGGAAGTTGGAGCAGCAACAATAACATGCAAAACAGTAAATGTTGTATTGTTGAGCAAACTGCCAAGATTTCCTGAAGTGGCGGGTTCACCACCCGGGAAACCGAACGGTTGTCCACCGTTGAATGCTTGTAAGTTTACAGAAGAGCCAGCACTATTTTTACTGAGATCAACAAGAATCTCAACACGCTCGCCAACAAGTAATTTTAATCGAGTCACGGCGACCGGTGCATCAAGCAGGCCTCCGTCATTGGCAATAACATAAAATGTTCGATTGTCACTAAATCCAAGATCGTACCCACGCTCCACCTCAGCATTGAGAATTCGTAGTCTCACTACTTGCGCCGGAAGGCTTACTTGTGCATTCGGTGTACCGTTGGTTAGCATATAATCACCGTAAATATTGGTAAGATCGAATTGATTATTACTGAGATAACGGCGACTCGTCAGCACCAGTGGTATATCATCTATGCCGTATGTCCGAGGGAGTGGCAGTGCTGCTTCTTCGGTATCACGAACGATGAGAAAACCGCCGACCCCTTTAATGATCTGGGCTTGCGTCATTTGATGAAGGTGCGGGTGATACCAATACGTCGCGGCATTGTTGGTGATCTTCCAATACGGCTGCCACAATGTCCCTGGCGGAATGATCTGATGTGGTCCGCCATCCATCACCGCAGGCAAATGCATCCCGTGCCAATGAATTGTCGTCGAATCATTGAGTTTGTTAAGCACGTTCATGTGAACCGTGTCACCTTTATTGACAAAGATCGTGGGTCCCCAAAAATCGTCATTGATACCGCCGGTGATCGTCTGGTTGCCGGAAAGTATTTGTTTGAAGGTATCAATAATCGTCAGATTAAAGTTTGTTCCGTATAGAGCAGCCGGGATATGTAGAGTGTTATAATCTTGAGCCCAAAGGTCACTAGTGCTACTGAGCAATGTGAGCAATAGGATGAAAAAGAACGAAAGTTTGCTTGAATTTCTTGAAGCACAAACCTTAGCATTTGAAATCGCAAGCATATCCAAAATTATCATAGTATGTAAGAAGTGTTCAAGTTATGAGATCACACAAATGTAGCGTGTGCGTGTAATGACACCAACAAAGAGAGTTTTGTTTCATACAACTCAGCCTAATTCTAAAAAACTAGGGAGAGATAACATCATATAAAAAGAGTAGCCAAAAGGCTACTCTTTTTAAAATACAGCACCGTCGGGTTTTAGTATCGTTGATACGAAATAGTTTTTATAGCACTCACGCCATTGCATTGTAAGCGGCAAACATACACTCCACTTGCAAGCCCAAGCGAATGGGCATCGAACGTTACGTTATAGTCACCTTCGATCAAGTATGACTTCACAAGGTTTGTGATCAGCTTACCCGTGAGATCGAGAATATCAAGTTCTACGACTGAAGATTTTGCAACGCTATACGGAATAGTTGTTGATGCTCCAAACGGGTTCGGATAGTTATCACCGAAGGTTGCAGTTGGAGTATGTTGTTGCGAAGAGAAAACTGAACTCGGTGCAGTGGGCATACTTCTAAACACGCCGTCAGATCTGGTACCGCTATAGAGACGATTGCTTCCATCGCATATCAAATTTATCGGCGCAAGATTATTTAAGCCGCCGTCAATTAGTTTCCAATTCGCGCCGTGATCGGTCGACGAGAATAAACCATTATTTCCTAATGCATATACCGTGCCCACGGAATTAACAGCAATACCAATGACATTGGTGATCGTCGATATATTCGTAAACGTGTTGCCATTATCATTTGAGTATGCCACACCACCCGAATGACCAACATAGATCGTCCCGACGGAGTCCGTTGCCATTGACACTACATTTGAAGGCACTCCGAGGAGTGTATCCCAACTATCGCCATTATTTATTGTACGAAAGACGCCATCTCCATTGACGGCAAAAAGAGAACCGTCTTTTTTGGATACCAGTATCGTGATCGGAGACTGCGTGATCCCATTACGTTTTATACTCCAACTGACAGCATTATTCACACTGCGATAGACAACACCGTTGTCGCCACCAGCAAATATTACGCCTGATGCGGTTGTAGTAAGTGCTGACAATTGGTTTTTATTGGTGCCGATCATCCCTGTTATTGCTCCCCAACTCAGTCCGTTATCACTCGAGGTTAGCAAACCATAATTATACGCAGCGGCGAATACTGTTCCGTTTGGTGCAACAGCCAACGACCGTATATTCTTTTGGAATGTGAGCGTATCATCGGTGTGCCACGTCTCACCAAAATTCGAGCTACGAAAAACATCTTCGTCTGCCTGCGCAAATATATACCCTTTATTGCTCACGGCCATTGTGGTGACCGCGGACTTGAGCAGACCATTGTTTCGGAAACTCCAAGAGTCGCCTCCATTATTTGAAAAATAGATACCGCTTCGATCAGTACCTTCTAAATATTTACCTTGTTCATTAAGAATGGCTACTGCGGCGTTGTCCGGAATCGCATCTCTGATCTTTTTCCAGCTCACACCATCATTATTAGAGAACCACAAGCCATCGACAGCGCTCATCAACACTTCGGCATTAAGATCGGAGGTTGCAACCAGACGACTCGTCTTCGTATTGAGTCCGTTCATATTTTTTTGACTTATCCATGTGTCTCCGTTGTCAATTGATGTGTAAAGCCCATCAGCGGTTGCTAAAAATATTTTCCCGCTTGATGTCGATGAAAGACTGGTCGCTAAGCCGACGGGCAAGGTTTCAACTCCGACGATAACCCATGAAGCACCATCATTAGTCGAACGAACAACACCCCCTTGTGTAAGAGCAAATATTGTTCCGTTGTTCAAAGCGATGATCCGGAATATTGCATAGAGCCCTCCAACGCCGGGAAGCTCGGGAAGTCCGTCGGTACTTTGCTTCCATGTCGTACCATAATCAGTTGAGGCATAAATACCTTTATCGAATGTCCCAACCAGAAGGTGATCTTTATTATTGACGGTGATCCCATAAAACGTAGTTGCACCTATTGCATTGCCAATCGTTTTCCAGTTAGCACCATGGTCAGAAGATGCATAGACGTTCGAGATATCAGCAAAATAGACGTTCCCGGTGCTATCGGTGGCTATCACATCGGTATTGGAAACAGTGAATATTTTTGAAGAAGGTGTCCATTTGGCACCGTCATTACTTGACCAAAAAAAGGTGTTTTTGGTTGCCGTATAGACATATCCGTCATTTCCCTTGCCGAATGCTTCGATTCCGACATTACTCGCCGGTCCGCCGGTTTGCTCCCAAAAATTCTGTGCCAGAACGATCGTAAAAGAACAACAAAGGAGGACGATTGATAAAAAAGCTCGTAGTTTCATTAGTGATTTTCTATATTAATGTATCAATTCAACAGAACACACCTTAGAGTGCAAAGTTACAAAATTTCCCCGTAGTTTCGGTAAAATTCCTCTACGATGCTTTCATCCGCTCAGAAAGGATCTTTCGAGCCGTAACTTCGGAGAGGAAATTTTCGAAGAGATTTCCGGAAAGACTTTCATCAAAATCCATACGTTCGGGGTGCCATTGTACTGCCAGCAGATAGGGCTTCTGTTGGAGGTCTTCCCATTCAAAGGCTTCGATCACATTGTCATCGGATGAATGAGCGCTGATCTTCATACCCGGGGCGATCTGGTCGATCGCTTGATGGTGAGCACTCGAAACCGGCGCATCTAATTGTTGGGTGATCTTCTTTAAGAGTGTACCTGCTTCGACATGAACTTCGTGACGACGATCAACATCGTCAAGCTTCGAGTGATCGGACTTCCCTGCTCTCGGCAAGTCCACGATCAACGTGCCGCCATAATGCACATTCAATAACTGCAAGCCTCTGCAAATCCCCATGATCGGAAGCTTGCGTTGGTCAGCTTTGTCGGCAAACATAAATTCCATTTTATCACGTTCGAGATTGATCTCGCCACAAAATTCGCGCTCCGATTCTTTCCCGTATCGTATCGGGTCAATATCCGCACCACCGGTGAACAGAATACCATCGACATCATCGATCCTTTGTGGGGATGTGAAGAGATCAATAACTTCTAGAGTGACATCTTGTACTGATGCAGCGTGCATTAGCGCATCTACATAATAATGGGTATTCGGTCTTTCTTTTGGGGCGAAACTCAGTCCGATCGTAATATTCATTTGGTTGTCTTCAGTACGTTTTCGATCAAGAATAAAAGTTGTTCGTTACCATCAGTGATCACCAATTGAGAATGCGCGATCAAGAACGGTATTTCGGGTGTACTATTACTATTTTTAAAGACCTCAAACAATTTAACCGCATCTTTTGTCGTCGTAATAATGCTCGTGCAATTGTTCTTTTTTGCAAATTGAATGATCTCGTCTACTATCGCAGTATCATAATTTGCATGGTCGGGAAGGCGGTATGATACAAGGCCTTTCACCAATGGGAACACCGAACATTCAAATGCTTCGGGGTTACCAAGCCCGGATAATACTAACACTGTTTGGTGATGAAGTGAAAGATGTGTAATGTCTGCATGAGGATCGGTGAGGTTTTCAAAGCCGGCGATCTCGATATTTGAACAAAGTATAGGCTTCGATGTTGCAGAACTTAGCGAGGCTCGCAATCCTGCTTTCGCATTATCGGCATTCGTAATGATGATCACATCAGCATCAGAAGCAGCCGTGATAGTTTCTCTGCCTTTTGAAAATGGAAGAACCGCAGGAAGCCCTTCGAGTGCATTGACCAGGAGAATATTCAGATCACGTTTAATACGAAGGTGCTGAAATGCATCATCAAGCAATACTACTTCGGCACCAAGTTCTTTTGCTTTTTGTGTGCCACGGACACGGTTTTCGTCACAGATAACAATACTCTTCGGAAATTCTTTTGCATACAACTGTGCTTCATCTCCACTTTCTGCCGGCGATGCAAGCAATGTTCCTTGAGATTGCACAATGATCTGTCCTGAAGTTTCTCGTTTATATCCACGCAAGACAATACCGACTTTTTTATGATATTTTTCTTCCAGAATACAAGTCAGATAGAGTGTCAGCGGTGTTTTGCCGGTCCCACCAGTTGAAAGATTACCGATAGCAATAACTGGAATGTCAACACGAGATGATCTAAAAAACCCACTCCGGTAAAGCGCTCTTCGCAAGCGCATACCCCAAGCATAAGGATTGATGAGGTCGATCAACATTCAGCAAACGGCTTCGAGATCTGTTGAAGAAACATCGCTTGCTCTTCACGGTCATTCGTAAAATCTTTTACATTCAGTTGATGAGTCTTGATCAACACTTTTGAATACGGTAAGGGAATTTGAAACCAGTCCCAACTTTTATTCAAGGTGATCTTCGAGCTATAAGTGATCTCAAGAAAAAAAAGAGGCATATCCAGTTCGATCGCCGCAATAAATATTCCTCGTTTGAACACTTCACGAGGTCCGCGCGAACCATCAGGTGTCATCACCAGACGTGTTGCCTTGCCATCATTTACTAATTCTATCGCATCGCTCAGCGCCTCGAGCCCAGCCTTTTTGGATGAGCCGCGAACAAGGAGATAATCCCATTTCAAAAGAAGACTTGCCAAAGCATCGCCATCGTTACTTTTAGAAACCATCGCGAGTGCATTTTTTTTCGAAGTCCACCAACCGGCGATCATCCTTGAATGCCAAAAAGCCACCACGGCCCGATCTGGCAATGGCTCGCCCTCGAACTTGAACCGCAATGTGCGGACCAGCAGTGAAACCCCTTTCGGGACGATACGCTCGATCATGTTAAATAAGATAAGAAGCTACTGTTTTCGAAGGTGAAGCATTTTCACTCTCAAGCATCAAACGAATATTTGCCAGTTCCTTTTTAAAGACGGTGCTTTCACCATTGATCTTTAATATTTCTCGAACGATGTGGTTGGTCGTCATATCCGTTTGCAATAATTCCGGGTAAAGCATCTTGCCGAGCACAATGTTTGCTAAGCCGATATAGTTCAGCTTCACTAACATCCGTGCCATCCAATATGTTGGGAAACTCGTCTTATAACAAATAACCCCCGGCAACCCAAGCAGAGCCGCTTCGAGAGTCGTCGTGCCACTCTTGAGGATACCAAGATCACTATGATACATCAACTGATGCACATCCTCAGCATTTCGAAATCGTGCAATATTTTGTGAAAGTGATCTGTAATGTTCTTCTGATACGTTTGGAGATTCGACGATGATCGGTTGTATGTTAATATCCGAAGCAAGGGTCATTGCTGCGGCAGTCATAATATCGAGATGACGTCGCACTTCTTCGTTGCGGCTCCCCGCAAATATCAGAAGCCATTGTTTTGAATGATCAAGATGATATTTCGATGCAAATGCTTCTCGGGTTGAAAATAATTTCCGCTCTTCATCAATGATCTCTAATAACGGATGACCGACGAATTCTGTGTTTGCTAAACCTGCACGGAGATATATTTCCTTCTCGAACGGAAATATTACCAGCATTCGGCTGACACTATTAACGATCTTCTTTACTCGCGATGGTTTCCATGCCCAGACTTGCGGACTGATATAATAGACTACTTCAATATTACGCTTCTTCGCTTCTGCGGCGAAGCGGATATTAAATCCGGGATAATCAACAAGCAAGATCACATCGGGTTTTGTGGCGGCATTATCGAGGAGCGCTACCATTTCAGTGAACACTCGCTTAAAAAAAGAATAACGTTTTGCAACTTCAAGAAAACCAACGACCGACATTTGATTCGTATCGTAAAAACACTTGAGTCCTTGTGCTTTCGATTGTTCTCCGCCGATACCAAACCATTCTATATTGGTCTCACGCGATGCAGCAAGCAGATTCCCTTCTGATATCACTCGCGCTGCAAGACGGTCGCCGGAAGGCTCGCCGGCAATAACAAGGATCTTTCGGTGTGTTGTATGTGAAGCCTCAGGCATTGAGCAGACGCTTGAGATAGGCGCCCGTAAATGATTTTTTCGAATCGGCAACTTGCTCCGGAGTGCCGGCAACAACAACTTCACCGCCCTCGCTACCTGCGCCGGGCCCCATATCGATCACCCAATCGGCACACTTGACCACTTCAAGATTATGTTCGATCACCATGACGGTATTACCGGCATCGACCAGTGCATTCAAGGCCGTAAGAAGTTTTGCAATGTCATCAAGATGCAAACCTGTGGTTGGCTCATCAAAAATAAAGAGCGTATTATCTTTATCTTGATCGGTAAGATAGGTCGCAAGTTTAATGCGCTGTGCTTCGCCTCCGGAAAGTGTATTCGCCGGTTGACCTAATTTAATATAACCAAGCCCAACATCGTCAAGGCTTTTTAATCTGGAAGCCACACGTTTATATTCACCAAAAAATCCGAGTGCATCCGATACATTCATATTCAAGACATCAACGATATTCTTACCGTTGATCGTCGCCTCAAGTGCTTCTTGCTTATAGCGCGAGCCGTTGCACGTTTCGCAAAGCAAGTACATATCGGCAAGGAATTGCATTTCTACTTTTACATATCCTTCGCCCTGGCAAGTCTCACATCTACCACCCGGCACGTTAAATGAAAAATATCCTGCTTGTAAATTTCTTTGTTTTGCATAAACCGTTCTTGCAAAAGCCTCACGAATATGATCGAAAGCGTTTACGTATGTTGCAGGATTCGAGCGTGGGGTTCTACCGATCGGAGTTTGATCGATCATCACCACATCGTCAACATACTCTGCCCCGTGTATTGCGCCATAAGCACCAAGATCCGTTACGGGCTCACCTTTTTCTTTTCGAAGTCCGGAATACAAGCAGTTGTGAAGCAATGTAGATTTTCCTGATCCGGAAACTCCCGTCACGGCAGTAAACACACCTACGGGAAAGCTGACATCGATATGCTTCAGATTATTTTCCGACGCTTCGTTGATGCGTATCGAAAGTTTCGGATTTACTTTACGTCTCTTCTTCGGGATAGGAATCACTTTCTTGCCCGTCAAATACCCTGCGGTCAATGAACGGTCGGGTTTTGCTTTGAGCATTTCCGGTAACGTACCTGAAAAAACGATCTCGCCCCCGTGCTCGCCAGCATTCGGACCGAAATCCACGATATAGTCAGCATCACGGATAATATCTTCATCATGCTCGACGACGATAACGGTATTCCCGAGATCGCGAACACGATGTAGTATCCCAAGCAAACGCTCGCTATCTTTTTGATGCAACCCGATGCTTGGTTCATCGAGGACATAGAGTGTACTCGTAAGTGCGCCACCAAGCGAACTTGCGAGTTGAATACGTTGTGACTCGCCGCCGGAGAGTGTGTTCGACAGTCGCCCGAGCGTGATATATCCGAGACCAACGTCATCAAGATATCGCAAACGCTTGGTAATTTCTTCGATCACCCGTACGGCGATCTTCAGTTCATGCGCTGATAATTTTATCGTATCAAAATGTTCGCGAGCTTCGCGAATGGTCATCTTTACTATGTCGAAGATCGTCCTATCAACTACTTTTACATTTAATGCCGCCGGTCGCAAGCGAGAGCCATGACAAACCGGGCACGTTGTATAACCTCGGTATCGAGAAAGAATAACTCGAAAATGAAGTTTATAGGTTTGCGTCTGAAGGTCGTGAAAAAAACCTGACAGCCCCTTAAAACCTGGAGTAAAGCCATCCCAAACAACCTTCTGTTCTTTTTCGCTTAGCGTCGCGTACGGTATGTCCATACGAACGTTTGCTTGTTTGGCAATTCGTTCGAGATCGTGCAGGTAGCTCGAAAATTTTGTGCCTGTCCAACACGCAACTGCACCCTGACGGAGAGACTTTGATCTATCGGGCACAACCAAATTCATATCAATACCAACAGCACGTCCAAAACCCTCGCACTCGGGGCAGGCTCCGTACGGACTGTTAAATGCAAATAGTCTCGGCTCGGGTTCTTCGTAGGGGATGCCGCAATTTGCGCATTCGAAACGATCACTAAATCGAAACTCTGCCGTCGAGCCGTCGCTATTGAGTTTGGCAACGATCGCCGTGCCTTTGCCTTCGCGAAATGATGCTTCGAATGAATCGACGATACGCGAACGAAGTTCAGCATCGCCGGTTCGCCAAATAAGACGGTCAATGAGCACTCGAACATTTTCCGCAGCGATCATCTTCGGCGGTTCTTCCGAAAGTTCAAGAATACGCTCGTGACCTGCGATCGTAATTCTAAAAAATCCTTGCGCTCTGAGGTTCGCCCATTCATCTTCCAATGAATGCTCTTGGTGGCGATTCATCGGGAAGAGAATATAAAATTTATCGCCGTCTTTTAATTGATCGGCTAAATGCCGGACAGCACTGCTGGGTGTATCTTTACGAACGATCGTACCACAGTGCGAGCAAAACGTAATGCCGATGCGCGCATAGAGAACACGCAAGTAATCATAGATCTCGGTTTGTGTTGCGACGGTCGATCTCGGATTTCGGATCAGCGTCTTTTGCTCGATCGCGACAGCAGGGCTGATACCAATCAGCGCGTCAACATCGGGCTTTTGCATTCGCTCAAGAAACTGCCGCGCATACGCCGAAAGACTTTCGACATATCGGCGCTGCCCTTCGGCATAAAGCGTATCGAATGCCAGCGATGATTTGCCCGAGCCACTGACTCCGGTAAAGACAATAAATTTATTTCGAGGAAGTTCGAGCGATACGTTCTTCAAATTATGCACACGAGCACCACGAATGATGATCGGTTTTTTTGAAGAAGGCAAAAACCCATCTACCACTCCTGTCGAAACAGGAGCGGCAGATGCTTTTTTCACTTTTTTTGTAGGCGTTGTCTTGGCGGGCATGATATTCGGCAGTCAGAGCCCGTGACTGCAATAATTCTATTATGGTGCAACTTGGTGTATCACGTCCTCGCGCTGAAACTGGTCGCCGGCGGCGGTGAAACGCTCGATGAATGAGCGAATCTCAGCAAGATCGAAAAAGTGTTTACCGGCGGCATTGCGAAGTTCGCGAGCCACGGTGTCTTGGGTCGAAGCAACGATCACTCGTTTACCATAACTCCGCAAGAGTTCGACTGCTCGTTCGAAATCGCCATCACCGGTCACGAGCACAGCTGTGTCGTATTGCGCAATGGTCGTGAAGAGATCGATCGCCATTTCGAGATCAAGATTTGCCTTACGAGTAAGCTCGCCGGAAATTTCATCACGAAAATATTTGATCGACTTTACACGGACCGTATAACCGGCATGATTGAGGTAGCCGTAAAAACGTTGTTCGCGTGGGTCGGGCGGCATTTTTTGCGAAGCATACCAAAACGCATCGCCGATGGCTGCACCTTCTGAGAAATATTCGAGTAACTTGCGTGGGTCGAAGAACCATCCCAACGAGCGCTGGGCGTAGTAGGCATTTTCACCATCAACAAAAACCGATACGCGGTTTGTGGGATGCTGAAACAACGGGTGTAATGATGTTTCCATTTTTTCTCTCTATGATGAATGACATGTGAACATAGGCTCACACGAATAATAATAAATAACTATAGACGTAAACCAGTTGCCGCATCAAATATATGCAACCCTTGCTCTGGAACGGTAACAGTCATACGATCACCGATCTGCGGTTTGATCTGGTGATGAACAAGCGTTGCGGCAATTTTACCGCGCTCGGCAGAAGGATATTCAATATAACAATGAGTCACACCGCCCAGCCGTTCAACCAACAACAATTTGCCATCTATTGTGGCATTGCTCTCAGTCGTATTACCAACCATAAACGACTCAGGTCTAATTCCCAAGAACACTTCCTTACTATCAACTACTGAAACTCCAGCAATAGGAATAGAAAGATTTCCGGAAGTAAAGGTTGTCTGTTGAGCGATCGTCTTCAGAGTGCCTTTTATCATATTGATAGTCGGCGAGCCGAGAAATCTTGCAACAAATGCGGTTTTGGGTGTCTCATACACTTCTCGCGGCGAGCCGGTCTGCTCGATCAATCCTTTATTCATCACCACGATCGTATCGCCCATCGTCATGGCTTCGGTTTGGTCGTGCGTGACATAGACCATCGTCGTGCCAAGACGCTGCTGGAGCGATTTCAATTCTGCTCGCATTTCGGTACGAAGAGCGGCATCAAGATTCGAAAGTGGTTCGTCGAAGAGAAATACTTGTGGCTTGCGCACTATTGCCCGACCAAGTGCGACGCGCTGACGTTCACCTCCGGAAAGTTCTTTGGGTTTGCGATCGAGAAGGCGAGTGATAGAAAGAAGTTCTGCTGCCGCCCGTACTTCGCTATCAATAATTTCTTTGTTCGTTTTTTTTATCGAAAGCGGGAAAGCAATATTCTGATAAACGCTGAGGTGTGGATAGAGAGCGTAGTTCTGAAAGACCATCGCGACATCGCGGTCTTTTGGTGCCAGGTCGTTCACACGTTTACCGTCGATCAAAATATCGCCACTGGTCGCTTCTTCGAGTCCTGCTATCATACGAAGCGTTGTTGACTTTCCGCAACCCGACGGACCGACGAGCACAATAAACTCGCCTTGCTTTGCAGCAAAAGACACACCACGAACGGCATCACTGCCGCTTGCATACGTTTTGGTGAGTTGCGATAGTTCGAGATGAGGCATTAAATAAAATTATACTGATTCGTTGTTCTTACTTGCTAAGCGTATCCGAAACGTCGTGCCTTTACCAACAGCAGACTCTTTGACAAAAAGCTTTCCGTGATGATATTCTTCGATGATACGCTTGGCAAGTGTCAGGCCAAGCCCCCAGCCACGCGACTTTGTGCTATAACCAGGTCGGAATACTTCTTTGCGGCGCCGCGCATCAAGTCCTTTGCCAGTATCAATAACATCGATGATCACAAGATTATTTTTTTCTTGGTGGTCGATCTTCACCGTAATACTTCCCTTTTGTGATTCGATCGCCTCGGTCGCATTCTTTATCAAATTTTCTAATACCCATTCGAACAGTTCACGATTGAGCATCACAGGAATTTCGTCGTGAGAGGTTTCGAGCGAGAACGCAATCGCATTCCCCAGCTTCGGCATTCTATCTTCGAGGTAACCCATTACTCCCGAAACGACTAAGACGACATTATGCTCGCGCAGATCAGGCTTCGAGCCGATCTTCGAAAATCTTGTTGCAATACGATTGAGACGCTCAATGTCTTTGTTGATCTCATCGGCGATCTTCGCTACTTCTTGGGGCTCATTCATACTCAGGCGAAGCATTTCCGTCCAGCCGAGTAAACTCGAAAGCGGAGTGCCGAGTTGATGCGCTGTTTCGCGAGACATCCCGACCCAAATATTGGACTGCTCGCTGCGCTTTAAATACGCAAAACTTAAATACCCGATCACAACGACCACAATACCGAGCAGCAATTCGATAAGCGGCATCCGCTCGATCTGGGCAAGAATAATACTGTCTCCATAATGGATATAATTCGTTACAGACAGCGCGCCTGTTTTGGGATCGGTATAGGTAATGCGTTCGGGCTTATATACATTATCCATCCGCACGATCTCTTTTTTAAGAAACGCTAAGCGTTCTTGTTTGGGAATGATCGTATCAAAAGGAATATTAATATTGAACTGTCGATAGGTATTGGCTTGATAGCTCGGTTCGTTATCGCGATCAGTGATGATCATCGGCACCCCAGAATTCCGAACGTAATCAACAACGTCCTGATAGAGTGTTGCATCGAAGTCATCCGTGTTCTGAAAATAACGAAGCGATGAGGCCAGGAGCTGAGCCACACGTTGCTCGCGTACTTTTAATTGTTCGACCAGACGATCATTATAAATGAGCACTCCGATCACTACCAACACGGAAATGACCAGCAAGGCAAGTTTTATCACTGCCAATTGTGGCAGTTTGATGGTCGAGGTTTTGGCAACGGTTTGCATCAACGAAGATTAACCATAAAGCAACGGAGTCGGTTGCGTTCTTATGATCTTGTCACCGGTATGAACCGATCTAACTCATGCTGAAAAACACTCAGACATTGATAAAGCGCCGCACCATAGGCAACCCCAACATTGAGCGAATGCTTTGCTCCGAGCATTGGCAAAGAAATCGCAAGATCACAAAGCTCTAACGCTTCATCACTCACCCCAGTGATCTCATTGCCAATAACAATTGCAAGCGGGAAATCTGATTGCTTCAGGTCATAGACCGACTTGCTTTGCTCGGTAAGCTCAAGAGCAGCGATATGAAAGCCTCGTTTTTTAGCTTCGATGATGGCTTCGGCAACCGTATTAAAATGCTGATTGGGGATCGTTCGTGTTGCATCGAGTGCCGTCTTCTCGATCTCTTTGCGGGGGGGATGGGGGGTGTAGCCTGCGGTAAAGAGTGCCTCGATCCTTGCGCCATCGGAAGTACGAAAGATCGAGCCGACATTATATAAGCTTCGAATATTATCTAATATCGCAATAACCGGAAAACGCCCGGTTGGCATTGCTGCCTCGGCTTCTTCAAGTCTGGTGCTTTGTATTTCGGCGTGGAGTAGTCTTCTCACTGATTCAAATTATTACCTCGAACCGCATTAACGCCGAATTGCACCGAAAAGGTCGTTACTTACTACCTCAATGCTTCACGATACACTTCGCCGTTTCTGCATTCGAACCTGAACGTATGTGGAGGTAATAGACCCCTGCCGGTAATAAATGAGTATCGAAACTCTGATATTCAATGCCGATCGAGGCAGATCTTACAAATCGTTGAATACTTCTGCCACGGAGATCGAAGAGTTCTAACTCTATCGGAGCATTTGTTGATGAGATATACTGTGCCGTCAGTACCCGATCGGCAGGATTCGGAGAAACAGCGATAGAAAATGGCATTGCACTATTTTGTGGCTTTGCAACTGATGTTTTCAGTCTATCAATAAGATGCCCTGTCTTCGGAGTCCCGTTGATCGGGAATGCTATATCGAAAGGGTCGTGATTTCTTCCGGGACTAAGGATCGATGTCCGAAGCGACTCATCAACCCCAAACCAATCACCAAGCATTGCGGCATAGTAACGGCGGAATTCGAACTCGTTGGTCGGATCACCATTTTTATCGAGTGTTGCCAGATCGGGATGATGACCGTAGAGCTCGCCATTGACCGAAGTGCCGATGACAAAATGCGGCGCAGAACTTCCGTGATCGGTGCCACTTGCGAAGTCGCCATTTTCACTCACACGACGTCCGAACTCGGAATACGTCATTGTCACGACGCGGTCAGCAATGCCCAAGCCCTCGAGATCGCGCTGAAATGCGGCCAGTGCTTGTGAGAGTATTCGCAGTAGCAAGCCGTGACCTTCGCCAAAGTCGGTCTCTTTCGAATGTTGATTGAAATGCGTGTCAAAACCGATAAGATTTGTAAAATAAATTTTCGTTTTTATCCCGGACTTTATGCACCATGCAATATGCTGAAGGTTACGAGCAAAATCGGTATCGGGATATTGGACGGTGCTCTGAGCACTTGCTGGGAATAGCTCGGCAAATCTTTTTGCATAGACATTTGAAATATTCACGATCTCACGCACAAAACCAAGTTCGTTGCCACCTTCTGTATTCGGCAACGGATCACTACCAATATTTGCAGCAGCTGTAAAGGTGAGAGGATTAGGCACTTGCACATCAACCATTGACGCGCTTCCTCGAAATATTTGGCTTCCGAGTGTCCCCATATTAATTGCCACCGGATCGGTAGGCAATGTATTCGGGTAATCGGGATAGAGTGTTTGTAAATATCGGGCTGCCCAACCTGTCGGGATGATCAGATCGGAGTCGCTCGAAGAATTCCAGATCTCGAGCCCACGGAAATGTGAAAGATCCGGATTTTCGATACCAAGATTTTGGATGATCGCCATCTTCCCTTCTTTCCACAGTGGCTCAAGTGCATTCATATTCGGGTTGAATGCCAGATCAGGTCGGACCTTAAATGTCAACTGCGATTTTTCTTGCGATGTGGTAAAGCCCAGATTTTTTCTGTTCTTGTCATACAACGGATCTTCGAATGGGACGAGTGTATTAAGGCCGTCATTACCACCTTCAAGAAAGATGATGACTAATGCACGGTCGTTATTATCAAGTGGATTCGAAAGTGCGCTTAGCAGTGGTGAGTTCAAAAACGCTTCTGCTTTTCGCGAGCCGAGCATAAACGGGATCGTCGTAGCCGCTACTCCGAGTGGTATGGTCTTCAGGAAATCTCTGCGTTTCATAGGGGTAAGTTATGCTAATTGAAATTCAGGGGTACTCAATAATTCATAGATCAATCTTCTCAATGGCTGCACTCTTGCCTGGTCGTTTAAGCGATACCATTCATAGATGTGTAAAATACCAGCGCGATTAATAACCTCTTTTATTCGGTCGGACGAGAGCGCCATTGCCAACAGAAAATCGCTCATTTGAGCCAGTAAGGATTCGAGATCAGTCTGATAGGAATCAAACTGCATTGCCCAATCGGTTATTTGCTGATCGGTATATGGAATACCGTCAAATGGCGCTCCGTTATGCGGATTGATCAACTGACCTTTTATCCAGCCATTAAGAATAAGATCACGAACGATGTCATTAATTCGTTTGGGGAGCGTCGCAGTATTGAGCCAGTCGCGATAGCCATTCCAGCCTTTGACGTTCGGTGGTTTTCCGAGAAACTGCCCCGTGTCCATTCCGAAATACCAAAAACTACCTGCTTCATATTCGGTCAGGGGGACATTCATTTTTCGACAAACACTGATCATAAATTCATACGGTGATTTGATAGCACCGCCGCGATGAATAGGATCAAAAAAATGCTCGCTCTTAAAGAGTTTTGCAAACATCGGTTTCAATTCCCAATGTGATGCGATCAGCGTATCGGCAAGTTCTTGAATAAGATTGTTGCTACTTGGAGGCAGGTCGCCCATATACACGAAATTATGATACGCTTTTTTTGCGATATTCCATGCGATCGATTTTCCGCGCTTCTCGAACATCAGATCGATCACGTCGGCTTCGATCCGTGAGTCTTTTGCGGCGGCAAGACCGTATATCTTAGCGTCAGCACCAAAGATGGACCGCTTTGTATTAAAATCAAAATAGTAATCGGCGAAGTATGGTGGTAATACATTCGGCGATGGCTCTTCAAAACGATAGCGCCAACCCGTCAGCGCAAATGCGACATTACGTATATCATCTTGAGTATAATTCTTATTGCCATCTCTATCACTAATACCCATCGTAAAGAGCTCCATCACTTCACGGGCATAGTTCTCGTTGATCGAGTCTTTTTCACTCCATACCCCGTCAAGATATTTGAGCATTGCGGGCATGATGGTAATATCTTTCGTTATCTGTAATAGATTTCCCCACGGATGACGACGGAGGTAATCGAGGTAGCGCCAAAAATGAACAGCGAAATATACTTTGACCTCTTCAACTACAAAATGGTTATGCCAGAAGAGCATCAATTTTTCTCGCAACTGTGGCTGGCTCTTCATCATTTGCACCGTCCACCAATTTCGAATATCTGTTTTTGCGTCGTGCTGAAGTATATCCTCAGCATGAGCGATAGGATAATCCGGACCGGTATATGGCATTGCATACATCCACTGCTCATATTTTAGCGGTGGCTCTGCAACTCCTGTGGTCAGTAGTGTATCATCCATCAGTAGGTCGATCACCTCTGATGGAGTGAGCATCTGAGCCGCAACGACATCATCAAAGCTCGCACTGAAGCCGAGACGATGATATAGATGATTGATAGCATTGCTATCCCAAGGATTATCCTGAGAGGGTTTCCACTCGACAAGAGTAGTGTTTGAAGGAATCGGGATTGCTTCGGTTTCGGGAAGCTTGCCTCGGAGTTGTTGTAAAAATGTTCTTCTGTCCATTGTGGTGTCGATAACTATTATTCTCTCAATAGACCCGTGAGAAAATAAATTGGAGAGACAAATACAGGGTAATAGTTCTTGACCTATGGAGTGATCTATATTTTTTGATGAGGGAACGAGCGGCTCTCAACCCCTGTTTTCCGTGTCCAATTTACCGCGGGAGTGGCGAAATGGCAGACGCACTACTTTGAGGTGGTAGCGCCGAAAGGTGTGGGGGTTCAAGTCCCCCCTCCCGCACAAAAAAACCGAGCGAACAGCTCGGTTCTTTATTTTAAAGGACTATTGTTTCCAAAATCTTGCTGTATGAGTGTTGTACCTCACAAAATACTCGCCTCTGGAAAATCTTGAAATATCAATTGTGGTTCGATCCCCCGAAAGCACCTGTTTATATACCTCGCAACCAAGGATATTATAAAAATAGATCGGCTCACTATTGAGAGGTATGTTTGATCGCAACTGTATTGTGAGTTGATCTTCAGCCGGGTTAGGCGAAATTATTAATGCTTCTTCTGTCGAATAGTTGTCGTGCGGTACTGCGTTGTTAGGATCGAACGCAATTCGATAAATGGCAGGGATACCGGCGTCACAACTGAGATAGATCACATTCGATGCATCTTTTGCCAAGCCACATGGACGACCCCAATATTTGTATGCTATTGAATCAGTCAGGAATCCCGTCAAAAAATCTTGAGCTTCCCATTGATCAGTGCTCGCGTCGCTCTGGCGAATCGAAATAACTTTATACCCAACTCCTACACTACGGCCACCTTTCGCTGAGCCGTGAACAGCAACAAGAGCATCGGCGAGTATCGATTTATGGAAATTATTATTTCGTAAGAACAGAATACTCATCGGCGTTGAATGTGCTTCGAGGCTGATCTTCGGTTGGCTCATCGCCTCAGCTTTTGTTGAATCATTGCCTGTGAATGGCAACAGATTTTCATACTCAGGATCGCTCGCGGGATCGACAAAGACACCGCTCCCATAAGCAAAAGGCCACCCGTAAAAATGCCCCGAGTCTATCTTCGTGATCATCTCCGGCGGAATGTCATCACCAAGATTATCACGATCAGCATTCGCCGCCCACAGAGCACCCGTCTTTGGGTCGATCGCTAAGCCAAGAGCATTCCGTAATCCTGTGGCGATGATGGTTTTGCCGGTTCCGTCAAGATTATAGCGCAAGATCGTTGCTCGCTCGGGGTTTGTATCACGGCAAGCATTGCACGATGCACCAACGCTCACATAAAAATAGTTATTGATGCTATCAAGAATGATCGTGCGAGTAAAATGATCGTATGGTCCTCGAGATGGAATATTGGTGATGAATGGGTCTTCGGTTTCGAAATATCCGTCGTTATCAGTATCGCGGAATTTCCGAATTCGCGTAGGCTCGGCAACATACATTGAGTTGTGGTAAAACACAAGACTATGCGCCGAATCTACCTGAGGTGTTGCGGTAATGATCGTATCGGCGATCCCATCACCATTCAAATCGGGCAATGCGAAGATATGGTTCGCTCCCATATCAGCGACATACAAAACGCCACTCTCATCGAAAGCCATATAGCGTGGTCGTTCTAAAGCTCCTACATAATACACATTGATCAAAAAGCCTTTTGGCAAGTTAAGTGTTCGCGCAGAATCATAATACGAATGAAACTGTGGCGCGACATTTAGCTCTTGCGAGATCAATTGCGCTTGCGCAACTGATGCGAAGAGAATGAGAAATAAAATTAACCGTATCATAGTGTTCTTTCTATAACGATACAACACGAGCTATCGGGAGAAGTTGTTCGCAACAGATCGGATCAATATCCCGCTTTGATCAAATCATCGGTCAATACTCTTGTGTAGGTTGGGTACACCTCACCAAAGAACGTGCCGGTCGGGATAAGGATCAACTCACCAAAGGTTGATGGGTTATCGGGTCGGAAATCACTGGTTGCCTGCTGGGTGATCTCTTCTGAATGTGTAGGATCATCGACATCGGTCACCACAGTGGTAAAGCCGATGATCGGGAAATCATTGTGGTCGAGAGTGACCTCATCGGTTGCTTTTTTCTTTGCGGTGCCATCGCCAAATTGCGATTCGGCAAGACGATTCTCATACGCGGTGATAGGATTAGCCTGATAGCCAAGGTAGGAGAATGGGATTCTTGCCTTGAGCGTATAACCGCTCACGACGCCATCGGCAGTATCGCGAACAATTGTTGCTCTGATCTCATTTGTTGCTTCGCGTTGCTGATCGGTAAAGGTGGCGGCACTCGAAACGGTGACGTTCGGTGTTTGACTCAGTACAGCGGGCATTGCAAACGTTACACTATAGATCGTTGAGTCGGTCTCGGTTCTAAATTGCGGTATCGTGCCCTTCTTTGGTTTTGTCAGGTAACGACTATCACCCTTGAAGACATCAAACCATAGTGTGACCCGATCATTGCGTTCTTGCTTCTGATCGCCACCCCAAACCTGGTCGTCGCGAACAGTGATCGAGAAATACAGATACTCATCATCAAATGCCGCTAACGCTCTGCCGATCGAGAGATCTTTCGCATCGCGACGAAAAATATTTCCTTTGACGATAAATGCCGAAGACGTATCCCTCATATCACGACCATAGCCAGGATAGACATATCGCAACCGGCTATAGGCAGGGAATGTATAAAACAACGACTTCTGCATTGTCAGATTATCCTTGGTCGAATAAAAACTTTCTTTGGTCATCAACGTCTCAAAATTTCTATACAGATCGTGAGCCATTGCTTTGTTCTTACCCATGAGGGCAGGAATATCTTCTTTTTGCGTTTCAAGTTCATCGATCGAGATCACATCACCGGCATAGACGGTATAACCTTCCTGGCGCCAATGAGACTCATCAAACTTTTGTAATATCGATACGACTGCCCCCTCGATCGAAAGCCCCACTTCTATCGGAGTCTCGAGATACGAGTAGTCTTTTTGGAATACATCGGTAAAATGGGAGCCTTCGCTACGGAGCAAATGAACTTTTACATTTCTGGTATTAAAATTTATATCATAGAGAGAAATCGCCAGATCGGGGAGTGAGTCGTTGGAGAAATCGCCAATTGCCAAGCCCCATACCCGCTGGTCGTCATAGCGAATAGGCAGTGCATCGCGAAGCGAAGCAAGCTGTTCTTTACTAAACGTTTGCGACAACCGGTCGAATAAACTATCGATCGGCATCCCCTGTGCAAAAAAGCTCGTCGGAATAATAACGAGCATCAGTATTAATACGATATTCTTCATTCGTCAAAAATACGGAGAAGAAGAGGGAGTTATTAAAAGTTGAGCTTATTTAGCGTTTGTCTAAAAAAAAAGCCCGAGAACCTTTCGGAACTGGGGCGTAGGTGAAATCACCTATAGAATAATCTTTATTGTGATAAGCTTTCAGAATGAACTACAAATATACGATTTTTTAATCCTAATTGAAAGAAAGTCGTAATTTAGCCTTTAAATGTAAGTGCACTCATAAACCTTATTCTATGTGATATGGCAACAACGCTTGGTTTAGACATCGGAACAAACTCCATCGGATGGGCAATGATGAATGATAGTACACTCGTTGATATGGGTGTTGTTATTTTTCCTGCCGGTCGTGACGATAACGACAAGGAAACACAAAATCAAAAGAGAACACGTTTTCGGGGGATGCGTAAAGGATATGATAGATATAAGCAACGCCGAGCGAAACTGATTCGTATCCTAGGCGAAATGGATATGTTGCCATCGAATGAAATGTGGCTAACAGCACCTGAATTATTTGGTTTGCGAGTTCGTGCGCTGGATGGACAAATTAAACTTTCAGAACTTGGAAGAATCATCTTGCATCTTAACCAACGACGAGGCTTTAAAAGCAACAAGAAAGAAGATCGAAGCGGCTCCGAAGACGACAAAAAGAAGCTAACAGAATATAAGCAGACTTTGGAAGATAAAATGCGCTTCATAACCGCAAATTTTCGAACTGTAGGCGAATATTTCTATAGCTTATTTAATGACACTACAAACATTGAGAACTGGCATAATCCAAACGAGCCAATAAAGCCAATTCGGAATCAACTTATATATCGCAAGCTCTATGTTGATGAGTTTAATCTCATTTGGGATACACAAGCGAAATTTTACCCGAATATATTAACCGAAGAGAAAAAAATCCAGATCAGGGATTTTTGTCTGTATTACCAACGCCCATTAAAATCGCAAAAACACTTGGTTGGGTTTTGCACATTAGAACCTCAAAAACGAACCGCACCAAAAAGCTCAATCGAATTTCAGGAGATGAGGATGTGGCAGGGTGTACTGAATTTAACAGTAACTGATAGCAAACGAACCTTTGAACCTTTAACCCCAAGTGAACGGGAGCAACTGGTAACTTATCTAAAGTATAAAGGCAAAGTTACAAAAACAGAAGTAAAGAAGTGTTTAAAATTAGAATCGAAAGCCATATTCAACGAAGTCATTGATATGCTCTATGGCAATACAACGCTTGCAAAACTCGCGAACGCGCTCGGGCAAGATGTTATTGAGTCAAAGAATCCGGAACAACTAAAACGGCTTTGGCATACTGTTTATTTTGCGGCAGACCATCAATGGCTTGAGGAATATGCGGTAGAAGGTTTCAATTTGACACCAGCCCAGTCTAGTGCATATTCAAAAATAAACTTAGAAGATGGATATGGCAGTCTCAGTACAAAAGCCATCAAGAACATTCTTCCGTTTATGAAAGACGGGAATACCTATGATGAAGCCTGTCGTTTGGCGGGCTATCATCATTCTCAAGACCAAATACTTGATAACCCGGACCGAATCTTACAAGATAGAATTGAGCGTAATTCCGGCAAGAGGAAAGATTTTATTGAAAAAAGTAGAAACCCTGTTGTACGCCAGTCGCTTGCGGCAACCGCAAGACTTGTAAACGCAATCATTGATAAGCACGGAAGACCTGATACTATCAGATTGGAGTTAGTTCGAGACCTTAAAAAAACTGCCGAAGGAAGAACGGAAATACGGAAAAATCAAAAGAACAGAGATGAGAAAAAACAATCTGTCCGAGAGCTTATCCGCGAAGGATGGGGTTGGTCTGCTGAAAGTATTTCTGAAGCACAAATACGAAAGTACTTGCTCTGGGAAGAATGCAATATGATTTCACCATATACCGGCAACCCTATTCCAAAGGAAAAGCTCTTTACCCCCGAAATCCAAGTTGATCATATTATACCCCAACGTCGCTCAATGGACAACTCATATATGAATTTTGTCCTGTGCGAAGCTGAAGTCAATATTGACAAAGGCAATAAAACACCCTATGAATATTTTGGCTTAGATGAGCAGAGGTGGCAACAATTTAAATCCAGGATCAAAGACTTCCCCGAATCCAAATTCAAGCGCCTAATTGACACAACGGAAATAAATAAAGAGGGCTTCAGACCAGGGCAACTTGAAGACACAGGTTACATTGCTCGTGAAGCTCGAAAGATGCTCAAAACAATTTGCTATGATGTCAGAACAATTGGCGGTTCGGCTACTGCCTTGCTCCGCAAACATTGGGCACTGAATAATTTACTTGGCTCTGAGGATAAAAATCGTGATGACAGCCGTCATCATGCCATTGATGCACTCATCATTGCAAATACTACCGACTATTATATTAACCTCTTAAATAGACCGGAAGCAGCAAATCTCTCAAGCCGAACCGACCAATATGGCAGACTGAAGATTCACGACTTCCCGCAAGCTTTTGACCGTTCAGAAGTTGAACAAAAGGTTAATCAGTTGCTTATTGCCTTCAAATCAAAAAAACGATTGCTTACAAAGAAAGTCAATAAGTATGTTCACTCACGGTCGGGGAATCAGAAGATTCAAGAATCAAGCCGTGCACCTCGCGGACCCCTGCATGAGGATACCGTCTGGGGGCAAATCCAAGAACCCGTCACCGGAACACTTCGCTTTGTTGTCAGAAAATCGCTTGCTTCGTTCGATAAAATGAAGCAGGTTGAAAGTATTGTTGATCCTGCAATTAAAAAAATTATTAGAGATCATATCAATGCTAATGGTGGCGAATCGAAGATAAAGGAGGCAATGAAGCTACCCGTTTATATGATTTCAAATGACGGTAAGAAAACAATACCCGTCAAATCTGCCAGAATTTTTGGTGCGGCTGGCCAACTCATACAGCTGCGACCAAACCTAAATCCAAAACTCTTCGTCAAACCCGGCAACAATTATTGTATTGCCATTTATGAACACCCTGATACAAGAAAACGAAAATTCCAAACAGTCAATTTCTTTGAAGCAACGCAACGCTCTTTGAAAGGCGAAGCTCTCTTCCCCAAGACTATGAATGAAAACTATCTTCTCAAAATGGTCTTGCAACAAGGCGACCTCGTTGTTACATACGAGAATCACCCCGATGAGATTGATTTCACAGACAAATTAGGTCTGATGACGAAGTTGTTTATCGTTAAGAAATTTGATAAGAATGGGGTTATCGGACTCGCAATACACATAAATCCTGGAGCAGATCCCAATGACCGCATTCCTGGAATCGCTTTTCGGAAAAGTATATCTACACTCAACGCAGTTAAAGTTCGTATTTCAACGCTTGGTGAGATCATACCAATCAAATGATTAAGCGCATACTATCATTTAGCAATCCTGCATATCTTTCGGCGAAGAACGAGCAACTTGTTATTTCGTTTCGCGGAGAGATCGATGAACGCATAGAACAGGCTCCGATAGAAGATATTGGGGTGATCTTGCTCGACCACCCACAAATCACGATCTCGCAATCGGCAATTGCAAAACTACTCGAAAACAATGTTGCACTCATTACCTGCAATGCCACCCATCACCCGACAGGGTTGCTATTGCCACTTGACGGCAACACGGTGCAAGGAGTCCGTTTTCGCAAGCAGATCGAATCTTCGCAACCACAACGCAAGCAACTTTGGGCTCAGACGGTCTCTGCAAAGATTACCAATCAAGCCGTTATCATAGAACAGATCGGTATAACTTCGGCAAATATGCTCAAATGGGCAAAAGATGTTACCAGTGGCGATCCAAAGAATCTCGAAGGTCGGGCTGCGGCATACTATTGGGCAAATATCTTTACGGAGTTTTATGGCAAAGGCTTTATCCGTGACCGTTTTGGCATACCACCGAATAATCTCTTAAACTATGGCTATGCCATCCTTCGGGCGATCGTAGCCCGAGGACTGGTTGGCTCGGGGATGCTCCCAACACTGGGGATTCATCACAAGAACAAATATAATGCCTATTGTCTTGCTGATGATATTATGGAGCCGTATCGGCCATTCGTTGACCGCTTGGTGCTTCAGGTCATCGCACAAGGTTGTGAGATCGAAGAGCTCAGCCCTACACTCAAGCGTGAGATGCTCGGCATTACGCTACTGGATACGTATATCGAGGGCGAGCAACGACCGTTGATGGTTGCCGTCAGTCATACAACGGCTTCGTTGGCGGCATGCTTTTTGGGCGAAAAACGAAAAATATCTTACCCTTCGTTAATCAAAGAATGAGCCGTGAGAGGAGAAAATACCATCATTCACACGAACGCTTCAGCGCATACCGCATAATGTGGGTCATGGTAATGTTCGATCTCCCGACCGAAACGAAAAAGGATCGGAAGGAATATACCCGATTTCGCAAGAAACTCCTAAAAGATGGATTTACCCTTTTTCAATTTTCAACATACGTCAGGCACTGTGCAAGCCGTGAAAATATGATGGTGCATATTCGTCGAGTGAAAATATTTTTGCCACCGAAAGGAAAAGTCGGGATTATGACTATTACCGATAAGCAATTTGGGATGATTGAGCTCTTTGAAGGGCGCGACCAAAAAACACAGGAAACTGTGCCTCAACAAATAGAGCTGTTTTAGGTGCACCCCTACGCATTAACGTAGGGAACACCCCTAAAATTTTTCTATCCTATATTTAGCGGCAAACTATTGAAAACGAAAGGATTAGCACCTGCTATACTGTAACAATTCTTTTATCAAATCATTCTGAAAGCAAATCACAACCGGTGGTGGCACCGGTGCTGGCGTGACATCAGTTTCTAATTTTTTAATCCGTAATACAGCTTTGACGTGCGTTGTCCCGACCGTGTTCTGGCCGATAGTGCGCTTCATCGAAAAGACCATAAACTCACCGACATCATGCGCATTCAATAAAATAGAAGGGTTACTGGTGAAGATCCGCAACATTGGGAAATCACCAAAATCGTACAACCTAAAATCATGGATGCCCACAACCGCAGGCTTCGCGGTTATTCCAAACGGCTCGACGCCGATACCGGGCGCGTCAAATTCGAGGGTGCAGACATCGTCCGACCACCGACGATCGAGCGAGCGGGCGATAAAATCGCACCACAACGAAGTTGGTCCGTCGGTAGCTTCTTTGCCGCGAAACGGATGATCGCCGTTGTAACTCCACATCCGCGCGTAGATAGCATTAATGCCGATGCCGAGACCGATTAATATCTCAGCACCCCTCGGATCGTCGCCACCGGTCGAGCCGTCTTGATCCACGAAACAAAAGAGCGTGGTGTATGTGAAATCCATAGCACCCTCGGCGGTGTTTCCATAGGAGATAGTATGGTTCGGAAATTGATCGACAGTGATGTCCGATGCGGTGATTTTGCCAACCCAGGATGGGCACGGCTCCGCGTCGACCTGATCAATAAGTGGGTTCAAATAGATTGGTTTTGGCGCGCCAAGCAATGTGCCGACCCGTGCGGTTGGGTCATACATTGCCGTGTTGTAAATCGTGTCGAGGAATAGCCAACGGCTGCACTTCTTCCAATGCTCCGTTCGGTTTGCAAGATTATTGACGATCGTGCGCGGGGGTGGCAGGTTCGATTCATCAAGCGTTGGAAGCTCGACTTGAAATTTCAATCGAAACTCGTCGCAAAATAGGGTGAAGAGTTCGCCAAGTGAATTAAAGCGATAGAGTGAATATGCTGATCGGTCGTTGCCACTATCGAATAGCGACCAACGCGACCCATCGGGTTGCGCAATCAGAGTATCATCCTCAATGGTCGCTGGATTCAGCGCTGTGATCGCGCCGATTCGGGA
>JBBRNY010000011.1:0-42510 GCA_038229915.1 Kapaibacterium sp. (SeqCode) | reverse complement strand
AACCTCAAGTTTTTTGTCAATCCCGTGTCAAACTTGAAGTATTTCGCCATCCCATAGAATAGACGCAAAGCCTGTCATTCTGAGGGAGCAGACGAATAGTTATCACAACCGCGAAATTCCAGCGACCGAAGAATCTCCTTCAGTACAAGACATCAAGATTAGACAAACGGAGATCCTTCGCTCGTCGCTCAGGATGACAATCTTCAACTGCTTACCTAATTCCTGATCAGTAACGACTAAATACTATTGCCCCACCGCCTTCCAATCACTCCCGAGCACCGCATTGCCGACGAGAAATACTTTACCGTTGCCGTTTGCTAGTGGTGGTAGTTTTAGCAATGCTCGTTGTTCGTCTATGGTGAGTGCTGATCGTAACTCACGCAATCTGCCAAGGAGTTGTTCTTCCGATTCCGGGATGACCGCTTCGTGCTCGATCATCATACTTGGCGAAAACTCTGCGGCGAGTTCACGTGTCAGTGCGGCGGCGATCTTGCCGAGCGCATAATCGACCACGTCGCGCATAAACACTCTGTAACTGGTATCAGCATTTGCGAGATTGACAGCATCGGTATCGCCGAGCACGATCTTTGGTACTTTGAATGCTTCTCGAATCGAGTCGCGGAGTTCACTTCGGCTTTTTGCAAAGTCCAATTCTTTTGCGCCGCCACCAATGGCTTCGAGCACACCGCCGTCAGGTAAGATCGCGAGTTTGCCTGCATTAACCGGCGATTGATATTTTGCTTCCCATGCCGTTCTGATCTCTTCGATCTGCGTTTGCGTCAGCTTCGTACCTTCGGGGAAACGGAGTACGGCGCGAGGCATTGCGTCGTTATCAAAAAATCTCTGCTGATACAATCGCAAAGCCGAATCGGTCTTCGCCGTTTCGATCATATCCGATATCAACGCATGACCATAGTACGGTGAGGTGCGAATATCGGGACGTTTGATATGAATAATATCCGCTGCGGCAATGCGTGTGTTCGACGGTTGAAAGCGGTAATACTCGGGCAATTCATTCGCGCCGCGCTCGATGATGAACGATGTTGCCGGCAAGAGCCACAGTTCGGTTGGTATGCTAAGCCCATTGCGCACTTTCAAGAGTAGTGCATTCCCTGTTGCATCGAGCCACTGACTGATCAGTTCGAGTAGATCGTATCCGCCGAGCAATGGGTTGGGTGCTTGCAACATCCGTTCGAGCGGATGCTCGGGCGCGAGTGATACTCGCTCGTGTGTGCCGCGTTTTCGCTCGAAGGCGTGCAATCGCCCGCGCCCAATGGCTTCACTGCGAGCGTGCATTGCCGCGGCAACAGTCTCGCGGATAAATATTATATTGCGTTGCGGATCATCGTGGCGATTAAATGTCATCGGTGAGATCGCACCACCATTTGCAATGGTGAGTGCCGCTTTTTCTGCAGGTTGCTTTTGTTTTGAGATCGAAATGCTCAGTGTGCCGAGGTTGAGGTTCATAGTGATTAGTGTTTGTAAATTTATTTCGTAGGGGCATGCCGCTGGCATGCCCGTATTTAAGGTTGTTCGTATTTTTAAGAAAAGGTATGCCTGCTTGAATGTTTGTTTGCGGGCATGCCAGCGGCATGCCCCTACGGGGTTAGATGAATTTTTTATGATCGTTTTGTCCGATCCTCAGGCCGTATCTCGCCAGTGCTGTTGCGTCGGCGCGGTCGGGGCTTCTGCCGAGACGGCGGGCGAGATCAGTTTTGAGTTCGAACTGATAGACGCTATGGGTTTCCGAAAAGTCGAGTCGGAGCCCGCTGAGTTCTTGCAACAGAAGATCGTCGTTGAGTAATATTATTTCGTCTTTGCGCAATTCGCTTTCGAGTACGAAATACATTTCGGTTCTGGCGTTGCGAAGTTTTTTTTCATCTTGTTTGAATAAATTTTTTGCTTGTTGCGCAAAATTTACTGGTATCACCGCGATGCCTTTCGATTTCAATATATCGGTCACGCCGCCACCGACGCCCGTGTCATCGATGGTGATGATCTTAAAGCCTTCGTCGAATGCTTCAGCGATCGAATGAGCAATAGCGACAATATCTTTCGAGCGCAAAATGCGAAACGGGAGTTGGCGGTTGCCCTCGAAGAATGCGAGCACGGTTGCATCATCACCGCCGCGAGCGATATCAACACCCATACATTTGATGTTACCGCTTGGCTCGACAGCGAACGAGCGAGTGAAGAGGTATGGTTGAATAAAACCTTCGTTGTCATCTTCGGGCCACTCGCCAAACATTCTCGATGACACTTCGCCGGTCTTGCGATACCAATTGCCTTCGAACTCGAAAGATTGTTCGGAGTTCGGTTCGACTTTGTAACTCCAGCCCGCAAGCCGATCAGTGAGCCACTGCCGACTGACGGCACCCGGAATTTGTTCTTGACCGCTGACGATATTCGGATGGTCGAACGCCGAGAGCTGAATTATTTTCCAATCGCCACTTCGCTCGGCTTCGTATGGAAAGCTTGCGCGATTGGTCGGATTATAAGCGAGTATCACTTGCGCGTCGCCACCGGTCGTGTTGCCGAGTAGCGCGGTCATAATTTCACGATCAATGGCAGTAGCTTCATCGACGGCGATCAACATTTTTGCAGAGTGATATCCTTGCGCGTTTTCGGGCTGCCCGGGCGAAATACCGATCGCAAAATGTTTATCGGAGATTCGAATCATTTCTTCACGGATCGGAAGATCGCCATATATTTTCGATGCTCTGGCTTGCTTGCGTATCTCGCCCCAAAGATTTCGGCGAAGCTGAATAAAGCTTGCCGCGCTCGTGAGGATGATCGAATCGGGATGATTGACGAGCATCCAATTGACAATACTTGCGATCGCCGTTGTTTTTCCGGCACCGTTACAACTCTTGATCAGAATTTTTCGCTCGCCGGATGCAACCGCATCGAAGAGTTCTTCAAAGCCTGACCAGAGTTGTAGGTTGAGTCTGGTGTTTGCAAATATCGAAGGATGTTCGACACTCATCCGAACGTGACTCCGTGTGCAAGTTTTACATCGCTATCAAATGATGCTTGTAAAATTAACTCAGTTAGGATTCGTAACGCATGATCGCGCTGATGCCAAAAATCATTCAATGGTTCGCCGATCTCCTCTTCGAGATCTTCGATATAAAATGCTGAGCTATTGACAAAGCCCGTCAGAAAATCAATGTCATCAGTCGTGAGGCAAATCTCAACCGGCTCTTGTGCAATGTGGCGGCGTTTTGGTCTGAGGTCTTTTGTTGGGTAGTGCATAGTAGTAGTGTGTTTGCGAAAAATCAAATTGAGCAACGCTCCGCTCGGTCGCGAAAAGCGATGGTGAATGTCGTGTGTTAGTTTTAAGAAAGCGAGGCGGCTACTTAGTAGTCGTCGCTGGTTAGGTTTTTGATGCGCTGCTTAATATCGAGCAGACGCCATTGGCGATCTTGAATGATGATCGTTTCTTTTTCGGGACCGACAACCCTGATGCGAACGCGAGGCGCGCCTTCGCTCAGGAATTTCTGCACTTCTTCGCCAGCTATACCGTAGCCCATCCTCGTGATCGTCACGGGGACATCGACGCCTTCGGTCGTAATGATATATTTTTCGGCTTTCATTGTAGGCGTACGATTGAGATGGGTAACGATAACACTGCTATGGTTAGTAAGTGCTTTTAGAGGGTGAACTGTTCCCGAGCGATCACAGGAGTAAAGCCTGTTATTGGTTATGAGTGCAATAACGCAAGGGTTAAGACCCAGGGCAGGTTTTTGCCATATTTGATACATAAAAGACATAAAAAGTATAATTAATCGTTTAACTTGCTACAAATATACGAAATAAAATGTCCTTTGTCAAGGTGCCTATCACATATTTTTATACTTTTTTTGTATTTTAGGCGTAACCTATTGATATTTATGCAAATAAAATTTTAATAAATAAACCGCTTGTTTTTGGAAAAAGCAGGGATGAGCTTTTTTAATGAGCAACGACCAGCTTTTGGGATAGTATCGAATTTCCGACGTTTGATCTCACAAAATATACACCATTCGGGAGATCGGAGGTCTCGACAATCACTCCGGAAGCATCCCCCACCGACGAGACGATGCGTTTAACTTCGGTACCAATGAGACTGTAGATCGTCGTCGTGATGGCCTCTGGACTTGAGGGCACAACGTTGATTGTCGTTTGCGATGATGCGGGGTTTGGTGTGACGGTGAGCGAACTTGCGAGGCTATTGGGTTTGGAAACTGATAATGAAGCATTCGTGTCGAGGGCTACATCATCAAGAAAGAAATTAAATTCTGTCGCAACAGGATCATTCGCGGTCGCTTTACCAACGGTAACCGAGGTAAATCGTATCTCGATATAATTGGGACCGGTGAGGTCTCGATGTGTGGTGATGATACCAAATTCTTCTGTATTCCACCCGCCATAAGTTTTAAGTTGTTTTTGATTTATCGCATAGATGAATCCTGTATGGTCGCGCAAGAGATATGTTACCTTTGTCACTGTGCTGAGATAGATACCATTCAGCGCATATTTGAAGGTTAGCCTTTTTACTGTAGGGTCCAACAATGCACCATACGGATGCGCGGCTGTGGTATCACTTAAGAGGATGAGATTCAAACCATCAGCATAAAAATACGGAGCGTGTACTTGTATGTAGGGATCTTTGGTAAGCGTATCTTTGAGTTGAAATGATTGTGCCTGTGATGATACCGTCCAATCGTTCGGAAGATTGCCTGTCCAAGAATCAAACGTCCCATTGAGCACCTGCGAAGAAACAGATGTTGCTGAAACGAGAACAACGAGCATCGCTATGAGGTATTTCATCATACAAATATAATACGAAGTTGTCGAATTGGTACCGACAAGAAAGAAAAAGAAATCCACTATAATCAACAACTTTTCAACAATAAATTTGTTTTTTTCAACAAAATTGTGTATATTTGTGGGAAATATATCATCACATTAGGACAAATTCTACCAATAATGGCTGCAGAAACCCAAGGTCAGCGTATTCGTCGGGTTCGCGACGAGCGTGGCATCAAGCAAAATCATATTTCGAGAACCACCGGCATCACCCAGGCGCATTTGTCGCGCATTGAAAACGGCGAGTCGGGTGTGACGAAAAATACGCTTCGCAAGATAGCCGAAGCGCTCGGCGTATCGTTCGAGTCGCTCTATATCCCGAAACGTGAAGAGTATGTCGGCGATGGCTCGAAGCCGATCGACATCGACGAAGTTCTGCTCAATGAAACAGCAATGATCCGCTTCATGGGCGGCGAACGCCCCGACGATGCGACCTATGAATGGGTCAAACGCTCGCTGGGTGTCATCAGAGAGCAGATCCGGAAAAAGCGGGATTGAAGTATTGATTATCAACGTAGTATTTGAGCCGACTAAAGTCGGCTCTACTGTTTTGGGGCAGAAACATTTCTGGTCGGGCCGTGTTCTTTGAATGGGCAACACACATCATCATCACATCTTGTGAAGAAAACACTATTCTATCTTGGTCTTTTACTATTCGGCGTTATGCCGATACTGCAAGGTTGTATCACCGACCCGCCTGTGCCTGAACAAAAAGAATTAAAACTTGGTGATGTGTTTGGTGTCGGAACATACGATATCCCCGTCAAAGGCAGAGTGATATTCTTTAACCCAGAAGATACGACCAATAGTATTAAGATCACCTTCCCTGCTAACTCATATAGTAGCACAAAATCAGTAACGCTCTCGAAGACACGTATCAAGAATTCATCCTTCGGCGAAGATATTCACCCCGATTCATTTCTCTATAGTTTTGATCTTGGGGGTGAATACTCTGCCAAAAATATTTTTATTGATATTCCGATCTTCGTTGATACTTCCCTATTCTCGATGGCGTTTTTGTATGACAAGATCACCCGAGACCTCGACGGCATCCCTACGGTGAGGGTGAGTAAAACCACACCAAAGCGTCTATCGGTTATTGTGCGTCGCTCCGGAAGTTTTTTTGTCAGCTCGATCGCAAAATCGAAATTGAATGCGAACGTTCAAACATCGTTTGACCCAAAACTTGATAACTGGGAATTCCCAAACTATGGGACGGTCATTTCTCCAACAGGACAATTTGCCGGACAATCGCTCAGCGCATTGTGGTATTTTTATGAACAAGCAGCAAAGGGCAATCCGCATCTTTATGGACACTTCGATGCTGACCACGGAGCGGAGCAACCGAAAGTTTGGCAAGATAATAACGTTGGTTTGCAATGGGCGGCTGAAACACAACAAAAGCTCAAGTGGGATGCGATAGCATTTCAGATGATCGCCCCGATCGATAATGGAAATGTAGCGCTCACGACGAGTCAGCTAAAGTATTCGATTTTGGTTACTGGCAAACCACAGTTGATTAGCATCATCAAAGATTCGACGGTGCTTCCGCTGATCGTCTATAAAGTAGAGAACGGAACGCTGTACGTTGCCGATCCGAATCTCCCGACGACTGCCGCGCAGATACATCCGTCGGTAGGTGCGAAAACCCAATATCAAACAGGAGTATCAATGCACGCACTGCTGACAAGCGGTGCTAAAGCATTTATCGACCCCACCTATCTTGGCGCACGTGCGTTGATCGACTGGGATGCGATCGGGAAAACATTTGAAAGTGTAAACACTTCGGCAAGCACAGCTTTTGCATCGTATGCAGTCGGCTTGAGCGATAAGAGCGGTAAGATTACATCAACAGGGAGTAAATATATTTCGCTTTTGGATAAAGTATTTCTCACACCCCCTACTATTCCGGCATCACTGTATCAGATCTATCGCAACGGTGCCTTCACTCCGTACGACCCCACCGAAGGCATTGCCCTCGCGCAGGGTGATAATACTTTTGCAATCTATAGTCTGACATTCTCACCTGATATGAATGATACACTCTGGACAAATTTTCAGACCCTGACGGTTGAGCAAGCTGCTTTTTTGCCGATCGCACTTAACGATACAACATATATCGAATCTGATATTGTCCTTCGGTCAAAATTAGTCCAGCAAAAGCCAGGGCAGTACCGGTACGTTTGGGACATGGGCGACGGAACACCTGTTATCAGGAATACTAATATTGATAGTATTAAATATCGTTATAAGCAAGCAGGGGTATTCACCGTGCGACACTCCATTTGGCTCGGCGATACCACGTTAGGAGTAGAGTCGGTTACCATAAGAGTGTATCCGAATAGTGTTGCCATCTCACCGAATGGGATTTCTGTACTACAAAATATTTCGTATCCATTCTTTGGATCGATCAAGGTTCCAAACGATATTATTAAACGTTATGAATGGGATATGGGAGACGGGTCAGCAAAAAAATCTGTAATAAATACTGACTCCATGTTTTATAGTTATAAGAATACCGGTAGTTACACTATTGCACTAAACGTTTTTGACAATACTACGAATGTGTTGTTAGGAAGAGCAACGTCATCAATAATTGTAACTCAGGGTGGCTTGCCAACACTTGCGCAATTACAATCGATGAAGTATGTCAAAGTTTTATTCTATGCTAAGCATGCCTACCACAGTGTAAATCAACCGTATGAATACAATCAGGCTTATACATGGTCATTTTTCGGCGGCGGAAACGATACTTCCTCGCAACGAATAATTTGGAATGGCTCTTCCTATACTACTATAAAATCATCATCAACTTCTTCAGACATAGTTGAACCATACTCCCATGCACAAAGCTCTTCAGGAGAAGCTACAACAATAAAAGGAAGTTTCAATAGCAATTTTTTAACTACAACAATTTCAGCTTCATACGCTTCCTCTTATTCGGATAAGTATACAGAGCCCTTTTCATACAGGGATAAATCAGAATCAACTACAAGAGGTTTTGACTGTCAGAATGTATTTATTTCAAAAAATACGCAGGACACAATCACATTCATATTAAGGGGACCAATTAGTAATGTTTTTTCTCATATTCGAGACGACTATCAGCACGACGAAAGTGGCACTCAAGTACATGGTCCCCACCATTATACGAAATATGTTTCTACTTATTGGAATGACCCGCTTAATATTCCTACGGTGACCGTTACCTTTACAAAATAGCCGAGTATTTCTTCAAATTTCCCTCGCCGTTTTCCAGACTCAGGTGTCTATTGAATGTAGGGTTTTGTGCTACGTGCAAATACCCTGCCGAGGATGACAAAATATTCACAATAATCTGCCTCCCCAGGTGTAACTATCGTCCTCGAAAAGCATTATTATAGTAAGCAGTTGTAATCCCTCCGAGATTGCTGCGACACTAACCTATTACGGCTATGAAAGAACTAAAATTCGTGATCATTTTTGCCACATTCGTTGTGGTGATGTTCGCTTGGGGCTTGATGTAAGGGACATTCTGATGATTGTCGCCGTGTGAGCAACAAGTTTGATACTCGTGTTTCAAACTCACACAACAGCAGGTTCTCCAAATGCAAAAGAAGGAAAGATGGTAGCAGCTTTTTGTGCTTGCGATGCTTTGCATCAGGAGTATATAAGCTGCTATTTTTTTTAGGTCGCACCGCGCCGAAGATTGATGGATTTCTTTCCTGCAAATCTTGCTTCTCATTGCTCATTAAGGAGCAAGTGTGCTAACAAATTACTATTTATTGCATCAGGTCGTTGCCGAGCTTTCGCGCTCGGTCGTGGGGTCAGAGTTTCTCGGAAGCCATTCGTTGCATGCCGATGAATTACAATTAGTCTTTGGCGACGAGACGGTGGTGGCGTTGCTTGCGCCATCAAAAATTTCATTCTATCAACTTTCGCAAGAAGGCAAACTGCCGAAACGAAATGTGCTGTCGTTCTTTCAAGAGCTCGAAGGCGCAACGCTCAAGACGATCAAGATCGAACACGACGATAAGATCGTGACGTTTGATTTTGGCGAGTTACTGTTGTTACTGCGATTTTTTGATGCGCCGAATGCACTCTTGATAAAAAACAAGCAAGTGATCGCATCGTTCAAAAAAGAACACGACCGCAAACCACGCGAAGGCAAGCCGCCGAAAGAAGATCACTCCCCTTCTGCCGAACTTCGCAAACATCTGCCGATGCTCGGGAAGCATTTGGAAAAAGAATATTTTGCACGTTACGAAAATATCAATGATGCTTCGGTGCAGGCATTCGATGCACTGCTGAGAAGCTCGACCAGCACGACACTCTATCGCCGCGGCGAAGAGCTATTGATCTCGCCGATCGAGTTGCGATCAATTGCAGATGGTTACATTCGCGAAGAAATAGCATCTACTTCGCAAGCGATCGAGTATGTACTTTCGTATCGGCACAAATCTGTTGCGCTCACTTCGCGCAAACATACGATGCGTGCCACGCTCAACTCACTTTTGGGACGTACCGTCAAAGCCACCAACGACGCGGTGCGCGGCATAGCCGAAAGCGAGCGCTCTGAACGTTATCGCGCCATAGCCGATGCGATTCAAACACAGGCATACGACCTCCCGAAAGGAAGCAGTACCATTAATTTTGAATTTGACGGAAGTCCGGATAGCGCAGAGCTTGATCCCAAAAAAACTATTTACGAAAACTCTGCACGCTATTATGAGAAGTCGCGACATTCGCTTGATACAAAAGCATTGCTGAGCGAAAAGTTAATTGGGCTTGAAAAAAATAAGATCGCACTCACCGAAGCATTAGTTGAGATAGATGAGTGCCATTCGATGCGCGACCTTGACGCATTTGAAAAAAAGATGCAGTCGCGTTCGTTCTTGCTCGAAAAAAGTGATGAGAGTGCCGAACGCTCGGGCGATGATCTCGATCGGTTTCGCCGCTTTACTGTTGCCGGTGGTTTCGAAGTGCTTGCCGGAAAGAATGCAAAACAGAATGACGAACTCACGATGAAGATCGCGGCAAAAGAAGACCTCTGGTTTCATGCGCGTCACGTCAGCGGCTCGCACGTTGTGCTTCGCACCGCAGGCAAGAAAGAGATACCGCACGATGCAATCATTCAAGCTGCCGAGATCGCGGCGTTTTACAGCGACGCCAAAACTCAAGGCACTGCACCGGTTGCTTATACCAAGAGAAAGTTTGTCCGCAAAAGCAAAGGTGCAGCGCTCGGCGCGGTCAAGCTCGAACGCGAAGAAGTGGTGATGGTCCAACCTAAAGAACATTAAACAAAAGAGCAAAAAAAAGCCCGCCGTTTGAGGGCGGGCTATTGCTTTATCATTGGTGTCTCCTTTATGATAGTTATTTATTGTTTTCCTTGTGAGCGATAGTAGATCGTATCGTAAAGCGAATGCTCAAGATAGAGTTGTACGGTATCGCGTTCAGGATGAATATAGTTTACACTTCCGAATGTCGGTTGCGGCACAATGATATACTTACCTGGGTCAACAACAGCTGTAAAGTCACCGTTTTCATCGCTGATTGGCTGAGTAATCAATCGCTCATTCATATCGACGATATTGATCGTAGCACCAGCAAGTGAGTGCGAACTATCCGCAATAATATGCCCATAAATGGCTACTGCGGGGGTGCCGGTATTATCATTAATGGTATTAGGGTCACCACAGCCGATGAGTAGTGCTAACGAAAAAACAATTGCGATGTAGCGTACCATAACTCCTCCTGCCAAATATTTATTAAAACAGACAGTACTTGATTCTATAGTAGGTATAAACAATTTTGGTGCCAAAGTTTAATCTATGCGCAATTGATTCAAATTACGTGAGTTGCAAAAACTATTTACAAATAGACGCCTGAGGACACTCTTTGAGGGGAGTTATATATTTGTAAGAACCGCTTATAAAAGCAAAAAGGGTGGAAAAGCTTTTCGATTTATCATCGATCAGCTTTCCACCCAATTGCGAGGCTTCGAGAACTTAGTGTTTGACGCTATTGCCCTAGTATTCCAATCAGCTCTTTCTGCTCTGATTGAGGTATTTTGTAGTCATTAAGTGCCTTTATCAAATTTTCTACCAGACCGACCACTTTGCCGAAAGCTCTATCACTGGTATCCGCATCATGATGAGTGGTCTCCTTATCTTTGAGAGTGTTGACCGGTCCGCCGGTTGAAGCACTGATCTGCTCGACTAGCCACAGTTTGATGTGTGGGAAGTTTGCTTTTGCACTAAATTTGGTGTTGCGTTTATCACTGACTACATGGGAGATGAATGTGTCGACAATCAATTTGATAACAACACGGCCACCGAGGCGTTCGTAGAGTGTTTTACGTGCCGGAGCCGGTGCCTTAGCTGACATAGCCGAATCCTTCTTCATCATATCACCAGTTGTATCTTTTTTACCGCATGAGGTGAGCGTAAATACGATTGCAAGCGTACAAACGCTTAAAAACAGTGCGCGAAGTTTTATAGGAACAAGAATTAGATTGTGAAAATAAGGTGACACACCAAGCCAATGGTGTAAACTTATTAAACATTGCAAACACCCAATTGGATGTGTTTGCGATACAAATTTACGATATTTTTTACCACTATAATCAATTTCATGATTTGGTAATATTTGGTCCCCAGATAGCGACTTTATAACCATTCCTCGACTTTGAGGGATATCCCAAAAAAAGTCGTATATTCGTACTTGAATTTCACTAAAACCATCTAATTGACAATGACTACTCGTATACTTATTTCATGTGTTTGTGCCACCTTGCTGTTGGCAAGTTGTGGCAAAAAGGGCGGCGATGGCATGGCTACAGCCAACAATGCCAAAGCTGATTCGATGAAAACAGCCTATAAAGCGATGTCTGAAGCTTGTGACGCGGGCAAAGTTGATGAATTTGACAAATATGTCTCTGCCAACTCGGTAGATCATGATGCTATGCCGGGCCAAAAGCCAGGTATCGCAGGCCTAAAGGATATGGCTTCAATGATGAAGGCAGCTTACCCAGATATGAAATCTACTATTGAAGATATGCGTGTGGACGGCGATGTACTCACCGTTCGCTCTAAAGTATCAGGCACAAACTCAGGTGCAATGATGGGAATGCCGCCAACCAACAAAAAGATATCTGATGTTGGCGGGATTGACCAAATGCGCTGGGAAAATGGCAAATTTGTTGAACATTGGGGAGTATTCGATGCTGCAAAAATGATGATGCAGCTCGGTATGATGCCACCTCCTCCGGGCGGCGACCATAGCGGAATGATGCCGCCACCTCCACCACCAGGAGCACCAATGGGCAAAGACGAAATGAAGAAGAAATAATTAATTTTTTCTGTTGTAAAAAAGCCCGCTACATAGCGGGCTTTTTTTATAATCGTCCCCAGGACTCACGTCCTGGGCTAAGTAATATTTTCTCTACGAGAAATGATTCAGTCCCGTAAGGGACGACATTATTTTGCCCAGGACGTGAGTCCTGGGACCTGGGACGCATTCAATTTTATTCGTACCATCGCAACCTGTTTTGCAATAACGCCAACTCCGTTTGCATCGCTTCGATACGTTCGAGCAGATGACTGATCGCCTCGATGCCTTCAATATTTATTTCGAGATCAGTAAAGAGGCGCACAAATTTTTCGAGCCGAGTTAGTTGCACGACCTCGATGAACATAGTTTGCTCGACCACAACCGTCTCTATCAGCCCATGTTCTTCAAGTGTGAGAACGAAGGCTGTGTCAATGCCGAGATGAATGGTGCATTCGGAAAGAGGTATTAATTTTTGTTCCATTACTTCTTCCCTCCATCAAGTTTAGCTAATTCCTCGAACAATTCTTTTTCTTTTGGCGACAAGTTCACCGGAATTTTCACAAGATACTTTACATAGAGATCGCCAAATTGCCCGTCTTTTTTATAGACCGGCATTCCCATTCCTTTGAGCTTTGCTTCTGTGCCGTTCTGGGTTTCAGGTTTTATTTTGAGTTTCACTTTGCCATTAAGCGTTTCGAGCGTTACTTCGCCACCTAATATTGCCGTATAAATATCTATCTCGACCGTCGTGTGGAGATCACTTCCCAGGCGTTTAAATCTCGGATCGTTTTCGACGATAAAGGTGATGAAGAGATCACCATTTGGTCCGCCATTAACGCCGACTCCACCTTGCCCTTGCAAGACAAGCTTCTGGCCGTTCTCGATTCCTGCCGAAACGGTGATCTTCAGAGTTCTATTATTAATGACGACATCCTGCTTATGCGTGAGAAACACATCGGCAAGTTTGACGGTCATCTCAGCATTGTAGTCTTGTCCGCGAAATTTATTTTGGCGCGATTGCGATGAAAAACTTTGCGCTCCGCCACCACCGCCAAACATCGAAGAAAAAAACTCCGAAAAATCTGCACCTTCATCACCCGAAGCATAACTATATTGCTGACCACCACCGCCACCACTACTTTGGCGTCTTTGATTTTGACTTTGTTGTGCAGCTTTTTGCTTTTCTATTTCATCGGCGTACTTCCAATCTTTACCATGTTGGTCATACTTCTTACGTTTTTCCGGATCGCTGAGCACTTCGTTCGCCTCATTGATCTCCTGAAATTTCTGTTTCGCCGAAGCATCATTTGGGTTCAGATCAGGATGGAGCTTTCGCGCCAACTTGCGATACGCCTTTTTGATATCCTCAGCACTGGCGCTGCTATCGAGCCCGAGTTTTTTATAATAGTCAATGAATTCCATAGGACATGCAACAATTGTCCCAGGACTAACGTCCTGGGCTAAAAATTATTTTCTCTGCGAGAAATGATCCAGTCCCGTCAGGGACGATATTATTTTGCCCAGGACGTGAGTCCTGGGACTGCATTGAGAAACGTATTACTGCTTCACAAATTTTATTGTTTGATGCTTGCTTTCATCTGATAGTGAAAGAATATATTCACCCCGAGGCAGAGATGAAATATCATAATGATTATTTAGCGACGGCTTAAAATCTAACAGTGTTTTTCCTGTGATGTCGTGTACTTGCATAGTCGTAGAATGTAATACATCAGCACCAACGAGTGTAAATGCTGTGGCAACAGGGTTTGGATAGAGCAAGAGTTGATTTGATTCTTGATATTGCGATACCGAAGCAACGCCCGCAGGGTCGAGCTCCCACCAATCTTTATAGAAAAGGGTGGTGGTGCTATAATTACTTCCGGTCCCAAGATATACTTTCCCGACTAAACTCACGGCCGTCGCAAAATTTCGTCCATTAGCAGGCAAAGTTGCATAACCCATCCATGCATTTGTCGCCGGTTCATATTCAAAAATATCGTTGAAGGTGTCACCAAACGTTGTTCCTCCTAAACCATAATATCCTTTACCATTGATATTAAACGCGGTTCCGTACTGACGTTCAGCGCCCGGAAAATCTGCAAGTTGCTTCCAGACATCATGAATATGGTCATACTGATACAATGAATGGGAGAAATTGGAACCTCCATTTTGGCTGCCCCCGACGACACATCCATAGCCTTTGATGGTAAATGTTGAGCCAAACACCAGCGGACCCATCGGTAAGGGTGCACGTTCGGTCCAGGTATTTGCGATTGGGTCGAATTCATAAAAATCGCTATAGACAAATGAGGTGTCAGCACCACCGCCAATATAGGCTTTGCCGTCTGCAACGAATGCGATCATTCCGTCACGACCTGTAAGAGGAAAACTTGCTTTCTGAGTCCATTTTTTGGTGGTCAAATCAATTTCCCATAGATCATTATAGAGTGCACCAGACGATGGAACACCCATTCCGATATAGCCTTTGCCATTAATTCCAAAACTTACGCCATAAAACCTCCAGTTGCCGGTCGGGATTTTTACAAAACTCGACCACTTCATACCGATCGGATCGAAGCGATAGATATTTACTCCATCACCACCGATATATGCAGTGTCATTTACAGTAAATGAAAGCAAACCGCTCACACCACCGCCCGGAAACGAAGTCATTTGCTTCCACGACTGACTCTGTGCAATCGAAACAGAAACAAACAGTAGAAAAAAGGAATAGAAAAAGTGTTTCATAAAAAAGGGTTAATTATTAAGTATCGTAATAGTACTCATAGTAAATAACCCACACAAAGACTGATAGTTGCTTATCCAAAAATGAGAATCTTCACGAACACTAATTATAATCCGTCCCCCAAGACTCACGTCCTGGGCTAAGTAATATTTTCTCTACGAGAAATAATTTAGTCCCGAAGGGACGACATTATTTTGCCCAGGACGTGAGTCCTGGGAATATTTATTGTATATTTGCAAATTATGGCGCATTCATATATTCGCAATTGCATCCATATTATTTTCAGCACGAAATTTCGTGCGAAGAATCTTCGTCCGGAAATTCGGGAAACGCTTTGGAAATATATTGCCACGATTATTCGTAATAAAGATATGCAGCCGATGGCCGTTGGCGGATATGAGGATCATTGCCACGTTCTTGTCGCGATTCCTTCGACCATGACGGTTGCAAAGGCTGCGCAGGCGATCAAAACTAATTCTTCCAAATGGTTATCGGAAACATATCCTGAGTTGAAAGATTTTGAATTGCAAGAAGGATATAGCGCATTCAGCGTATCGAGTTCGATGATCACAAAAGTCCAGAAATATATTATGAATCAGGAAGAGCATCATAAAACCAAAACCTTCAAAGATGAATATATCGAATTTTTGAAATTAAATAATATTGAATTTGATGAGAAGCATGTGTTGGGATGAATCTTTCCCAGAGTCCCCAGGACTCACGTCCTGGGCTAAGTAGTATTTTCTCTACGAGAAATCATTCAGTCCCGTAAGGGACGATATTATTTTGCCCAGGACGTGAGTCCTGGGACAACATGGGATGAGGAGTATCGCAATTTTTAATCCTCTCCTTTCACCCCTGCTTCGCGACCTCACGAGTATGAAGGATGGGATTTAAGAGTTAAGTACGAGATCAACCAGTTGAGGGCAATGTGAAGCACTGTATATATTAGCCCCGCGTCTCATAAGACGAAGATTCATAGTGCGAATTGCAATTGATATAGCTGGTTCTTTGAGAAAGGATTTTAACTCAGAATTATATGGGAATGATAAACATATTTGGTCATCACCACCAGGTTTGTATTTATGATCTCTAACTACAAGTCCAGTGTATTTTCGTTTTAACGATGCTAATTCAGATTTTAAGGGACTTTTTGCAACATGAAGAGAGATGCCTAAAAATTCATCAATCTCAAAAGCTGTGAATATTTCCTGCATGTTAATATTTATTCGAGAGTAAACTCGAGGCGCCGGCAAACAAGTGACTGAATATGATGAATATTCAGTTCGTTCAGGATATGGAATACCTATCTCAAAATAGGTACGAAGCACATCAATAAAGGGATTAAAAAAAACTTTTTTCTCTAGTTTCTTTATTCGAAGGTCATACTTCTCTCGCTGTTTCGTATTAATACGCCGCTCAGCATTTTTCTCTCTGATTTGCTTTCCATTGAGCCATTGTTCTTGTTCTTTGGGAGTCATCACAAGATCAATTGACCTCGTAGCCGCTACTGTTTTGAAATAGGGATCCGACATCAAAGCAATATTTCTGAGTTTAAATCTTTGAGCTTCCAGTAATTTGATTGCCTCAACTTCTATGGAATCAAGTTTGTCTTCAGTCGCTTCATGAAAGCTGATTGCCTGAATATCACGATGCGTCTTTCGATGTTGTGAATAACGTTGTACGACATCTTTTGTCTTCCCAACATACTTTTCGCCGGATTCGAAATCGAGGACATATATACCACAGCGATTCTTTTCTTTAAAAAGATCCGCGATTGAGGCGCTTCCTTTAATGAACTGGGTTTCGTATTTTATCATTTTGCAATGAAAAGGCAAAATTCGCAAGAATTATCCCCTGAAAATCCTTAATCGAAAAGCTCCTCCCTAATAAATCCCCAGGACTCACGTCCTGGGCTAAGTAATATTTTCTCTACGAGAAATGATTCAGTACCGTAGGGACGATACTATTTTGCCCAGGACGTGAGTCCTGGGACTGGGGGCAGGAATTCGCCCAACACCCGAAACTCCCTCCCCCAACCTCCTGTTCTTAGCACTCGAAACCTATGAGTGCTAATGACGTAGCATCATACAAGAAACGACCAGTTTCACCAATTTTTATTTTTAATTCATTAAATATCAATAACTTATGAACTTAACACCACTTCATGATCGTCTGATCGTCCGCGCTGCGGCGGCAGAGGAAGTAACTAAGGGCGGGCTGTTTTTGCCTGATACCGCAAAAGAAAAACCACAGCAGGGCGAAGTCCTTGCAGTCGGCGCTGGTAAGCACGACGATGCTGGTAAACTCATCGCGATGGGCGTCAAGGTCGGCGATACTGTGCTTTACGGGAAGTATAGCGGCACCGAGATCGCAGTCGATGGCGAAGACTTGCTCATTATGCGCGAGTCAGACGTATTTGCTATCGTTGGCAAAGGCAAAAAATAAGAGATCGCTCACCATAATTTTTAATAAAGGAAAAAACTACCATGGCATCTAAGATCATAACATTTGAAGGTGACGCTCGCGCAAAACTCAAGCGCGGTGTCGATCAGCTTGCTGACGCAGTTAAAGTAACACTCGGACCGAAAGGCCGCAACGTTGTTATCGATAAGAAATTCGGCGCACCGAACATCACCAAAGATGGTGTGACAGTCGCGAAAGAGATCGAACTCGAAGATCCGATCGAGAATATGGGCGCACAGATGGTTCGCGAAGTTGCTTCGAAGACCAGCGACATCGCCGGTGACGGAACAACAACCGCAACCGTGCTTGCACAGGCTATCGTTCGCGAAGGACTTCGCAACGTGACTGCCGGCGCAAACCCGATGGATCTCAAACGCGGTATCGACCTCGCTGTCGTGAGCGTTGTCGAAGAATTAAAAAAACTTTCGCGTCCTATTTCGGGCAAGAAAGAAATTGCGCAGGTCGGTTCGATCAGCGCAAACAACGATCCATCGATCGGCGCATTGATCGCTGAAGCAATGGAAAAAGTTGGTAAAGACGGTGTCATCACTGTCGAAGAAGCAAAAGGCATCGAGACCGAACTTACTGTCGTTGAAGGTATGCAGTTCGATCGCGGTTATCTTTCTCCTTACTTCGTGACCGATCCTGATACGATGGAAGCGGTTCTCGAAAATCCGTACATCTTGATCCATGACAAGAAGATCAGCACGATGAAAGATTTGCTTCCGATCTTGGAAAAGGTCGCACAGGCAGGTCGTCAGATGCTTATCATCGCTGAAGATCTCGAAGGCGAAGCACTTGCAACACTCGTGGTGAACAAACTTCGTGGTACGCTCAAGATCGCAGCCGTCAAGGCTCCGGGCTTTGGTGATCGCCGCAAAGCGATGCTCGAAGATATTGCTGTTCTCACAGGCGGAACAGTTATCAGCGAAGAAAAAGGATTCAAGCTCGATAACACCGCGCTCGAATCACTCGGTACCGCAAGCCGTATCACGATCGACAAAGATAACACGACGATCGTCGAAGGTGCTGGTATGAAAGATGATATTAAGCGCCGCATCAACGAGATCAAATCGCAGATCGAAAAAACGACGAGCGATTATGATAAAGAAAAATTGCAAGAGCGCCTTGCAAAACTTTCAGGCGGCGTAGCCGTCATCAAGATCGGTGCATCGACCGAGATCGAAATGAAAGAGAAAAAAGCTCGCGTCGAAGATGCGTTGCATGCAACACGCGCTGCTGTTGAAGAAGGTATCGTGCCGGGCGGCGGCGTTGCGCTCATTCGCGCACTCGCTGGCTTGACACCTGCGTTCATCAAAAAGCAAACGAATGATGATGTCAGAACCGGCATCGAGATCGTTCGTCGCGCACTCGAAGAACCGCTTCGTCAGATCGTTGCCAATGCCGGACTCGAAGGTTCGGTCATCGTCAACAAAGTCAAAGAAGGCACTGATGATTACGGTTTCAATGCAGCAACCGAAGAGTATGAAAACTTGGTGAAGTCGGGCGTAATCGACCCAACCAAAGTAACACGCTCTGCACTGCAAAACGCAGCATCGGTCGCATCACTTCTCTTGACGACCGAAGCGACGATCGTCGAGAAAAAAGAAAATGCCCCGGCAATGCCAGCCCACCCAGGCGGCGGTATGGACGGAATGTACTAAGCGAACGAAAGAACGTAAAGTGAAAAAGCCGGCTCTGAGAGGAGCCGGCTTTTTTTAATTTGTAAACTTGTGATATGAATACACACTTTTTTCGGGATGCTCGGCAGTAGCTCTTAGAATAAATCAGTACTTATATAGACAGAATATATTCCTGATTAGTCAAACTATTCTACTTTAGTTTATAACTAAATAGAACATTGCTTCGATCGCTTATTCCAAATACTTCACTTTCCCTATGCGTGGTGTCTTTTACAAATCCCACTGAAGAACAATACCATGTCAGTGTTGTATCGTGCGAACCATACTCAATAAAATCACTCAGTGTTTTAATTCCAAAACAGTGAAAGGAGCCAGCAGGTGTAGTTATTATTGTATCTAGTACGGCTGCCAATGATTTGCTATTATAATGGTACAACAGTCCGTTTGGATCTCCAAATTCATTTTTGCCAATCAAAGTATCGTGTTCTTCATGGATTAGTTGTCCAATTTCAGGGGGAGTAAACATGATCATGAAAAATTGAGAATCACTAACGGAAAAGAGGGTGTCACTACCATGACAATACCCATAGGTTTTCATTCCGTTTACTAAAAAAATTTGGTGCCCTAAAAGACTTTTTTCTGAGGTAAAAGTAATGGTATCAAATATCTTTGTGCTCTCAGAATAATATATGTAGGTATTCCCTACTGATAATGGCATCAAAATGGGAGTAGGAATAGGAGTTAAGGGATCTTGGTGACAACCTATTGCCAGAATTGACGATACGAAAATAATACATAAGATATGTTTCATAGTTGTACAAGCTAAGGAAAAAGTATAATAAATAATTCCTTCGTTTGTCAGATTAGCCCACGGTTGAAACCGTGGGGTTCATCGGAACAACTTCTGTCTTCTGTCGTTTATTATTATATGAAATTTAAGGTCATACTTGAAGAGTCTGATGAAGGCGGATACACTGTTTATGTACCTTCATTGCCCGGCTGCATCAGCGAAGGTGATACTCACGACGAGGCAGTTGCCAATATTCGCGAAGCGATAGAACTTTATTTAGAGCCAACCGATGATGTCCTCATCGAAACTGCACACTTTTAGAATTGCTCTGAGCAAATCTTCAAATGCCAAAGGCCCAACTTAGCATTTGTAATAAAATCACTTCAATGTAGTATTATAATCCCGCCCACGGTTGAAACCGTGGGCTATGTTGTTGCCATCGCCTTCAGCGATTCGGGGATTGTCGTAAACGACAATGAATTTGAATCCGCTTCAGCGGATGACAACTAATTAGCCCATGGTTTCAACCATGGGCGGAGTAGGCAAATAAAAAAGCCACCTCTTGCGAGGCGGCTTTTTTGTGAGGGGGCGTTATGCACGTTACATTGACTCTACTATCCAAGTACTGAAATAGTTGAGTTCGTAAGCTTTGTAATCGGTCAGGATGTGTTTGATCCTGTTTTTGTCGTCTTCATTTTCGGCGGGGATAATAAAGACGAATGCTCCTTTTTTTAGAGCGGTCTCATAGACGTGCATCGATCTGCGCTCGAGATCACCGTATGCCTGCAACATTCTCGCAACCTTCGCGAAGAAGCCGTGATGCTTGCCGTCGGGGTCAAGCAAGCCGACACCTTCGCGACCGTTGAGAATTTCGATCTCGCCTTCTTTTCCACCCATTTTGATCAGCGCATCAAGGACATCGCTTGCATCCGAACGCTCATCAATAATAGCACACACACGATGATTTGGGTAGCTCATCATGAGTTCAGGGTTGTTCATTTGTAGCTCTTTCATAATTGTACATGGAAATGTTGAATACTATTAGGGAGTACATCTATATCGTAAGGCAGAGCTATCGGCATAAAAAACCAACCGAGACAGCCCACATTTGGGGGCTGTCTCGGTCGATCTTTATCGCGACAATGACAGCTTTGCCGATTTTGAAGAGACTGTTCTCCTTACAGAAGTCAACTGTTTTGTTATTCGCTGAAGCATTTGTTTTTCCTTATTCATCAGATAAGCAATGCTTTCCTTAAACATTTTTTTTATCTTCTTCATCATCTCACGAAGGAGATGTTGCTTTGGCAGTGTAACGGCTCTACTTGTTTTTTTTGCTTTGCTACTTGCTCTTTTCGATGTGCGAGCAATTGTGCTCTTTCCACTTTTGGTTGTACGTGTCATGACTATTTTCCTCCATAATATAGTTAATCAAGAAGTATACAGTTATGATACATATAGGCAAACATCGTGCCACGATCAATATCTATATTGTATTATGTAATGATGAATTCATTAAACGGTGTGAATCACAAGAGCTAATAAAACCGTATCACTTTGGTAACAGTCAAGAATCACCACTTCAGTATGTTTGTAAGTCAATGATTCTGATCGTTTTCACTAAAAAAATATCGCTATGCGCATTGCGTATTTTAATGCGACGTTGGTACAGGGATTCGATGGCGTGACGCGTGTCGTCTTTAAGATGATCGAAGAAGCGCTCTCGCACGAAAGCGAAGTCATGGCTGTCAGTGCGCAATTCTCGGATATTTCGGGTCTCAATGCCCAACTTCACAGCGTTCCGTCGGTTACCTTTCCACTACAGCGGTCATACAATCTTGCACTGCCGGGCTATCGGAAATTCGTGAAAGAAGTGCATCAGTTTCGTCCGGATATTATTCATATTAATAGCCCATGTACACTTGGCTTCGCGGCAGTAAAATATGCACGGGAGTTCCGGGTGCCGGTCGTGGCAACCTACCATACACACTTTCCGTCGTATCCGCGCTACTACCATTTGAATGGTTGTGAAGAAATTATCTGGAAGATTCAGCGCCGATTTTATAATAATGTTGATCGTACGTTCGTACCAAGTCCGTTAATCCTGCAAGAACTTCAAGAGCACGGCATTAAGCATACTCAATATTTGCCGAACGGCGTTGACCACGAACTCTTCACGCCTGCGCGTCGGTCAAATGATTGGCGAAAAAAAATTCTTGGTGATAACAATGACAAACCGATCGTCTTGTTTGTAAGCCGACTTGTTTGGGAAAAAGATCTAAAGACCCTTGCCGAGATGTATGCCGAGCTTCACGGCAAACGTGATGATTTTCAGATGGTCGTGGTCGGGCAAGGCCATGCCCGCGAAGAATTTGAAGCGATGATGCCCGGCGCGAAATTTTTGGGCTATCAAAATGGCACTGCCCTTGCAGAGTGTTACGCTTCCTCCGATCTGTTTGTCTTTCCATCAACCACTGAGACTTTTGGATTAGTAACACTGGAAGCAATGTCATCGGGGCTTGCACCGATCGTATCAAAAGCAGGCGGACAAACAGGCATTATCGAGCACGGACGTTCGGGTTTGTTCTTCGAGCCAATGAATGCCCATCAAATGTGCCAGCAAGTTGAGTTGCTTCTCGATGATGAGCAACTACGAAAAGGAATTTCATCTGGTGCGTTCGAACGCTCGAAAACATTTCGTTGGAATGCCGTTTGCTCATCGCTCTTCGATCAATACTCCGATGTGATTAGCACCTACGGACGTAAGAGTGCGGTGGAGTATCCGTTGGTTGGTTGAGTACGTTTATTTTCCTCCCGACAAACCCGCTCTCGAAAAATTTACTAATCGTAAGATAAACAGATCACCAAGATTTTGTACCTCGCTGCCGGAGGTTGTATAATTATTAATGATGATCGAGAATGCGAGCGGTTCGTTATCTTTTGTGGTGAGATACCCGCTAAGACTTCTGACACCAGTGAGCGACCCTGTTTTGGCATGAACATTCATTGCCGCACGACTATCACGAAGACGGTTGGAGAGTGTGCCATCGACCCCCATCACCGGAAGTGAAGAATCAAAAGTTGAATATAGTTGTGGATCTGCGTAAATTGTTTTTAGGAGTTGTACAAAATTCGAAGGCGAGATGAGATCCATTCTCGAAAGCCCGGAGCCGTCATAGAGTGCGACTTTGTCAGGATCAAGCCCGGCAAGTGTTAGATACTTTTTTATTGCAAGCACGCCGGTTCGCCAAACCCCTTTGCCGAGTACTTCTTTGCCGATTGTTCGCAGTAATTGTTCGGCAAAATGATTATGCGATTTTTTATTAACGACTCTTACAATATCGCTCAAGGGCGGACTCAGATGATTGATCAGAATATGTGTCTGATTATAATTGATTCGTTCGTCGAGATCAGATGCGGTCATTGCACTTCCCGTGACAGTAATCCCATGCGCTTCGAGCGTTTCGCGAAACACGGTTGCAGCATACGTCGGCGGATCATCGATAGAAAGTTGTTCGCTCACTGCTTCTGCACCTTTGTCAATGCTGCCCTGTATCGTGATCGTGTTTTCGCCTGGCAGACGGGTAATGCTGATCGAGTTGCCACTTGCGCGAATCGTATCAGTAGATTTTATTGGTACACTTCGGGTGACCGCAAGATCATTCACCTGAAAATATTGTGTCTCAGGAGTCAACTCATACAACGGCTTCGAGCCTCCGCGCAAACCGCCTGCGACGGTGACACTCACTGCATTATCGGCAAAAGAAATTCCCGATGATTGGGTTGCGAAATAGTATGGTTCGTCTTCGATCGACCACCCCAGCGGATAGACATCACTTGTAAAATAATTAGGGTCGGCGATGATGTTGCCATCGATCTTTTCAATGCCAAGCGCATCAAGCGAATCTGCCCATGCTTCGAAGATCGCCGTCGGATCTTTGTCGGGAAACATTGACGGCGAACCAAGTGTCGGGTCGCCGGAGCCACGAATGATGAGGTCGCCCTTGAGGGTCGATCGCACCATTTTTCCTGACGAAACGACTTGCGTTGAATATCTGAAATCAAGCCCAAGTAATTTAAGCGCGGCGGATGTCGTGACTAATTTTAAATTTGATGCAGGAAGAAGATTTTTTTCAGCGTTGAGGCTGAACAATTTTTCCCCACTCTTTAGTGATCTGACCTCAACACCGATCTGCGCATTAGCAAATTTCGGATCGGAAAAAATACCGTTAAGATCACGTTGCAATTCATTAATGGAGCGAATATCTTGCGAGATCTGCTCATGAGGTGGTGGCAGGATGAGCGGCTGAGCAAACGCTGTTGCACAACAAAAAACACAAACGACCACAAACACAACTACTTGCGTGCGAACGGGCAACAGAACCCTATTTGAGGATATTGTTGTTTTAGCGGGTATAGATTTCCACTTAAAGTTTACGCTCATATATTGAAGGAATTAACAATGTCGCAAGCAGAATTAGTCGCTGAAAAGAATATCGCAACGGAGCCCGAAGTTGATTTTTTGCCTTTAAAGGCGATCGACCATATCGAGTTTTATGTCGGCAATGCAAAGCAATCGGCTTATTATTATCGTGCCGCATTCGGCTTTAGCATTCGTGGGTATGCCGGTCTCGAAACTGGTTCGCGTGACAAAACAAGTTACTTGCTCGAACAAGGCAAGATTCGTTTTGTCCTCACTACACCCCTGACGAAAGATCATCCTATCAATGAAATGCTTGCTAAGCATGGCGATGGAGTCAATGCGATCGCGATAGAAGTTGATGATGTCGAAGCGGCGTTCCGCGAGACAACAAAACGCGGTGCGGTCGGCGTGCAAGAGCCGCGTGAGATCACCGATGAGAACGGCACTTACCGCACTTGCTCGATACGTGCATACGGCGACACACTCCATACATTTGTCGAACGCAAAAATTACAAAGGCTTTGCACCCGGGTTTAGAATGATCACCGATGTTGATCCTGTTGCACGTCCGACCGGTCTTGCGGCTGTCGATCACATGGTCGGCAATGTGGGTTGGAACGAGATGAACAAATGGGTCAAGTGGTACGAAGAAGTAATGGGATTCCATGTATTTCTCTCATTTGATGATAAAGATATTAGTACGGAGTACTCTGCACTGATGTCGAAAGTGATGGCAAGTGGAAGCGAAAAAATTAAATTCCCGATCAACGAGCCAGCAACCGGAAAGAAGAAATCGCAGATCGAAGAATATGTTGAGTGGTATAATGGTCCCGGCGTTCAGCACATTGCGCTCATCACCGGCGATATTATTGCTTCTGTGAAAAAACTTGGCGAGCAAGGTGTCGAGTTCTTGAAGATACCGACAAGCTATTATAGAGATCTTGAAGCTCGCATTGGCAAGATAAACGAGCCGATCGATGAACTTGAAAAGTTAGGCATCTTGGTTGACAAAGATGATGATGGCTATATGCTCCAAATTTTTACGAAGCCGATACAAGATAGACCCACTGTGTTTATCGAGATCATCCAACGCCGCGGTGGTCGCAGTTTCGGCAAAGGAAACTTCAAAGCCCTCTTCGAGTCGATAGAGCGCGAACAGGCACTGAGAGGAAATTTATAGATCAGTAGTGACAAAGAGCCGATAATTGTCGGCTCTTTTTTTTATATTTTTTTGCCGCATCAACTATGACATTCACCACCGACACATTCTCTATCTCCTACGACATTCTTCATGAGCAGTGGCTTCATACTCGTACGCCGTTGGTGATGTTGCATAGTGCACTTGGTTCTCGGAAAGAATTCGCAAAGTTGATTCCGTTTTATGAAGATCGCGCTGTTATTGTATTCGACTTCCCTTCTCACGGAGAAAGTACGACGACACTCCAACAACTTTCTACTTCCGAACTTGCGAAGATGACATTGGCTTTGCTCGATCATCTTGCTATTGTTTCGTGTGATGTTATCGGATATAGTATGGGCGGGTATGTTGCGCTTGAGCTTGCCCTATTGCGACCAACACTTGTGCAGAGTGTTATTGCTCATGCGATGAAATTTTATTGGACTCCGGAGAGCATCGCAGAAGCAGTGAGTGGTCTTGACGGCGAGAAATTCCGAACGCGCTCCGAGAAAGCATATTCTGCTTTAAGCTCCGTGCATCAAACAAATGGATTTGAACGGACTCTTTTACTTTCACGGACGATCATTCAACATTTTGCAACAGAACATCTCACGAGTGAAAGACTTTTGGATCTACAATGTCCGTTGTTGCTTTCTGTCGGCGACCGCGATGAATTAGTGTCGGCGGAAGAAGTGAACAAGCTCTATTCATCACTCCCAAAAGAAAAGACGTTTGTTGCAGTGCATCCGAACTCTCCGCATGCAATATCGAAGTTAGATCTGACTTCGTTCACATCGTCAGGACGAATATTTTGGAGTGAGGCACATAAAAAAGCCGACTGAAGTCGGCTTTTTTTTGGTCAATACTTTGGAATACTCGGGTCGATTCGTGTGCTCCAGGCTTCGATGCCACCGGCGAGGCTTTGTGCATTTTCGAAACCATTCCTTCTGAGGAATTCCGCAGCCATTGTGCTACGACCACCAATGTGACACAGAATAACCAGTGGCACATCGTCGCGAAGATCATTGAGATGTTGCGGTAGTGTTCGCATCGGGATCAGTGTGCCGCCGATGTTTGCTGCCGCAAATTCATTTGGTTCGCGAACGTCAATGAGCTGATACTCGCTCGTATCGTCTTGTAATTTCTTTAATTCTTCAACAGTAATTTCGAACGGGATCATAGATCAATTAAAAGAAGCGAATAGCGTTGCCCGCAAAATCAACAAGCGGTGTGAAGTAGATACCGAACAGGATCGTTGGTATGAGAAACACAAAGATAAATATTTTCGACATCATCGAGTAGCGCAGTGTACCATCGGCTTGTACTTCCATTGCGCCGAGCAATGGTGCGGTGTTTGCATCAGCTTGTTTGATGAACATTGACTGCATCACACGAACATAATAATATAACGACACGACCGAGTTGAGTGCCATCACCACGACCAACCACAAATATTGTGGCTGTTTGAGGATCGAGATAAAGACATAAAACTTTCCGATAAAACCAACCGTAAGCGGGATACCGGTAAGCGAAACAAGAAACAACGAAAGTGACACCGCAAGTAACGGTGAGCGTTTGGCAAAGCCTTTGTAATCTTCAAGCTCTTCGGAGTTGATCTTGTTCGCGATCAGCATTATGACATAGAACGCTCCGAGATTGGTAAAGAGATACGAGATCAAATAAATAAGTATTGCAACAATGCCGGCGTTGCTTGGGCTTCCCGGGTCTTGCCCGATCAGTCGGACGAATGCGCCGACACTCACGAGCGCCACCATCATATATCCCGCATGAGCGATCGTTGAATATGCCAGCATACGTTTGACGTTCGATTGCCTGAGCGCCGCAAAATTTCCGAGTGTCATTGTCAGTGCCGACATCACCGCCAGTACGATAGGCCAGTTGAGATATGGCTGCATGGTCTCGGCATTGGCAGGAATAGCAAAAAATAGAAAGCGCATTAGTAAACCAAAACCACCGGCTTTCGAAGCAACCGAAAGCAATGCTGTGACCGGTATCGGCGCACCTTCATACACATCAGGTGTCCAGAAGTGGAACGGCGCGGCACTGATCTTGTAGCCCATACCAACGAGCGAAAGGATCACTGCTATCCAGAGTGCAACCGTATTGACACTACCGGCAAGAAATTGTGTTTCGAGTACGGCTTTGATCGCCATGATATTCGTAGAACCGGTCAGTCCGTAGAGAATAGAAAATCCGTAGATCATCAGACCAGAACTGAATGCACCAAACAAGACGTACTTCATCGACGCTTCGGTACTTCGCGGACTGTCTTTCATAAAGCCTGCCATAATGTAACTGGTGATCGAAACAAGTTCGAGCGAGATGTACATCATTAAGAGATCCATCGAGGCTGGCATCAAAAACATACCGAGCGTCATCGCAAGCAAGAGCGAGAAGAACTCGCCGTTGCGACGTCCGCGCTCTTCGACTTCACGAGAAAGCAGTGACATCCCGACGACAAACATTCCGGCAAGCGAGATGATCATTTTGAAGATCACCGAAAGATTATCGACCACCACCATCGAGAACGGCGCGAAGAAACCTTCACTCGGACTGATGAGCTGTGGCGCCGGAAGTGTTTGCGAGTATGGGAAGATCATTTTTCCACCCGCCCATTTCGGAATATCCTTTATCTCACCATGAAAAACTGCCAGCTGATCCCATGACATTGCGAAAGCCGCCGCAAGTACAATGAATGCAAAATAGCCTACGAGCTTTTTTGCATTTTTTTGCTTGATGAGCAGATCAAGAATGATCGCAAATATAAATCCTGCGGTGAGGATCAATTCCGGTATGAACTTCCCCATACTGAAGTTGACAAATTTTGTCAATTCGGCAGTGGCGATTCCGCTATCGAGTAAGAAAAAAGACATAGTTCGTAACGCGAATAATATTAATATTTGATGCTCTTGTAAAAATTACAAGAGCATCAGTGGTTACTACTTTAAGATCGAAGCCGCTTGCATTACTTGCGGAGTGGCACTTTGTATGTATGCCGCAAGATGATTTACGCTGGTGGTCATCAAATCTAAGATCGGCGATGGATAAATACCGAAGAAGATCACAATGACTGCGAGTGGCAGAAGCGTGACCATCTCACGTCCGTTCATATCGGTCAGGCCTTCCCAACGCTCAGGCAATGTGCCGAGGAACATACGCTGTAATGCCCAGAGCATATATGCCGCTGTAAGGATAATACCAAGCGTTGCGAGGATCGTCCAGAATTGGAATACTTGGAATGCGCCGAGAAAGACGAATGCTTCGGAAATAAATCCAGCGAAGCCGGGCAACCCGAGCGATGCAAAATAACAGATCACCACGAATGCGAAATATCTCGGCATCTTGTTGGCGAGTCCGCCAAACTCATTGAGTCCGCGAGTATGCGCACGATCATACAATACACCAACGCTCAAGAAAAGCATTGCCGAGATCGTACCGTGATTGAACATCTGGAACATTGCGCCGACCATACCTTGCGAGTTCAGCGCCGCCATACCAAGCAGCACATATCCCATGTGAGAAACCGAACTATAGGCGATCAGTTTTTTCAGATCCTTTTGTGCCATTGCGCAGAATGCACCATAGACAATATTGATCACACCAAAGATCACGAGATACTTACTCGTCGCGGCGGCAATATCAGGAAAGACACCGAAACAAATTCTGAGAATACCATAGGTACCCATTTTCAAAAGTACGCCGGCAAGGATAACCGAGATAGCCGTGGGCGCCTCGACGTGGGCATCCGGCAGCCAGGTATGAAATGGGAACATCGGAATTTTGATCGCAAAGCCGAGGAAGAGCGCCAGGTAACCGACATACCGCCACGTGGTGAGTGTACCGGTAAAGATCGCACCGGGCAAATGATTGATCGGGTTCATCATGTCGATCAAATTGAAGGTATGCCATTGGATACCGCCAACTTGCACGACGGTCGTCATATTCAAGCCGATCATTGCCAACAGCAAAAAGATCGAACCAAATAATGTATAGATAAAGAATTTGATCGCCGCATATTCTCTGCGCGGTCCGCCCCAAATACCGATCAAGAAATACATCGGCAAGAGCATCAATTCCCAGAAGACGTAGAACAAGAAGAAATCAAGTGCGCAAAAGACGCCCATCATTCCCGTCACGAGCAAAAGATACATCATAAAGTATCCTTTGATCTGCTTGGTGACCGAGAAGCTGGCGATCGCTCCGATAAACGAAATGAGCGCCGTCAGAATAATCATCGTTACCGAGATTCCGTCGATACCCATCGTGTAGTCGATCGCGATATTGCCGAAGATCGGCAAGCCCGAAATGCGTATCCATGAGAAACGCTCGACGAACTGATAGGTTTTCATATCATTGATGCCGGGCAACGCCGTGTTGAAATTCATCCATACGATTATCGCAAAGATGATCTGCAACGCCGTTACGCCAACGGTCACACCCCGAATGACTTTGATATTGTCTTTCGGCAGGAATGCCGTGATGATCATTCCCAGTACCGGCAGGAATGTGAGTATCGAGAGAATCGGTATATTAAATGGCATAGTTGTTGTCTATACTTGCTGTTTTAAAATTGTTGTTCGTGATTATTGTAAGATCATTCTTGTGACGATCTGCTCGCCGTTGTTGCTTTCGAGTTTGACGACATACACGCCGGCAGAAAGCTCATTTATCGGTAACTCAAAACGATTTTCGCCCGGCTCATACGTTCCTGCATCAAACGAACGAACGGTGCGACCGAGCATATCACTGATAGAAAATTTTATTGTACCCGCTTCACTGAGCGTAAAGTATGCCGTCGCATTGTTCGATGCGGGGTTTGGTGCGGTACGAAGTGTATTTGATATTGCATTAGCATTACGAATGCCTGCATCAAAATAAACTTCATCGCTTTTGATCGGGACGATCAGTTCGACCGTATCTTTATACGTTTTACCATCAGTAAGATAAAACGTCATCGGCAACATCGACCCGTCATCGGTACTATCACGAGTAAACTTGAACGAGCCGGTGTTCGATTGCTCGGCGTTCATCGAGCCGAGGGATGAACTCGGTTGTTGCACCGTATAGCCATCGATCTTGATCAGCTTTGCGGTGAGGGTACTTCCAAAACCAACGACATTCTTGAACACGACACCAAGTGTGTATTGCTTGTTAATATATTTCAATGAATCGTTGCTCACGCCATCAATAGTGTAGCCGGTAATGACCAAACCAGGAAACGAAGCCGGTTGTGAAATAGCCTTAAATGCCGAAACGCGTCCCCAATATTTTGTTCTATCGGTCGGTGATTTCAAAGGGTCGCAAGTCTCGATGATCTGACGTTTGAAAAATGATGGTCTCCACTCAGGATGTTTTGCCGCCAAAAGCCCCACCACACCTGCGGTATAAGGACATGAGAACGACGTGCCACCAGAATAGGTATAACCATTGGTGCCGGGGAAATCTATCGAGATCACATTCGCACCGGGAGCAAAGACGTCAACACGTTTTCCAAAATTAGAGAAACTCGCCGCGGCATCATTAATATCGGTTGCCCCGACGGTAAGCACCGATTTCAAGTTTGCCGGGTAAAACTCGTGGTCATCAATGATCAGTCCGTCGTTGCCTGCGGCAACAACGACCAATGCATTGTAGGCAGTCGCTTCATCAATAAATGACTGAAAAAATCTGATGTAGGTCGAATCAGGAACATCATATCCACCCCAAGAGCAATTAATGATCCTTGCGCCATGAGTTGCGGCATAATGGATGCCACTATAACCAAACGGAATTTCACCGGAAGAGTCGGTTGAAACCTTCAGTGGTAAATATCGGCAATTATATCCGGCACCTGCTATGCCGCGAATATTATCGGTCGAAGCCGCCGCACAGCCTGCGACGAATGTGCCGTGGCTTTGCCCCGGACCGGGTACCGGATCATTGTCAGGTTTTGGTTTTGCTACTGTACCGAGTCCGCCAAAATCCCACCCGTGCCAATTATCTTTATATCCATCGTGGTCATCGTCGATACCGTTTGTACGTTTGTCTTTGCCGTTTGCATCGAGACCCATCTCGCCCGGATTGAGCGAAAGATTTTTTTGAAGATCTTCGTGCAGATAATTTATCGCGATATCACAAATTGCGATCACGATCGATGTATCACCTTTGCTAAAATCCCATGCTTGCGGGACGTTCATTATCGAGAGTGCCCATTGCTGTGCAAAGAGCGAATCGTTAGTCTGGTAACACGGCTTAAACAAAAATTGCGGGCTGAGCGACTCGACTTCTGGCATCGCTTTGAATATTGTTGCGGCGGCGTCGGGTGCGATCTCGGTATTATTATAATAGATAATAGCAATGCGGTCCATCCCAAAACGACGAGCGATCGGCATAGTATGTGCCATAGGGTCGAAGGGCTCGATAGCACTCACTTGTAATAAAGCGAATGCGGCATCGACCGCTTGATTACCCGTAGCAGAAGTGGTCAGTGTTGACACATCGATGCCGCTTTTCGCTTTAAACTTTACATAGATCACGCCAGGCACACGTTTAGTAATACGGGTGCCGGGGGAAGCACTTTGTATTTGTTGTGCGAGTGTGGGCATTGCCGAAACGGCAATGAACAACGCAATGATGATGAGTAATTTTTTCATATTACAATAATTTCCAACCCCAGGCAAATGCGGCAAAGACAATGATCATACCGGCAAGTGCCCAGGCAAGATAGGTTTGTATCTTTCCTGTCTGGAACGAACGGAAGCCTAAGCCGATGATCTGGGTAATTCCGGCAACAAGATTGACGCTGCCATCAACAATATATTTATCGAACCAACCAAAGATATTCGCCGTCACGATCGTAGCTTTGCCGACACCGTTGACTGCTCCATCGACAATGTTCGTATCGAACCATGCGCAACTGCGAGCGATCAGCATAAACGAACCAACGAACACGAATTCATAGAACTCATCGATGTACCATTTATTCAAGCTAAATACATAGAGCGGCTTAAACATTCTCGCGAGCTTATCGGCGAGCGTTGTATTTTTGAGATACATAAACCACGCCAGTGCAATTCCAGTGAGTGCCATGAGTATTGAGATCAACATTCCCATCGGCGCAACTTCATGCGTTTTGTGTTCGAGCGCTTCCTGATGCGGTGCGAGTTCGATAGCCTCTTGGTGTTCAGTTGTTACAGCCGTATGCTCGGTGGTCGTTGTTGTGACCTCAGTATGTGCCTCAGTATGTGCGACGGTGTTCTCCGTGGCTTCGCTATGTGATGCAAATTTTGGTGCGGTGTTTTGAGGAATAACCGAAGCCGGTGTGGCTGCCCACTTTTTCATAAACCAACCGTTTGCAGGGTCGATAGGGTTTGCACCGTACCAGATCCAAAAAGAAAGTCCTGCCAAGATCATTAGCGGAATGACCATTGCTTTTGGTGACTCGTGAATGTGCGCATAAATTTCGGGTTTCTTTGGTTCGCCAAAGAATGTCATAAAAACTTGACGCCACATATAAAATGCTGTCATCATTGCAACACCAAAACCGAACCATGGCAAGATGCTTGCGATGCCACCTTGTAGCTGTGAGTAGGCAGTCGTTCCGGCAAGAATTTCGTCTTTCGACATAAAGCCTGACATTAGTGGAATACCACTGATCGCCAGTGTGGCAATAATAAAGGTTGTGGCAGTGATTGGCATTTTTTTACGCAAGCCACCCATATTGCGCATATCCTGCGGATCGGTATGATGATCGTGCAGATGATGCAATGAATGGTGCATCGCGTGAATAACCGAACCTGAACCCAAGAAGAGACACGCTTTGAACATTGCATGTGTCACCAGATGGAAAAATCCTGCGCTAAAAGCACCAACGCCGAGCGCCATGATCATATATCCAAGCTGTGAAACAGTCGAATACGCCAGCACTTTTTTCAGATCGTTTTGTGTCAGTGCTATCGAAGCTGCGAGGAAACTGGTGAAACCGCCGATCATTGCAACGACCAGCATTGCATCGCCGGTCAGGATCGGGAAAATTCTGCAGGTAAGATACACACCAGCGGCGACCATCGTTGCGGCATGGATAAGTGCCGAAACAGGTGTCGGTCCTTCCATTGCATCGGGCAACCAAACGTGAAGTGGAAATTGTGCGCTCTTACCAACAGCACCACAAAAGATCAGCACACCTGCGGCAGTGAGTGTCGCCTCTGGGCTCATACCAAGCAAGCTAAAACTCGGCGGTAAGCCTTTGTGAATAGCAGCAAAAATTTCGCTAAAGTTGAAGGTATGGAATGTGGCGTAGATCGTCATTAAACCAGTCCACATACCGACGTCACCGACACGATTGACAATGAATGCTTTTTTCGAAGCATTCTGCGGACCCGGTTTTTCGTACCAATGCGAAATGAGTGCATAGCTCGAAAAACCTACCAACTCCCAGAAGATATAGAGTGCGAACAGATTATTTCCGATCACGATACCAAGCATCGAGAACGTGAAGATACCCAAATAGGCAAAGTAGCGACTATAACGAACATCGCCTGCCATATACACACTCGAAAACAAATGCACCAAAAATGAAATGAGTGTCACCACCACGAGCATTATTGCGGTGAGGTTATCGATCATCACACCCGTTGTGATATTGAGCAACCCAATGCCGGGCACATCGCCAAAGCTGATCCAATTAAAGGTAAAGTTGAGTGTCTCAGGGATCGAGCTGAGTTTGGTAACACAGATATAGAGCGCCAGCGCGAGCGCTGTGCCCAAGATCGGCAAGCCGACCCAATGTGCATTTTTTTGGAAACGTTTTTGATTAAAAATAATGATCAAAAACGAGAGCATCGGCAGCCCTAAAATAACAATCGCTAACGAGATCAGTTGGTGCATAGTCGTTATTATCTTTTAGATGCGATCAATCGCGGAGCGTATCAGCGTCCGCTGGATTAACCGTCTTAAAGTTCTTAAAAATGTTTAGTACGATCGCCAACGCAACGGCGGCTTCGGCGGCAGCGATCACGATCACAAAGATCGAGCTGAGTTGTCCGCCAATGTTAATGCCACCAAAACGGCTGAATGCAATAAAATTGATATTCGCGGCATTGAGTATCAACTCGACGCCCATCAAGACAGCGATCACGTTGCGGCGCGAGAGCATCGCATAGACACCGAGCGAAAACAGCACGGCGCTAATAAAAAGATAGTGGTTCAGTCCGATCGTCATAGTTGTTGGTTACGAGAGTGATTCAGACAGTGCTTCTTCTTCGGGTGTCGGTTCTTTTCGGGCGATCATCGTTGCCCCGACCAGCGCCACGAGCAACACGATCGAGACAATTTCGAACGGCAAGAGATAATCCGAAAGCAATAATTTGCCGATCTCTACCGATGTTCCGCTCGAGCCTTCGTGAGTTTTTGCTTCAGAAGGTGCACCGTATTTCTCCGATAAAATTCTTACGTTGGCGTCTTTATTCCACTGCGTTGCCGCCCACGGCTGCTGTGTGTAATTCGACCATGACGACACCGTCGCCGTTTTACCATCTTTCGACTTTTCGCTATGTGTTGCGCTTGGTCCGAAAAATGCGGCACACAAAATAGCAAGCAACCCGAGCGAAAGAATAGCCACAACCGGTCTTGAACCTGCATTGACCACGATGTTCGCACTTTGAATGCGATTGGTAAGCATGACACCGAAGATGAGCAAGATCAAGATACCACCGACATAGACCATCATCTGCGTGACGGCAAGAAAATCGGCGTTGGCCATGACATACAGCCCCGCCACACCAACAAAGGTGAAGAGCAGTGCAAACGCCGAATAGACGATATTACGATGAATCGCCGTGACGGCAGCACCGGCAACGGTAATGAATGCAAAGATGTAAAATATAAGATCGAACATTATTTTTCTGTTCCAAAATGATCAACCAACTCACAATACACTATCGATAAAGACAGTGTGTAATTTCTTTTGTTAGCTCGCTTTAAACGGCGGCGGTTTGATGCCACCTGGTTTTGCCATAAATGGCGGCGGCTTTACTCCACCGGCGCTTGGTGCGGCAGGCGGTGCTGTTGCAGTCGGAGCAGCAGCAGGAGCCGGAGCATTTGCGGCGGCTTTCGCTTTTTCTTCAGCTTGTTTTGCACGCTCGACAGCAAGGCGCGCTTCATCTATTTTTGCATTGGCGGTGTGAAGCACTGCTTCATCGGCACCCATTGTTGCATAGTTATAGATGAGGTTCACGCGGTCAAATTCGCTAAACTCATAGACATCGGTCATACGAATACACTCGGTCGGGCAAGGATAGGTGCACAAACCGCAGTAACAGCACTTCGCAATATCAATATCAAAACGTGTTACCCACAACGATTTTTTCTTACCGTTCGAAGTCGTACCGATATTCTCGCCAGGTATGACTTTTGCAGTATCAATGGTGATACAATTGACCGGACAAGCACGAGCGCACTGGTCGCAACCGATACAGTCGTCCATATTGACATAGAGACGATTACGCGCACGCTCCGGCATCGGATAGCGGTCTTCCGGATTCGGATATTGGCGCGTTACTTTCGGCTTGAGCAAATGCTTCATCACGATGCCCATACCCTGGAGCGCCGTCGAAAGTCCTTCTTGTATGTCTTTAAAATATGCCATTGTTCAAATAGAAGTGTTCAGCTTCTTTACACCATTGTTTCCGAATCGTCTTCGTGTTCTTCGACTTCATCCGGTATGACGATCAATACTATCAACGCAATGATCTGCGCCAAATGTCCGAAGATCGCCAGCAGTTCGACCGGCTTTCCGAGCATCGGCAATAGCCACCCGGCTGCCGCCGCAAGCGTGCCGACAAAGAAGAACAGCCCGAAGATCAGGCGTGTGGTCACCGCTTTAATGAGCGAACCACGTAACGATCGTTCCGACAAGCAACACGGTTGCCATACCGAACGGGATCATTACCTTCCAGCAGATATGCATCAGTTGGTCAACGCGCAAACGCGGCAATGTCCAACGTATCCAGATCTGTATCATCACAAAGAAAATTGCTTTACCGAGAAACCAGACAAGCCCCATAACAGGACCGCCCAAAAATTCGCCGAACGGTGAATTCCATCCACCAAGAAATAAGATCGAAGCCACTGCGCTCACGACCAACATATTGGCATACTCTGCCAAAAAGAACAGCGCAAATTTCATTGCTGAGTACTCAGTGTGATAGCCCGCAACAAGTTCTGATTCTGCTTCAGGAATATCGAACGGCACACGGTTGGTTTCGGCAAGTGAGGCGATGAAGTAAAGAATAAAGGCGATCATCATCACCGGCGCTAATGCCCAAGCAGTTGCGCCACCAAAGCCTGCAAGATTTTTTGGTCCGCCAAAAATAAACCAGTTTTGCACGCCGCCTTCTTGCAATTTCGAGATGGTTTGCAAGTCCATCGTACCGGCGATCATTACAACTGAGAGAATCGCTAGCCCCGCAGGAATTTCATAACTGACGATCTGTGCTACAGAACGCATCGCACCAAAGAGTGAATATTTATTATTCGATCCCCAACCAGCCATCAAGATACCAACAACGACCAGACCGCTGACGGCGACAAGATAAAAAATACCGACATTCAATCGGGCACCGGCATACATCGCCGAGAACGGCAAGACTGCAAAGCCAAGATAACTGCCGATGAATACTAAAAACGGTGCAAGATTATAGAGCTTCTTATCAGCGTGCGTCGGGGTGATGTCTTCTTTTTGAAGAAGCTTTAGAATATCAGCGATCGGCTGAAGGATACCCCACGGACCAACGCGCATCGGACCGAGACGATCTTGCAACCACGCCGACAATTTCATTTCGGCTAAGATCGCGAAGAGTGCATACAGCAAAATCACGACCAACGGTAGTGCGCAATACACCACGACCGTCAGCACATCGGAGAGGTCGCCCTTGCCGAGTAAGCTGATGATGAGATCCCGTAAAGCGTCAAACATTAGTACAAATCTAAAATAAAAAAATAAGCATACAACACCACACTACCAACGAGCAATGGGTTAACGATCGACTTCCCCAAGCACGATGTCGATCGAGCCGAGGATGATAATAAGATCAGCCATCATATAACCGCGCGAGATGATCGGCAGTATCGACAAGTTCACAAACGCTGGCGAGCGTACTTTGACGCGAGCCGGATTGATACCGTCTTTCGATGAAATATAAAATCCGAGTTCGCCGCGTGGGTTTTCGGTACGCGAATAAATTTCGCCTGCCGCCGGTTTGATGCGCTTCGGCACTGCTTTTTGCACATCGGTCTTGTCGTCTTGCGGATATTGTTCGAGTATCTGCTCAATAATATTGAGCGATTGCTCCCACTCCAACATTCTGACCCAATGACGATCGAAACAATCACCAACCGTACCCATTTTTCCTGTACCGACAGGAATATCAAACTCAAAACGATCATAGATCGAGTATGGATCATCGCGACGGAGATCCCACTTCACACCAGAACCACGAAGCATCGGGCCCGATGCACCACAGTTGATCGCAACATCCGGCTTTAAGATGCCGATGTTGATCGTGCGTTCAACGAAAATTTTATTGAAGGTCAGAAGATTATTGACCTCGGCGTGGGTTGCGCGGTTTTTCTTGACGAAATCGCGACACATCTTGAGCACATCAGGATGTAAGTCGTGTGAAAGTCCGCCGACCCAAATATAGTTATATAATAGACGTGCACCGCAGGTCTTCTCGAACATCTCGAGAATATCTTCGCGGTCGCGGAAGCAATACAAGAACGGGGTGAAGGCGCCGACATCAAGACCAAACGTACCGACAGCAACCAAATGCGAAGCAATACGCTGTAACTCTGCAAATAATACGCGGATATACTCAACTTTTTCGGGTACTTCGATACCCATCAGACGCTCAACGGCAAGTGCGTAGCCATGCTCGGAGTTCATTGCGGCGAGGTAATCCATACGATCAACGTATGGGATGACCTGCGGATATGTCATTGCCTCGCAATGCTTTTCGAAGCATCGGTGCAAATAACCCAAATGCGGAATAACGTCGATCACGAGTTCGCCATCGAGCACTGCTTCGAGACGAAGCACACCGTGGGTTGACGGATGCTGCGGACCGACATTCAAGATCATTTCTTCGGTCTTGATGCGGTTCGGCTCGACCTTCTCGGCAGGGATGATCTTCACCGGTGCCGGAGCGATAGTTGTCATTGTTCTATTGAAAAGCTCTGACATTAATATCCTACTTTCATTCCTCTGTAAAACTCCGGTTCTTTATAATCTTTGCGCAGTGGGTGCCCGACCCAATCATCATCAAGCAGAATACGGCGCAGATCGGGATGCTCGTTAAATTTTATACCGATCATATCCCAACCTTCGCGTTCGTGCCAGTTGGCACTTGCCCATACTCGTGTCACCGTCGGCACTACTGGGTTATCAATAGGTACCGTAACCTTGAGCGCGAAATAATGCTTTAGTGATAGTGATTCCATGTGATAGACGACCGATAAGGTCTTATCACCGTTATCATCGCACGACAAGCAATTGAGATTATCAAATTCGAGGGTCGGTTCGTCGCGCAAGTATTGGCAGATCTGGGCGATCTGCGAGTACTCGACAATATCAGCATACGAACTGGTGCGCGTCATATATGCACTGCCGGCTTGCTCGTGAAAGCTACCGATCGCGCCGCCGTAAGCGGCTTTGAGTTTATCGTAAATTTCTTGGTTTGTCATAACTTAGACAGCAGTACGAGCGATAGATTGTCTGCGAACTTTATCCTGCAGTTTCATCAAGCCTTCGAGCAGTGCTTCGGGGCGCGGCGGGCAGCCCGGCACATAGACATCAACAGGGATAATGCGATCAACACCTTTCAAGACGTGATAGCCATGCTCCCAATACGGTCCGCCGCAATTCGAGCACGAGCCCATCGAAATAATATACTTCGGGTCGGGCATTTGCTCGTAGAGAATTTTTGTGCGTGTCGCCATCTTCAGGGTGACTGTGCCTGAAATAAGCATCATATCCGACTGGCGTGGGCTTGGGCGAGGGATAACCCCGAAACGACCAATATCATAATGCGAAGCCGAAGCCGCCATCATTTCGATCGCGCAGCAAGCCAAACCAAAACCCATCATCCACAAGCTCGAAAGCCGTGACCAGTTCAGCAACGTATCTACGCCCGTAATAACAATATTACCGGAGCCAAACGGATCGTCTTGTTTATTGAGTATTCCCATAGTCTATATATACACTGGTTGCGATCGCTCAAGATTCAATTACTGACACAAACTGAGTCAGTACTCAGTTACACCATCTCTTCAACCGGAACCGGCATCACATTCTGTGGTACTGGCGTAGGGCTGAGTTGTGAATGACGACTATTTACAAGATCATCGAAGCTCGCAATGTATGGTTTCGGGCGTACCCAATCGAGGTCGCCTTTGACCCATGCATAAGCAAAACCCGTAATAAGAATCGCCATAAAGACCATCATTTCGTTATACGCAAGCCAGCCCAATTGCTTATACACAACTGCCCACGGAAACAGAAACACGATCTCGACATCGAAGAGAATAAAGATCAGCGCAACAACATAAAATCGGATATTGAATTTGATCCAGCCGGAGCCGATAGGGTCTTCACCGCATTCATAGACTGAATGCTTCAGGACATTTGCTTTCGTCGGGCGGATGAGCATATTTGTGAACAGCCCACCACCTACAAAGACGATCGCCAAAAGAAAAAAAGCAAAAACGTGACTAAATTCACCAAGCATAATCGTACAAGCCTATTATAACAACAATATGACTACCTATTATGAGATTGAACACAAAACAGTTTTCACGACGAGAAAATGCCACTCGAATGTGAAGATACAAATATACGAGTTGTTGAGGGCAATAGAGGTGAAGTTGTGGAAATAACAGGAAAATACATACAATCTACCACAACGAAATACGCATTGTCGTGCTCGCAAGTTGCTAATAATGGTATATTTGTATTGCTGTTGTAGTAATACTCACGATAACCACCCGATAGATATGTCAACCAAAAACGCTGCGGCTTCTATTTCTACAACCATCGGTAATGTTACCCTTGAGCTTCGGCAGGGCAATATTGCGTTGTTGGATGTTGATGCTGTGGTCAATGCGGCGAATGAATATCTCAATCTCGGTGCCGGCGTTGCTGGGGCTATTCGCGAAGAAGGTGGCGAGATCATCCAGAAAGAATGTCACGAGATCGGCTTTTGCCCGGTTGGGTCGGCAGTGATGACCAGCGGCGGCAAGCTGATAGCCCGCCACGTCATTCACGCCGTCGGACCAATGTACGGCGAGGGCAACGAACACGAAAAACTTCGCTCGGCTATTAGCTCATCAATCAAGCTTGCCGAAGAAAAAGGTTTGAAGTCGATCGCTTTTCCGGCTATCGGCGCAGGTTTTTTTCACTTCCCTATTAATGACTGCGCAAAAATTATTGTCAACACCATTAAAGAGTCCGCCCCAACGCTCAAGAGCGTCGAGAAGATCGTGGTCTGCCTTCACGACGATGCAAAGATGAAAGTGTTCGAGGATACACTCAACGCATAAGCCTTATCTCTTTTTGAGAGTTCGTGTGAATTGATGAGATACCTAACTTACGAAGATAAATGGAGCGGAGCCTAATGCCGCTCAGTTCTTTATGAAGTAGTAAAGCTCAAATGCTGGGGTGTAGATCTGGTTGTAGTCATGACTTCCATAGTCTCCGCCCATCACATAAATCTTCCCATTCACCACAGCGGCAGTCATATTAACTTCAGCAACGGGTAACATAGCACCTGTCGTCCATCTATTCGTCGCAGGATCGTAAATCTGGTTCTCATTATCAAGTCCACCAAATCCTCCCATTATATAAATCTTCCCATTGACTAAGGACGCAGTCATAGAAGATTTCACCACGGGCAGTTCAGCACCTGTCGTCCATGTGTTCGTCGAAGGATCGTAGATCTGGTTATCATTTTTATTCCCAAGTGCGCCGCCAATCACATAAATCTTCCCATTCACCACTGAAGCAGTCATAGCAACTTGCGCTACGGGTAGCACAGCGCCTATCGTCCATGTATTCGTCGAAGGATCGTAGATCTGGTTGTTATTGCTATTCAAACGCGCACCACCTATCACATAAATTTTTCCATTCACCACTGAGGAAGTCATAGCATATTGCTCTACAGGAAGCCTCGCACCTGTCGTCCATAAATTCGTCGCAGGATCGTAAATCTGGTTGTTGTTGTAAATTCCTCCGCTTCCTCCTATCACATAAATCTTTCTATTCACCACTGAGGCTGTCATAGAATATAGCCCTGCGGGTACCACAGCACCTGTTGTCCAGGTATTCGTTGTAGGATCATATATCTGGTTGTAATTATTAGAACTTCCTCGGTCTCCACCAATCACATAAATCTTCCCATTCACCACTGAGGAAGTCATAATATATTGCCCTACGGGCATCACGGCACCTTTCGACCATGACTCAGTTGCTACTGTTACATGGCTTCCAGTATATGTATAACCTGGATGGCTGCCACTATCAGTGAAGATCACAACAGCTCCGCTCGGAAGACGGTCCGGAGAATTGGTACTGAGCACATCAGCTGTTCCCGCACGAGACGCGGTATCGGCGTAACCGGATTTCTCAGCATAAAATGAATATGGGCTCGTCGTGAGAAGTGTACGTGGTAGCAATTCTGCTCCGCCTTCGATCGAAACACCGAGGTAAAGCGGTTTGGTAAAATCGAATCCGGTGGGAATTGGTCCGATCTTTATTTCGAAGACACCTTTAGTGAAGGTGATCGGGGAGTACATTTGAAAGAGATTCACTGTGCCATTGGAATCTGCATACAAAGTGAGCTGTGCATTACGCGTGCCGTTGAGAGGCTGTCCGCTCTGTTCGACCATGCCTTGATACGATATATACCGTGGAATTTGCGAATAAGCCGCACTGCCAACGATCAGAAAAACAACGAGAAAAATAATACGAGTCAATACTTTCATGGGGATGATTGGATAGATATTTCTACCTTATAAAAGACCACTTGACCCCCCAAAAGGTTACAAACTATTTTTT
>JBBRNY010000010.1:0-43664 GCA_038229915.1 Kapaibacterium sp. (SeqCode) | reverse complement strand
CGATATATAAGTTACGCCTGTCAATAGAACTACCCAATTCTGAAGCAAGAAGTTTCCAATCGGAGTGGTCGATCGCGCTCCGATAGATCTTCATTCGCTCTCCGTTTGGAAAGATCATCACCGCTCCGGGCGAAGGTGAAAGTCCGCGAATTTGGTTGTGCACTTGCTCTGCCGGGCGATTGAAATCAATAATGCAATCGGCAGGAAATATTTTCGGGGCCGGCGTTGCATCAGCAGCGTTTTGCATTTGCGGTTGTAGTGAGCCAGATGATAAACCACGCAATGTTTGCAACGCAAGCTTCGCACCGAGCTGCATCAATTCATCGTGCAGTTCGCCCACGGTTTCATTTTCGGTGATCGGAATTTTTTCTTGTATGAGAATCCCACCGGTGTCGATCTGCTCATCAAGTAAAAACGTCGTAATTCCTGTCTCGTGTTCGCCATTCATTATAGCACGATGCATTGGCGCCGCACCGCGATATTTTGGCAGAAGTGATGTATGGATATTAAACGTCCCAAGTCTTGGCATCGCATAAATTTCTTTCGGGAGAATTTTATACGCTACGACACAAAAACAATCTGCACCAAATGACCTTAATTGTTCAATAAATTCTGGGTCTCGTACTTTTATTGGGGCTAAGAATGGAATGCCAAGCTCAATAGCTTTGTCTTGCAATGGCGCCGGGCGGGTCTTGAGCCCGCGTCCTTGTTCTTTTTCGGAAGTAGTGACGACACAAACAATATTCTCACCACAAGCAACGAGATGTTCTAATATATAGGCGGCAAACTGCGGCGTACCGAAGAATGCGATCTTCAAGCCCGAAGGGTTTTCATTATTTTTTGGATATTCTTGCACTGGTCTTCGAATTATTCGCTTGCGAGTTTTTCCTTCAGCAGCATAATCACCGGCACAGGAGATGGATCTTCACCGAGGAGAAGAGCAATGTAATAGCTTATCCAATCACCAAGCGCAACAAGCGAGAACATCCGTGCAAGACGTGATGAGCCGCTGGCTTCAAGCTCCATCACATTCACACCTTTTCCGACAAGTACTTCTTTCAAAATTTCAAAACGTTTCCCGACGCGCTCGTGCTCGTCTTGCGTCGAGCGCAAAAAGATCGAGACGAAATGATCTTGAATACCGGTCGGATGCGCCCAACCATTGATCTCGTTATGATTCATTTCGGGCAGTACATTTCCAAACGCAATGTGTTTTGCATTTTCCTGCATTTGGCCGCGCCAACGAATATTCACCGTGTCGAGTGATTCGGAGTCAGAATAGATCACTGGTATTTTTGCGCGCAAGATCGTTGCAATACGAATCGCGTCGTTTTTTTCGTTGATCGCATCTGGCCCATAGCGCTTAACTAGTTCTTTAAGCAAATCTGCCGTTTCTTTGAGATGAATTTTCTGCGATGAGCATAACCCCATTCGTTCAAGAACCAGTAGCGTCGGCACAAATGAATATGCAAGAGCCGCGCGAGGTTGGAAACCCGTTGGTAAAGTGATGAACGGCACACCATCACGATCAGCAAATTCCTTGAGCTTGCCTCCAGTCGAGACACAAACGATCTGTGCTCCTTTTGCGCGGGCAATATTGTACATCGACAACGTTTCTTCGGTCGAACCTGAATAACTCGAAACGATGACTAAGCTATTGGCCCCCGTAAATTCTGGGAGTGAATAGGTGCGATTGATAATAAAAGGCAATGAAAGCGATGACAACAAATACGAGCGGACCAGATCGCCGCCGATCGCAGAGCCACCAAGACCCGCGAGAATAATATTCGTGATCGAATCTTTGTTCGGAAGTGTGAGCGTGTCAAGCGCTTGTTCGGTTCGGACAACCGCATCAAGAAGTTGATCGCCCATTCCGGCGATCGCCAAACCCATTCCCCCTTGGTCGAGCCCACTGATCAATTCTTTTGTTATCATGTTCGCTTTTGCTTCGTGACTTATAGCACGTTCTACAACAGTGAACCGGAGAAGACGTTCAACTGAGAAGACGGCATAACATTTGAATATTTATTTGATCGAACGACGCAATTGTTCGATCTGTGCGAAACGTTCGTCGGTCGAAAATGCTGCGTTCTTATCACGCTCTTGAAGACTTTCGGGATTTACATTCATATCCGGTTTCAGTCGCAATGCCAAATCGAGCCATTGTTTTGCTTCGGTAGAATTTCCGTGCTGAAGCAGATACTGAGCCCGTGATGCCAATGCCGTTGCCTGAAGTATTCGCGCATTGTCAGTATAATAATTTCGAACCCGGTACTGCGCGTCATTCCATTGGATCTTTGCAAGTGGGGCATCGATAGCAGAATCGTTTTCGAGCAATCGAAAGAGTATGCCTGCCGGAATTGGTTTGTATGCTGGAGCAAAAAGAGGATCGTGATCTTGTAGCATTTCCGGCGCGATGAAGATTGGACGATCAGCATTTTTTCTAATTAAGGCATCAGTAAGTTTCGTATATGTCTCCCCGATCGCTTGTTGATCGAACGGCTCGCCACGATCAAAGTGCTGAAGGTGCGGCAGGAAGGCGTTCAATTCTGCTTCGACACGTTTCATTACTTCCGGATCGCGTTGTTTCAGGTAACTGTAATACCACGGTCGGTCGCGAAGCATTGCCGCGTCGATCACTAAGACATCAGGTCTGACATGCTCGACGAGTTGATAATAGAATGCCCCGCTGAGCCAAAAATCCCAAGCCGTCGAAAAAACGATCGCATGAGGTGGGAGATTATTCAATACATTCATTGCATAATCTTCGACCATATAGTTGCCGCTCTCATCAACGTTTTTATAGTTGAATGCGCACTCTGAAATAGCAAATAATACTGCGAGTATCAATGCGATCTGTGTCACACTCTCTTTCCATTTCTCTTTGAGCCATTGCGTCAGTTGGGCGCCTGCAAAAGAGATCATCAGGATACAAGCAAGATATGCCGTCAAGAAATATGGGTCGATCTCAAGAATATCAAAATTGATCGAGTAGAACAAACATCCAAAAAAGAGCAGGAGCACAAATACGAGTAAATGAATATGCTTCTTATTGGTGTTGACAAGCAGTGCATACAGCCCAATCACGATCAATACAAAACCGGCGATCGAGAACTCCGTCGGGAATTCATGCCAGAAATAAGGCCAATTCTTTGCCGGAGCGCCGTCGGTAAACATCCATATTTTATATTGGCCACCGCTGAAATGTTTTAAGAACGACGAGAGATCGGTCGGATGTCCCCAGTCCATAAGAGGATACTGCGACGAACGGATCGGAAAATATAAATATGGCAACAGCCCAAGAGCAAACGGAGGGATAAATCTTAATACTTTTTTTAGTGAGTAGCTATTTAGCCCTGAGATAGCAAAGAATAGATATAAACACGCCGGGGCCAAGAGCACCGTTGTCAAGTGGTTAGAAAACGAAAGCCCAAGAATAAGTGCAAACAGAAAAGAATTTTTTCCGAATGACTGTTTTTCTAATCGCAACATTCTAAAAAAGAACGTCAGCGCAACCGACACCAGAAAACAATGTAACGGATATACTTCGATTGAATTTGATTGTGCCCACCACGTTTGGCTGAATGCGGCAGCGAGTCCAGCAAATATTCCGATCGCAATAGATAGCTCTGATGGATTCGAAATGTCCTGTTCATCAATAAGGACATTTTTCTTCTTTGTGTTCTGTATTGCCTTACGTTCAAAGGAAAACCAATGGCCGAATATTTCAGCAACGAGATAGACCATTGCTCCTGCACCAAGAGCGGTAAAAAATGCTGACATTATATTTAGTCGCATGATCACTCTCGATGCAATCGGCAAATGAGCAAAGAGCCAACCGATCATTGTGAACAGCGGATAGCCTGTGGGGTGGCAAATACCAAGCGTTGAGCAGGCAGTCGCAAGCTCGCCGCCATCAATGAATGGCACCGAAGGAGCCATCGTCTGCAAATACACAACGAAAGAAATTACAAAAACGAGAATAGAACCAAATAATGGACGGGACAATATTTTTTGCATATCACCAACTATTGTTTCAAAGCCTTCATTGCCAAATATGCTTGCATCGCCGCACCGGTTTCGAGCGAACGTTCGTCAACGGTGAAGTGGTCGTTGTGAATATCGGCAGTAATATTCTGATCAACATTTCTGATGCCGAGACGATAAAACGTACCGGGTACTTTTTCGAGATAGTACGCAAAGTCTTCTGCGCCCATCAATCGCTCGGCTTTGAAGACAGCATCGCTACCAAAGAGCGCACGAGCCGCATCTTCGGCAAACTCTGTTTTTGTTGGGTCGTTACGAAGCACCGGATAACCTTTGTCTATTAACAGATCGAACTGCGCTCCGGCTGAATCGCAAATGCCGCGAACAATTTCTTCGACACGACGATGCGCATACTCACGCCACTCTTTGGTCATCGAGCGAAGCGTACCGACGAGCTTGACTTCCTCGGGAATAATATTCGGAGCAAACCCGCCGTGAATCGAGCCAATGGTAATAACTCCCTGACTGAACGGATCAAGATTGCGCGAGACCAGTGTTTGCAATGCGAGTATGACTTGCGAAGCTGTTACGATCGGGTCGATAGCAAAGTGTGGTCGTGCGCCGTGCCCCGATTTTCCGCGAATAGTAATATAGAGTTCATCCGCGCTTGCCATCATCTCCCCTGCGCAAAAGCCGACAGTGCCGGCATCGTGTTGGGCAATGACGTGAAGCCCGTAAATTTCATCAACACCATCAAGTGCGCCGTCATCGATCATAAACGGTGCGCCACCCGGATTTTTTTCTTCGCTTGGTTGGAATAAAAATCGTATCTCTCCTTCGATCTCATCCTTCAGCTGAGACAAGATCATCGCCGCGCCCAAACCGATTGCCGTATGGGCATCGTGCCCGCAAGCGTGCATCTTTCCTTCGTTCTTCGAAGCGAATGGCAAGCCGGTTGCTTCGAGTATCGGCAGGGCATCCATATCACTTCTCAGCGCAATAGTCTTACCGGGCTTCTTGCCTTTTATCGTGCCGATCACTCCGGTTCTGGCAACACCGGTTTGTACATCAACACCAAACAAGCGCAATGTCTCGGCGACGAGCGCACCAGTCTTGATCTCTTCGAACGCCAGTTCGGGATTTGCATGAATTTCGCGTCGTAGCTCTACAATGCGCGGATGAAATTCTTTGGCTAATTGTCGTATTTGTTCTTCAAGCGTCATAGACTAAACTTATTTTTTTCTGATCACAAAACGTACTTGTGGCGGTTGTGATTGCAACACTTCTATTCCCTTCGGTGTCTCAAACTGCGGAGCAAGCGTCGAGATAGAATCAAATTTGATCGCATCATAAATGATCTTAGCTTTGATCGACTCGTGACTGAGCTTTGCTAATTGATCGACACCACCACGCACAGTAACTGACACCATCGAAGGATCAAGAAATAATTCACGATCACTCGGCACGGCTTCGACCGTGACGGGGATGTCATTAAATACTCGCTCGGCAACAGCTTCGATCGTCACGCGGACAGAAACGGAATTGATCGAACGCGATGTCAGCACTTCAGCAAGAGTATCGCTGAGTTCAAGTATTTGCGTAAAGCTTTCGTGCGCACTGCGTGAGCGCAGGAGCTTTGTCGGAAACGATCGGATCGAATCGATAAGAATATTCGAACCATGAAGGATGACCGTTGATGGGGTGATGACTGGGTCGCCAACGATAACATATCCTGGTGCCGGTTGAATATCAGTGCGGATCTCTATCGCGACTCGGCGGATACTTTCACGTGAGAATTGTACCCCGAGCGAGTCAGGCTCCATTTTGATCAGTTTGACATCACTTGGCAATGATGAGTTGGTCAGTAATTCATCTTTGGTAATATAGAAGGTCGAAAGAAATTCTTTTGAGTCGCGCTCCGAAAGATCGAGTTTTAGTTTGGAGTTACGCGTCGCATTGACCATCAACAACCGCCAGCCCGGACCAGACAAACGAACGTGAATTTTTTCTGGCAGTGGATTCGAGATCGCGAAACCTGCGGGAGTTTTGATCACTAACGGAAGATCGACATCGACCTCATACGTACCCGATAAATGGACATAAGCCCATAGAACTATCGCAAAAAAGATCGCTGCAATGAGTACTCCGATCCTTCTTGCCAATCCCACAGGTGATTAAATTCTTAGAAAAGAGTTATAAAATGTTAACTGGGAAGCATTTGCTGCGAGCCGTAGATCGTAGCCGAGTTTCGCGGCAACAATGCTCCGATGCTTTCGAGCAATGCAATAAGTTGAGGGCGGTTTGCTTTCGAGATCAGACGACCTTTGAGCGGAAAATGTTCGACCGAGCGGGCATAACGACGAAGCTCATGCACATTCCAATCGTTGATCTGCGTAATGTCTAATTCTTCAGCAGAACGAACGCGCTGTTTCGTTTTTTTATCTGCGGTTGAAATGGTTTGCGTTTCGCTTGTAGCGTCTGATATTTTCAGAGACTTCAGAAGCAGATTCAAAGCTTGTAGATCGGGTTTGGCAAAGAAAGCAACATCAGAAACTCCTTGCAATTCTTTACTATGGGTGCTGGCATGCTGTACTTCGGCAAGACCTCCAGCGATCACAACGGTCGTTGCACCGAGGGCATTCGTTTCGGCCACGCCAACGATGCGCGCACGAGTATCATTGCCAAGCGTTTGCAGCAACCTTGCAAGGTTGACTGCGCCGCTGACTTCGATCACCGCTGCGCTTTCTTCGGTCTTGATATGTGCAGAATTTGCCATTTTACTCCAATCCTCTCTACAAACATAGCACTTTTCCACAAAAATTCCAAATTTATAGAGTATGACGGCACATTTATTTCAAGTCAAGAAGCTATTAATCACAATGAAATCAACAAGTTAAGTGAATCGATCAAATTCTCTTAATATTACCTCGCTTGAGTTGCTGAGGTCTTTTTTCTCATCTGTTCAAGTAAAAGGTAGAGACAGTATCCCTCTTCGGTTTCTGGGTCGGTCTTGAGTGTGTCGATCTTTTTGAGATGGTGCGGTTGGAGCTTTTTGATGCCTTGATGTTCGGCGATGATAGCGTTTGCTAATCGCAAAAATCTTGGGACGATCGCGGTCGGTACTTTTTTTGCATTGTACTCGCTGAATTTAATATGTCGTCGGATGAGTGCTTCGGCGTATTGATAATCACCCAAAAATATATGACAGGCAACCTCGAAACCGCGAAAGAGCAAGCGGTGATAAAACGAAATAGTCAGATCGTGGTCACACTGCAGCGTATTGTTGATCTTCTTGAGCGCCTCTTGAATATTGTCGCTCAAGAGGTCGAACATAATGCTACAAGTTAACACATCTGATTTATGTATTGATGCCAGCAAACCCTTGTTATGCTTCTGCTGGTCGATCATCTCTTTTGCTTCGTTTATATGACCGGTGTACAAGCAAGTCTGGAAATAAACGATCTCATGAATGCCGTGCAAGACATAATTCTTCGCTAAATCGACATACCCCCGTTGATACATTGTATATGCTTCTTCGTTCTTGCCTTGTAACACAAACAGCCGCGCTTGCTCTAACCTGATCAGCCATTCATGTCGTGCTGTGTAGCGTTCGGGATGCGTAGTCGCAAGCAGGAGCATCTCAGCATTGATGTTGAACGCAAGATCAATCGAATGGTTGTATTTCACGTAACATTCAAACAGCCCTCGCAACATCATGAAACGTGCCTGGGTATGTGAGCTATGATGGAGTTTACTATAAACGAGCTTGAGTTTTCTCAAAATTACTGTTTGTTCGTTCGGTTGCGAGTCGCTTGAAGCAATGGCATAGAAAAGCAGAGTGGCTTCGAAAAATTCTTCTTCGTGCGGTAATGCTACAACACGTGCATCGGCGTATTTCGTGATATACTTTTTAATGAGTGCTTCATTGACCGATTCGGAATCCCACGGCAAAGAGAGCTGAAACAGCCTTTGATAAAAATATTCTTTTTGCTCGCCGCAGAGCGTAGGTCCGATCTTTTTTTCTACAACCGCAAGATGTCGAATGAATTGGGAGCGTAAACGTTTGTTGCGCAAAAATGATAATTTATGCAGTTCGTCATCACCTGCAAGATTTGTGACGATAGCGTTGGCAACTACCGAACGGATCTTGTACGCATGCGTATCGCTGATCTTTTTTGGAGTTTTCTTTTTTTCGTCGTTTGGGTTTTGAATCACGGAAAGCGCATTCTTCAAGTACGTTCGCTCACTTGAAGTGAGTTTGATCGTAGCCAATACTGCCCTTTCGCCATCATTGAGTGTGGCAAGCAGTTGTTCGAGGTTGTTGAGATGTCTTCCCATGATGGTTAGTGTTAAACTTGCTCATTTAAAAAATAACTCCTTGATAGTAAGAAAATACCAAATCTGGGGGTTGGGAGAATCAAATTATCAACTTTGGATAATAATGAAACCCCTTCTCTTCCAAGAGGGGGTTTCGGGTGCCGAAGCTGGGGTCAGCTCCGTTTTATTACATACACGGGCGGGAGGAAAATACAATAGCAGTTACACTAACAATTTACAGTGTGGCTCGCGAAATCTCGATCCAGATCGTTCCATTCCAGATCACCGTAAGTACACCACCCGTGGCAGGGACGGCGAAGTTTCCTTGTAAGTTCAAATTCTGCGCACCCGCGTCAAGAAATGTAAGCACGTTGGCTCCGTTAGAGATCACTTCGACTATCAAAAATTGCCCGGTCGTTTGCCCTGCGGTTAAGCCAATATTTGCTGTGGCTGTCGGGTTGAGCCTGAGATATGAACGATTGCCAACGGTGACATTGGTCGCACCTCCAATGTTAATATTAGTTGGTGGACGCACATCGATCGCACCATCAACATCAAGACTGTTCGTTGGTGCTGTCGCATTCAAACCAATACCAAGTTTTCCTGTTCCGGTGATCGTGACCGGTGATGATGGAGAATTATATCGAAATGCAGTATTACTAACCGAGCCTACTGCGAGTTCATCAATATCTATACCAAATAAATTCGAAAGATTACCAACACCGACCGAAGGTCCAGCAATATGAAGTCCGCGATAAAGATTGGTATTGGCAGTTGCTGCCAATGATAGATATGAGGTCTCAAGTGAAGATGCCGTAGTGATAGGTCCTACTGTTTGAACATGTCCTACTACGCTGAACGCTTTCGAGTAGCTATGAGTGGTATTACTATTAGCGATAAAACCACGGACTCCTGTAACAGCGTCGCCTACATCCACAGTAGCAGCGGGTCCGAGTACATGCCCGCCATCAATAGCGAATGATTCGCCACTAACAGGAAAAGTATTTGACATAATAACCTGTGATCTCAGCCCAATGAACGTTGACGCAGTATAAGCAGCGGTGGGTGCAACTGTTAACTCGGTATAGTTACATATTTTATCTATCGTCCCACTTGGGGTGAATGTTTCTTTTACAAATAGTTTCGAAGTACCCGGCGTTGTCGTCCCAATACCCACTCCACCGCCAATAAATGTTCCAGCAATCTGTGTTGCGCCTCCTGATACATTAACATTCAAACCATTTGCCGTACCTGTTCCAGTTGCAGTAGCATTGAGCGTAAGTCCGGTCGCAGAACTATTGGCAAGTGTCGTTAGCGAGTTTATTCTCGCGCCCGCTGCTGCTGCAGCGTTGGTTGTACCATATTCAACATTGAATAGAAAATTTCCGCCTGTCGTTGTTGCCGTGTTTTGTGGTCCCAAGGCGTTATACCTTACAAAATTTGGTTGCAAAGCGGTGATCGGATCTTGCCATGACGGGATGCCACCGATGATCTGTAAAATATTATTCGTACTTCCCGCAGCGAGCCAACTCAGCGCACCTGTTCCATTATTGGTATAGAACATCGAGCCGGTGCCACTGACAGCACCCGGAAGAGTCAGCGAATAATTCGCCAGTGATGATGGCGGTTGCAACGTGATGGTATTCGCTGAAGTATTCACCAACTTTGTTGTGCGTGTCACTTCCTGAGCAAATGATATGCTCGTAGCGAGACACAGCCATACGAAAATACTTTTAGAGATCATTGATAGGAATATCTGAAAAATGCTGGTGTCAAAATCAGAATAAAGCGGCCGCACGAATCCACTAACAATTAATGCGGCCGTTATTCCTTTATTCTACGTATTACAACAAATTAGTTGATTACCAATACAGTCAAGACATCGCCAGCGGACAATGCTGCAGTATAAATATCAAAACCAGTCGCGGTACGATTGTTCACAGAATGCGACTGTGCACCTGGTGTGCTGGTTGTGAGATTCATAATGATCTTTGAAGCCGCTGTATATCCAACTGATGCAGGGATCGTAGCATCACCTGGTGTTGCGACGGTATTGAAATGTACGAAGCCTGTTCCAAAACCGCCCTCTGTTCCTACGACAGTATAACCAAATGACTGGTTCGAGACCGAGTTAGTCCAGACAGGTGCTGTACCACCTGCATTGACGCGCAACTCTTGACCTGCGGTACCAATACCGAGCTGTGACATTGCCGCGGCATTATTTCCGAAAAGGATCGCACCAGCTGTTGGGGTGTTGATACCCGTTCCGCCATTGTCAGCGCGAAGGATACCGGTGATGTCGCCTGTCAAAGCAGTGTTCGAGGTGAGATCGATCTGACCGAATGATACTGTTTTGTTGCCCGAAGCAGTCGTCACTTTCATGATCGGACTTCCTGCAGCATTACCCGTGCCTGGCAAAAAGAGACTATACCCTGTTCCGATAGCACCGCTGACATCCAATGTCAAAGTGTTTAAAGAACCGGCTGGCTTTAGGATGAGACTTCTTGTGACTGTTTGTGCGGATGCCGTGGCAGCAAATGCAATAACAGCGAGTACAAGTATAAAGAGATTACGAGATGTTTTCATCAAAGTAAATATATATGGTTAAATGAAATGGATTAATTAAATAGATACAACTTGTTTAAGGATTGGTCACGATGTAGTTCAAAAATCCGGTGGCGCGAGGATAGTCGGCGGCGAAGTATGCCGTAAAGCCTACTCCGGGTGTAATGCTTTGCACGAATGCACTCACAGTACCCAATGCGGAGTTTACATCTGAAACAGTAACCACGACAACAGAGCCTGCGACGATAGTTGGTACGCTGATCAGCATTGTTGATGCATTGATCGGAATCGTGATCGCACCAGTATATTTTCCGATACCAGCACCAACCAATGAATTCGAAGAGATCATACCACCGGCTACAGGGGAAAGCGTAGAGCCAGCACCGACTTGCAAGTTTTGTCCAGTATTAACTCCTGAAGTAATTTGATTAAACGGAACCGAGACCGCTGGCGGTAGTGTCGTGCTCCACGATGGTGTCAGCGTTGGACTCAGTACAAAGAACGCGCCGGCAACAGTTGGCGCGTAGGGTTGCGCTTGATTGAAAGCATTCCCTATCCAAATATTATTAAATGGTAACGATGGAAGCGTTGCACTGCCCCATGTGAGATTACCAAACGCATCGCTGACCAATACACTCGATGGTCCCGGTGGCGGAACCGCCGGGAAATGCAATCCGTATGAACTAAGCAACGGAGTTGATGCGTCGAGGGTGATCGTTTTGGTGAGCGCACCATTATTATCGTCCATCGAAAATTTCTGTGCACCGAATATTCGTTGTGCACTTGATGGCGAACAATGAAGTACGACCAACAACACGACCGCTATCGAATAACCGACTGCTCTGAAGCTCAGTAAAAATGATCTGGTATGCATTAATGATTTGGGTTTTGCATCTTTCAAACCCGAAGCTCACTGGGGTGCTGAGTTCGAGTTTGCGTTTTTAGTTGTACTTGTACCTGTGGCTAAAAAATCGTTATCAATTTCCGAGAAAAATATTTCTGCAGAAATTCGATATGCAAAAATAGGAAAGAGGGAGAACAATAAAAACCCCCAAGTAAAAAGGAATCTTACTCGAATAAACATTGCGAAGGCTGTGAGCCCTTGCTAAATAAGCCTTGCAGAGGACTGCGAATTAAATAACCCGTAGTTTTTCGAAATACTTACTGTGTTTCAAGTGTCAAAAGATAAACAAACAACTCAATCTAATTTTCTAAATGTCCCAACATAATGCTTCTGCCCTACGATCACTCTCGCATAGTAAGTCCCTACTGACAACGCATCGACGCGACAACGAAGCGCGCCGCCTATGACTTCAGATCGCTCACGAAGTAATTCACGACCAAGTGCATCATAGATCAAGACTTCGCTGTTGCCGGCGACTTCTGGGACTGTGAGTTGAAGTACACCGCCAACGATCGGGTCGGGAGAAATGATGAGTTTACTATTGACAGGATCGGCAGAGGCAACGCCCGTACTCCAACCAACCCTAATATGGGCGAGAAAATTATTCTCTGTTGTCGTACAAAAACTATACAAGCCATCGATGGTACGAATCGCGACGCTATTGAGCGTAACGAACGTGCCATAAGGCTGAGAGAAATACGTATCGAATCGTAACGCACCAAGATCAACAACTTTCGACATCTTCTGCTGTGCGTCATTCGAGATCGTAATGGTGATCGAATCAATACCGACAACAGCATTTTTTAACGACCACCCTGTCGGCGGGGTATATCGTTGCGCAATTTTACTTGGCGTGACATCAAGAATATTTGAATTATACAAAACTCGGAATGTGAGTTCAGTTACCGAGATCGTGTCGAGACGCAATTGCGATGACGAGATAAGTGTTGCCTTGATCGGGACTTGCACGATCGTATCAGCCGGCACGCTCGCGTTAAACACACTAAAATTTTGCGCATATCCCGCGCCGCCGCCGAGCGGTCTTTGGATGGTGCGCACAATTCCTGAATCCTGATCGACCACCACCAATTCATTCATCCGCACATTCGTAATAACCTGTCTCCCCCCCGGCTGCCAGATCACCACCAACGAATCAATATACCCAAGCGAAGAACAATCCGGTGGCCCAAAACCAAAGTGGGCGAGTAAAGGAGAATAACCTAATGTTCCTTGATTATATCCGACTTCCCTATCTTGAAAACTACCATTAAGATATGCAAATACTTTCGTGCCTATTCCATTTTGATTTGCTTTTCTTCCTCGCAGAGTTACACTAAGCCAACGATTATCATTTCCTTTGTTTTTCCAAAATGTGGTTTTGCTTGGGGTGACATGAAGCAAGTCAATAAACCCATCATTGTCATAATCTGTCCAAGAGAATTCACTTTCATGTTCATTCGTTATTGGAAAAGGTAGAGTTCGTCTGATAAAACCGTCCTGACTACCATACCACACTTCTGAAGAATCATCAACACGTTGAATCAACATATCTAAAAAACCATCATTATCAATGTCTTGTATAAATGTTGTGCGTTGCTCTGCTGTGCTTGCTGTGTCAAATCCTAATTTTTTAGACCAGTCTGTAAAACTTGTTCCACCATTGTTATGGAGTATATGCCGAGTGTGGTTTTGGACATAGAGATAATCTGGAAACCCATCGTTATCAATATCAGCAAAGGCACCAGATTGAAATTCATGGAGAGCTTTGTTGTTGTCTAGGAATGAATTATCAATTTGAATGTACGCTCCGTTTTGGCTCACATAGCAAAAGTCTAATGTATGGATATTCCCCAAATAAAAATCAGGGATATTATCGTTATTAATATCAACCGATAATAGTAGATGACCTTGCCCTGGATTTAGAAAAGGTGAAATAGAAGAAAATGCACCACTTCGATTATTTTTTTCAGAAAACGAACCTGCTCCCGCTTGAGTATTAATAAACAAATCTACTAGGCCATCGCCGTCAATATCTGACCAGACACAACCGGTACTATATCTACCGGTACTAATCAAATTTACTGAACTATCAGAAAAGCTATGATCTTTATTTTGATGCCATAATCTATTGTCTGAAGCATCAAAATGACCTTCGTATAAATCAATTAGTCCGTCATTATCATAATCAGCCCAACAAATATGTCCATTGTATGCGGGGACACGGCCCGGGAATGCCAGTGTGGAAATATTCTTAAAGGTACCATTCCTGTTATTGAGATATAATTCGGTTTGCTGATGCCCTTTCTGACTTCCTCTGGCAATGTAAAGATCGAGAAAATCGTCATTGTCAAGATCAATCCACATAGAATTATACGATGGCTGTCCCGATGGGCTGTTTATTAACGAGGACGCAGTAATATTCTCGAAAGCCACTTGTGCTCTGACTGTGGACACAATTAAAATAACGAGAACGACTATAAATGTCAAGACTTCAATAAAACGCAGAAATGATTTCATAGCTCCTCCATTTACTGGCTTTGGACTTTTCGCTCTGATAACATGAGTACCGACAGTGGAAACAAAAAAACAACCGCGGGAAAAAAGTATCTCGCCTCAGAGTTAATAGGTAACAACACCACAATAAAGTAAAGTGTCATGATTCCTAATGGGTATATTAGTCTGTATTTTTTACGAAAACGAATAAACCCTAGTAGGGCAATACCCAACAAAAGCACGCCTGATAAAGCCGAAAATATTTTTATCGAAGCTGTTATAGGACTCCTATGTAATTCCTCCGCAAAACCCTTCTGAAATTTTTGCGGAAAATCTTCTTTATCTGAAGTTCGAGGCGACGGGTCATCTTGAACAAGAAGACCGCGTGGCACAAGCAATAATGGTATTCTGCGTGGAATTAAAGAAAGAAAAAAGACCGGATTCTCTTTAATGATCGTAATTCCCTCACGAAATCTTTTACGGTCTCGTTCAATTCCATTGGGGTATAAAAGACTCGGATATCCTTCGTGGTGAGCTATTCGATAGTCACTATAGACCGTACCTAACGTATCACCGAACTGACTGATACCTTGCCAAACAACTGTTCCATTACTATAACCTAATGGTATTATCTCATTAGTTAATATATAATTTCGAATTGTGTGTAATCCTATGATCGAATAAAAAACGATACTTAAAGGAATAATTAATTTCGACGTACAACTCAGTCCGTAGATCAACCAAGATGCAAAGAAAAGAAAAATCGGAAGGAAAATGACGTCTGGACGGGACAACGCTCCGAGACCCAGAGAAAGACCAGCTAGCAAGGAATAATTTAGTACCCTTTTTTGATTCGCTTTTTGAGCCGGGATACTGACTAATTCCTTTAAGGTTTTTGTGATATAGTAACATGTAACAATCAGCAAGAAAGGCATAATAGCTTCGGGAAGGATCGTCACCTCAAAACGTGCATGGTTTGGAAACACAGCTCCTAACATCGCTCCAATGAATGCATATTTCTCTTTCAAGCCAAAGAGTAAAATTATTTTATAGATGAATATTACCCCGAAAGAGACAATTAAGGCTTGAATAATTTGTGCGATAACGGGCGAATAGCCGAAGAAGAAAAAAATCACAGCCAAAAAAGTAGGATATCCGATTGGCTTATCAATAAATTGCTCGTAACTATAATGGTCAGGTTCTCCAAAGGGAGCAATATTCACATAGAAAACATAGCCTTTGCCGTCAACAACATTTTTCGCAACATTTAAGCAGCGCTCTGATACACCACCGAAATAATTTGTACCAGGGAAAACAGAAATAAAGAGAACACGAACTAAAACTGCGACAAGATAGCAAATCAAAATACGTTTTGCGGTTCTATCCCAAAATGTTTTTGACCAAGGTTTCATTAACTGAGATCGTATAATAGATTTTATTTATTTCCCTCGCCCCACCATCTCTTTGACATCTTTGGCGCGGCTGAGGATGCCGGTGGCTGAGATCGCGAGATCTCGACGCATTGCGATGAATGACAGTATGCCAAGCAACGTCGTCGAGACAAGCACACTGAGCGCGGCTCCCGAAGCACCCATTGGTGGTACGAGCAGACGATTCAACACAAAAAAGACTAGCGTCGCTCCTGTTACGGCAAAAAATAATTCTCTTACACGCCCCATCCCGATCAGCACGTTGGTCGATACCAATGCCAGTGGCAAGACGAAACCACTCAGTATCAAGATCTGAAATACAGGAGTGATGCCAGGAAATTTATTTTTGTAAAATATTGCGAGCATCGGTTCTGCGCCCAGTGCTAATACTAATGAGATCGGGATGAGCGCCGCGAATGCGAGAAATAATAATTTTTCTACTAATGCCGAAAGTTTTTCGCTATCACCGCTGGTATGCAATCGTGAAGCGACAGGAACGATGAGTAATGTTGCCCCGTCGCGAACCGCATCAAAAAAGCGATACAATGTTTTTGCCGCCGCATACAATGCCACATACGCCGGTGCGTAGACCCCGACTACCAGAACATCTGCCCATTGTTGGAATGTAAGGAGTGCGCTTGTGCCCGCTTGATATTTTGCGAACGACAATAGTTTTCCATACTCATTTCGCGATACACGAAAGATCGGCATCGTACGAAAAGCAGAACGGGCATATATGATTGCCACCAAACTTGACAGCGCCCCGCCGATCATATTGATCTTCAGAAAATCATCGGCCGTGTGAAAAAGCCCCAGTGAATGCACAAGAATGGTGAGCAAAGTGATCGACCCATAAAAAGCAAGATCAGCCCAAAAGATATTACTGATACGATAACTGATCTGTAAATATCGGATGCCGACATTACGAAAAATATTTAGCACAAGCAGCAGCGGCAACCACGGCAGCATCATCCCCAGCTCAGGGCTTGCAAATAATTTCGCACAGGCATCGGCACTCAATGCGAATGCTCCGCCGATAGCGAGCATCACTACAGTATAAAAATTAAAACTCGCGGCAAGTATTTCCGGGACCTCGGCTTCGTGCTCGCTCGCAAATTTTACCATCGGCTGTAAAAAGATCGAGTCGGAGAGAACGGAAATAATAATAAAAATAGACTGGAATAATGAGAACGCCGCCCACTCACTATCGGGCAAGACATTGATCACCACGATGATCACGGCAAAACCGTATAAGAGCAGTAGCCCCTTGTCAGCAGCAGCCCAGATACCTTTATCGAGATGTTCGCGTAAGTTCAATTCGTAGTGTAGAAATTTGTACGTTGATCGTTATGCGAATACCTTGAGCCGGTATTGCGACACGATACTTCGGTGAATATTCATATCCAAATATTTCAACAGATGCGTTAACACCAGAAAGTACCAAAACGACTTCGTTTTCTTGGGCATCTTTCAGCACCACTTTCGAATCCGATTCTTTGCGAACACTCCAACGCGGGTCGAAATGTAAACTCAGCACCACAGATTGCTGTTTCGAAAGTGTGAAGATATCTGAGAGCGTAAATGAGTCAGAGCGCAATTCAGACAAGCGTTTATGTTGCCCTATGTACTCACCATACGATGCTTCGAAAGCACAAATATTTTCTGCATCACTTGTTATACGCAAAGAAGCATTCTCTCGAACCTTCGTCCAACCAAAACTTTCTTTGATGATTGCCAGTGATGATCCACCGATCATTACGCCGTTATGCGCTTCGGCTTTGCGATAGGAATCGCGAGTCGGATGATCGCCATTATAGACGAACGTCCCGGAGTCAACAATTACAGGCAACCCAGCGAGATAGACGATCGGTGAAAGCAGATCATCGTGCGCATGAGACGAGAAGCCGTCGCCGCCCCACCCGAATTCACCTGCGCGCATCAATACAAAACTCTCCGCAACTTTTGCATTGATGTGCTGAGCTTGGCTAAAATAATTTTTTCTGTTTGCGCCAGGAGCATTTGATTCACCAAAGAGTAGATCTTTAACTCGATCACTGGCAAAGAGTGCACTGCCATCATCGCAATCACCGTAACGAATGAGTTCACCGTCGGGGGCAACGAGCGATGCGAGATATGTTTTCATCGCACTGAGACGATCGAGGTACTTTTTACTAAATGACTCTCCGCTTATATGCGATGCACGCTCGGCAAGATCGAAAAAATCTGTTACAAATGAGTGATACCATCCCGAGCTTTCGCGGCTTGCTCCGTCGGGATAAGTTTGTGCAATGATCTCCGTTTCTAAAATTGCTAGGGCGCGTTTGCGAAACGCTTTCGCTTCAGGGAAATCGCAAAGTGATGAAATAATATACAACCCAGCCGCCTCGCCGATCAAATGATTTGTCTTCACGATCTTATCGACCGAAAGCTGACTATTCAAGTAATAGGCGTGCTCCCACAGTGATCGCTTGATCGTATCATCAGCGATCTCAATCCCCCCATATTGTAACAATCGAATGGCGACTAACCAGGAGAGTGCTCTGATCGCAAGTTCCAATGGACTTGACCAGTTGATGGTTCGTGCGAAGGGGTTGTGTTCGATCCACGAATGTATCTGCCACTGTATTTCGGTTTTGTACCGATCGTCATTGCTAAGGAGCGCGGCTTCGGTAAGCAGGGGCAAATACTTAAAACGATTTACTTCCCAAACGATCTTCACATCTCGCGGCACATCCGGAAGCCGCAATTGCGTCTCCTCATACTGTTGCTTCTGCCAATATTTTTTCTCTATCGGGTCGTAATTCCACGGATCGTTGATGGTGTGAAGATGATGAGTAAACGAGAAGACAAAATTTTCATCTGCAAGTGTTTGCGATGCAATTTGCATCACTGATTCTTGCTCGGGTTGTAGTGTTGTTAGATCAATCCCCTCTTTGCTGGGCTGAATGATCTCTACTTGCTTGTGGGCAGACTCAGAAAGTGCGAGCAATTGTTTGAGCCGATTCTTCTTGGCATATTTTTCGGCGATGAGAATAACCGTGTCTCTTGCACCGAGTTTCTTGAGAGCGAGCGATATATGTGAGAGAGCGTTCAAGAGTTAAAAATTTGATTCATCGCGCCACTGCACGGCTTGCCAAGTTGCTTCTTTTGTCGGTCGTGTTAAATGAAACACTGCCCTACCATCGGTATGTAACACATCGCTAATATTTAGTGTGACGTCGAGGGAGAATGCACGCGTTACGTCAAAGACGGTATCAGTACCGGTCGAGTCAATGATGTTACCCCAGAGCAGATCAAGACTTTCCGACGATGCAAAGAGCGAGCCTGTCGTTCGCATTTCTTCGTCGCGCCCCCATTGCAGATCGAGGCCGCGATCATAATTTCTATAACTGAAAATAAATTCCGGTGCGAGTAACTTGCCGTACGAAACCGTATCCTTAAATTGATATGCTGCGCGAAATGCTTGAAAGAATCCATCAACGGTATGCGCATCTCCGAAGAGATCTTTCGGAAGGCTGTCATCAATAGCCGGTGAGAATGGATTGCATCCATAGATCGAAAGCGTCGCCGTGAGAGCGAATACAAAGAAGCTACCGATATATTTTTTACGAAGCAAGTTGTATTTTCAGATCGCTAATCGATTTTGTACTCGTTGCTGAAGCAAAATCCGTCCAGCTGGCGATACGCCATTCTTTCGTGCCTTCGAGTGTCGTCACCAACACCAGTTGAAAGATCAATGAGCCCGTGATCGAGCCAGGGAGCGTCGAGTTTGATGGCAACGGAAGTAAGATCAGATAATCAGCAGAAATCCGCGCGGTGGTTGCATTGCTTTGATCAATTAATTTATTCGTGATCGTGATCGTCACTTTCGGATTACTGACGAGCGAGGCGCGAAGTTTTGTTAAAAAATTTTGCTCTGATTGCACCGTCCAGGTATCAAAAATACTTCGTGATGATTGGTCGAGTCCTGCTCTGGGAATAAACGAATAGGTTGTAGGCGGAGTACCGGAAGTAACAGTATCTTGTGGAGAAATAAAACAACGCGCAAAATTTGAAGCATCTACTGCGGCAATAGTACCAGTAAAATTATCGAACAATGTAGATGGTGTCGCCGCCGGAGTCCAGATAAATGTCGTACCCAGATCAGGTGTTTCGGGGGTGCGCGTCGAAAAGAGATCGCATGAGGCGAGAGCAAGACAAACACATAATATGACTATGACTTTATGAACCATTATTCTTTTTTGCTACAATGATACACCGCGTGGAAGTCTGCTCATCGAAGGGGTCGCCGTTATAGCTACCAAAGATGTGTTCGCATTGCATTGCCACCCGTTCGATCATTGCTCGGAGTTCGTGATGAGTAAAGAGACGAACGGACTCAACATATTTTTTTGTCGAATCGCTTGAACTGATCACAATTTGTTTATTAACGCGTCCATCCGCGATCTCACGATACTCGTCAATCGTTTCGCCGCTGGCGATGACTTTTGTTGAGTGTGGTATGAGTGTTTGTCTGACGAGCGTTGCATTGAAAAAATCTATCACAAAATATCCGTTCGGCGCGAGTGCATTTCCTACTTTGGTGATGACACTTTCGTTTTCCTCATCGGTCTCGAAATATCCGTAACTGGTGAAGAGATTTAGGATCAGATCATACTCACCTGTAAAGTGAAGCATATCCGATTCGACAAAATTAACATCAACATTTTGCTCTTTAGCGGATGTTCTTGCAATTGTTATTAGTGTTGGTGATAGATCAACCCCGGTGACTTTCGTATATCCGCGTTTTGCCAAGGAGATCGAGTGACGCCCCGCACCGCAAGCAAGATCAAGAATGCGTGCATCGGATTTTGGATCGACCGTTCTTTCAACCAGATCGAGCAACTGTGCGGCTTCCGCATTGTTTCGGTGCTGATAGAGCGCGAGGTAGTGTTCGTCGGCGAACCAGTCTTTATACCACATAACTATACGAGTAAACGTCCTTCAAGTGCTTTTGCAAGTGTTGCATCATCGACAAATTCAAGATCACTGCCGATCGGTATTCCACGAGCGATGCGAGTAACTTTTGGCACGATCGGGTGCAACAATTTTGCGAGGTAAAGCGTCGTGGCTTCGACTTCGATGTTCGGGTCAAGCGCTAAGATCACTTCCTGTACACCTTTTTCTTCGCCGAGGCGCATCAAGAGTTCGCGAATTTTTAGTTGCTCGGGTCCGACACCATCAAGCGGAGAAAGCGCGCCACCCAAAACGTGATACAAGCCTTTGAATTCGTTGGTGCGTTCGAGCACGAGCATATCATTTGGTTCTTCGACAACGCAAATCATACTTTGGTCGCGGCGAGTATCGCGACAAACCGGGCACGGGTCTTCTTCGGTCAGATTGCCGCAGATCGTACACATCCTGACTCGTTCTTTTAAATGATAGATCGCCTCGGCAAGCGAGCGAACTTCACTTTCTTCTTGCTTGAGCAAAAAAAACGCGAGGCGTTGTGCCGTTTTACGACCGATCGTCGGCAATGAAGAAAATCGTTCGATCAGCGTTTCGAGCGCCGGCGAGGTATAGAGCATTGATTATAAATTGAACGGTAGTCCCGGTATGTTTGGCATCAACGCTTTCGCAACAGCATTCGTCTTTTCTTCGGCAAGTTCTTTTGCATTACTCAAGGCGCGATTGGCGGCAGTAATGATCAGATCTTCCATCATCTCCAACTCGTTGGGATCGACGATCTCTTTATCGAGCTTGATCGAAACGATCTCATTCTTCCCATTGGCAGTAACCTTCACCATACCGCCACCGGCTTCGGCTGTCGCTGTGACCGAGCCGAGCGTTGCTTGTACTCGCTCCATCTCCTCCTGCATTTTCTGCATTTGGGTCAGAGCATTCATCATATCAGGATTCATCGGTTCTTATTGGTTATATTGAAGTAGAACGATAAGAACCCACGTGGCATTCCGACAAAGGAGAAGAGGCATTTCATATATTGCTCACATTAAACCATCTCCACCGAGGGTGCATCCTACTCACTTATTGATGCTTTCATACTCATCAGCCGTCGTGTGTCATATTTTTGTATGTAATGAGTTGTAAACGCGCTTTATTGTTGATAGTAGTTTTGCTTTTTTGCTCGCGAGCTGTGTATTCACAGCCTGAGCAACAGCATATTCTTGATAGCACCGCGTTGTTGCATTTTAAAAGTATTTACTATCCCGAAAATCTTTATAGCGGAGAGATCGCTGTTTCAATAGGTGCCGCTATTACGATCGCACCGCGGCAGGTGGTTCGTGATGAGATAAGACAGATTCCACAATTAACGGCAAATTTTCGTCTTGGGCTTCCGCTCGGTTTTGGAGTCGGCGCGCAGTTAGCAGGAAATTATATCGCGAATCAACTCTCGATCAAACCATCATACTCATATTCATTAAATCATTTTTCATTTGCGGTTCATACCACCCCATCTCTTTGGCTTGGCACAGCAGACTTTACGGGTTTCAATACACTGGGTATGGGTTTCTCGAATGCTGTTGGTGCCAGTGTTGGTATTCACTTTGAGGATTTTATGATAACGCTTTCCGGTGAAGCGATCACCGACTATTGGCACTACACTTCGTTTGCCGTAGGTACGGTCAATAGACGACTGACCGAGTTCGTAGGGAATGCTGTAACTTGCAGTGTCGAGCAAGATGCGTTTAACGGAGCGAGAATCAATTGGGGTATCAGATTTAATTATACACGCCCCGACTACCAACTATGGTTAGCATTCGCCGAAACACGAACCCGAGTGCTGACTCCCGAATTCTTTTTTGGTATTATTCTATGAAAGTACTGATCATTATTGTTCTCTGCATGACATTCTGCTCGTGCGTTGATAATAATCTGCCCCTTCCGATTCCTGAATGGTCGGAAAATGTAGATAAGCTCAAGAATGCCGTACCGATACCGGAAGTACTGTTGCACAAACTCGAAGGAGTCTATCGTGTCGAACAAGGCAAAGGTCTTTTTGGCGATCAAGTAGTACTCCGACAGTTTGCGCATAAGATCACTCTTGCTTGCCAGACAGGAACATACTTTGTGTTTGAGTCAGGTTTTGTCGATTCACTTGCTATTTTTCAAGGCTACTGGCGTTTTGATCTTGGGACGCAAACAGGGCTGGCCGAACTGAAAGTAAAAAAAGATTTTAATGCACAAACAGGCGATACCTCGCTCGTGCTTTCTGGGTCGTATTATGGAAACAAAGGTATCAATGGTACGCCGTTCGAGCTGAAATTCATTCGAAAGTTTAAGGACACATCTAATACATTTCTTATCCTAGACCATCATGGTGGACGAAATGAGTATGGTCTTCCCTATTCCGAAAATAGTCTTGGTATTATTCCTATCGCCGAAGAGATCGGCGCGAATGGTATCGAGCTTGATGTCAGGTTAACAAAAGACAACGTGCCAATTCTTTTTCACGATGATAATCTCAGTACCAATCTCGTCAATGGCGAGTTTGCGATCGGTCCGGTGAATAATTATACACTCGCTCAACTTCGTGCGCTCTGTACTCTTAAAGATGGCTCGCCGATACCGACGCTTCAAGAAGCGTTCGATGTGATCTTATCGAAGACCAGTTATCAGTCACTATGGCTTGACATTAAAACACCTGAGACGGTGAGTTATGTCTTACCGCTTCAGATCGCATTCTTGAAACAAGCGAAGCTCTCAGGAAGAGCGATCGAGTGTTGGGTTGGTTTGACGAGTGATGAGCATATCACGAATTATCTGGCAGACTCGCTCCACACGCAAGCACCAAGTATTTGCGAACTCGATCCACCAGATGTCGAACGTGCAGGTTCGGTGGCATGGGGACCGCGATGGACAGAAGGAAGTCTTACCAACGAAGCAATACAGATTCGCACCGAAGGAAAAAGAGTGATCTACTGGACACTAGATAAAGCGGAGTTTATCGTGCCGTTCATCAATCACGGCAATCTTGACGGTATCTTAACCGATCATCCGGCGCTGGTGAGTTATAATTATTATTCAAGAAATTAGTGAAATTCTTTTTTTTTATCATATTGACAAGCATGGGCTCTCTCGTTTTCGCACAAACGAAAGATCCCTTTCTTGCGAAACCGTTTGAAATATATATTGATGGTGGCATTGGCTATGCGAAGAACATCAGTCCTGGAATTGTAAGCAGCGCATCAGGTGGAGGCGACTATACAAACGGCGGAATCTCAACGCTTGTGCGAGTTCGTGGAAGTAGAAATAGATTTATCACTGTGGGACTCGAAAGTGGTTGGCAGTATATCTCTCATCTCGAACAACGTAATGCAAGTGCCACAGGATTTGGCAACACCGATATTACGGCGTCTCTCAGCGGGATTCCGATCATGGGAGTCATCACGATCCAAGATTATCATATTGAGTTGCACGGCTCCGTTGGATTTTATGATCTGATCTCGCACTCGACAACTTTTAACACTTCCGTGACCAGCAACACGTTTGATATGGCATTCACACTCGCTGCGGGTTATCAAATACCGATCGGCAACAATTATATTCTTGTCCCTGAGTTTCGATGGACACGCATCAATGATCTGCAAAAGTCTTTTCTGACATTAGCATTGCGGCTGGGTTTCCCGCCGTTGGCACTATAATTTATTGTGCTCGGAGAACGACAGAATCTGCAATAGACCAATGCTGACAATCTTCGGAGACAGCGTTCATTTCCAATAGTAATTCATTGCCTCGTTTACTAATCTTACAAAAATGATGCGGGCGAATCGGGCCGCCATTGAAACAATCTTTATCAGTCCGCGGTGGGAGCAATGCTTGGCGCGGCCCACCGCCGCCGGAAACAATGATATTTTTTCCGCCAATAATGAATCGCTCATACGAATGACAATGCCCGGTGATGAACAATACGGTTTTTTTTGATCTATCGAACGGAGCTTCAAATGTACGCTGGACTTCTTGATCGTCACTGACGATAGAACTGTTTGTATGCGGTGGATGGTGGCAGGCCACGATCACTGATGCAATACTTGAATCTTCCTCGAAATGTTTAAGCGCTCCGTGGTACCATTTTTTTTGCTGTTTCTTCTCGTCGGCACTCAACTCCGTAAAATTTGAATTGAGCATAATAATACCGACATCACGCCAACGAAAGGAATACCAATCTTGCGCATCGATCTGTTTGAAGCGTGTGAAGTATTGTCGTTGCATCTCGCGAATATTCCCAAAATATTCGTGATTACCGAGCAATGGAAACACTGGGATTCCCGCCTGACGTAGTGGTTGTGCTAATTGATCGAAAGTCTGCCATAGACTTTCTTTGCCACCATCGAATGTCAGATCGCCGAGAAGCATCACAAATCCAGGACGTTCATCAGCGATCTTCTTAAAAAGTGCTTTTACGAACCGGCGGTTATTTTCTCGAAGCAGTAGCAGTTCTTCTTTACCACGAAGCTGGCAATCGCCAAGTAAAATAAACGATGAGGCTGTATCTATGTTTCTTCCGTCACCGTCATATTCAGGGATCGGCTGTGCGCGGAGTGTCGAAGTAACGGCAACAAGAAAAACAACACAGAGCGCAAGATATTTTTTCACGCCACTTCTTCAATGCGTTTGATCTCGGGAGCGTAGAACTGTATCGCTCGTTCGATGCCCGCACGAAGGGTCATCAATTTCATCGGGCAGGTTTTGCACGCACCACTATAACGGACTTCGACGATGCCGTTAGTTTCGTCGACCGAGGCAAAGTCTATCCCACCGTTATCGATCGCCAGAAACGGGCGACATTCATCGAGGGCGATCTCTATACGTTCGCGAAGCGATTGCATTTCTAATCGATGTTTAGTCTTCGGTGCCGAGTAAGATCTCGATCGGCTTTTGGTTTGGCATCAAGTTTCTGATACTCACTTGCTGCGCAGTCAACTGTGCAAAATCTCTGAACGCGGATGCCGCAGGAGTGTGTGGGGCGCTCTCGACTACAGGTTTTCCGGCATCGCCGGCTTCACGGACAGTTGTTTCGAGTGGAAGCTCGCCCAGGAAAGGGATCTCGAATTCTTCGGCAGCGATCTTACCACCTCCGTGTGAAAAAATTTCTTCGCGATGTCCGCAAGCTGAGCATAAATAATAACTCATATTCTCGACCAAGCCAAGAACCGGAACGTGTACTTTCTCGAACATCCGAACCGCTTTGCGCGCATCAGCAAGCGCAACGTCTTGCGGTGTCGTAACGATCACTGCACCAGTAAGCGGAATTGTTTGGCAAAGCGTGAGTTGAATATCTCCGGTGCCGGGCGGCAGATCAAAGATGAGATAATCAAGATCGCCCCAAGCAACATCGGTCATAAATTGTTTGAGCGCACCTGAGGCCATTGGTCCGCGCCAAACCACTGCCGTGTTCGGATCAACTAAAAAACCGATCGACATTACTTTAACACCAAACGCTTCGAGGGGAGTGATCTGGGTTTTGCCATCAACTTGGGTTGCCTGTGGCTTCTCGCGTTCGAGCCCAAACATTAATGGGATACTTGGTCCATAAATATCAGCGTCGAGCAAGCCGACTCTCGCACCGTCTTTGGCAAGCGCAACCGCGAGGTTCGCCGCAACCGTTGACTTCCCGACTCCGCCTTTGCCCGAAGCAACAGCGATCGTGTTACGAACTTTTGAAAGTGCGGCAGGTACATTTGCACCTTGATGCGATGCAACGATTGCCGTCATCGTGACATTGACATTGCCAGCTCCGGCAACAGCTTCGACTGCTTCGCGAGCCTGACGCTCGAGCATATCTTTGAGCGGACACGATGGCGTGGTCAGTTCAAACGTAAAAGCAACGGTCTTGCCGCTGATCTTCACGTCTTTGATCATCCCGAGGGTGACAACATCTTTGTGGAGATCGGGGTCGATTACAGCACGAAGCGCATCGAATACTTCTGCTTCAGTAACGGTAGAATTTTTGGAAAATAGTCCCATATTATATAGTTATAGTGGCGCTAAAACAGCACAGACCTTAGGAAAGTGCGATGCCGATATTATCGGGAAATAATCCAAACAAAAACCCTAACGCTTTCGCATTAGGGTTTCTTAAAAGCCATTGAAAACTTTGACCAATTATCCCAAGAAATTCCTGAGCTGTTTGGTCTTGTGTGCGTGGCGTAAACGACGGATTGCTTTTTCTTTGATCTGGCGAACACGCTCGCGAGTCAGATTGAAGCGGTCGCCGATCTCTTCGAGCGACATCGTCGGGCTATCGCCCAAACCATAGAAGCACTCAAGCACTTCACGTTCGCGGCTCGAAAGCGAAGTCAGTGCGCGTTGAACTTCGACCGTGAGTGAATCTCGGATAAGGATATTATCCGGTGAAAGTTGGCCCGGATCATACAAGACATCGAGCAAACTATTGTCATCACCTTGTGCGAATGGTGCATCGACCGAAAGATGTCGTCCGGAAATTTTGAGTGTTTCGGAAACTTCGCTCGGAGTCATCTCCAATTTTTCGGCAAGCTCCGATGCTGTTGGTTCGCGTTCGAACTCCTGTTCGAGCTGTGAAAACTTTTTACCGATCTTATTGAGCGCACCAACACGATTGAGCGGCAAGCGCACGATACGAGACTGCTCGGCAAGCGCTTGGAGGATCGACTGACGGATCCACCATACAGCGTAAGAAATAAATTTGAATCCACGAGTTTCATCAAAACGCTTTGCGGCTTTGATGAGACCGAGGTTGCCCTCGTTGATCAGATCGCCAAGCGATAGCCCTTGGTTCTGATATTGTTTGGCGACCGAGACGACGAACCGAAGATTCGCTTTGACCAAGATCTCGAGTGCGCGTTGGGAGTCGGGCGGGGTGCCGCGAATACGCCGTGCAAGATCGATCTCCATCTGAGAGTTCAACAGATCCATTCTGCCGATCTCTTGGAGATACATATCGAGCGATTGACTTTCGCGGTTAGTATATTGTTTTGAAATGCGCATAATTCTTTGTTTTCTAAATCAGGCTAATACGACAGCTGTTGTTACTACTGAAAAAGAATTTTATTTGTTCCGTAATTATTCTTGCACCACGGGAACCTCTGCCAGGTCGCGCACTACTGTCACAACGTTTGCAGCGTGATAACGATCAAAATATTTATGTGTGACGACAGTGAGTTTCGATGTCTTTGCCATCGCAAGGATCATCAATTCACGCTGGCTTAGTTGCATATTTTTTTCTTGCTCGATCTCTTTGCCAAGTGCCGCAAACGGCTCTGCATAGCGCGCACTGAAGCCTAAGACACGAACAACCATTAACAAATTCATTACGGCATCACGTTGTTTTTGGTCGGTTGCCGAAGCAAATAGCTCCATCGCATTGATCATCGTCGTATAGCAAGTGGCTTGCGCAAGTGCTTGGCGTAGCAACGAAGATTCGCCCCCAAGAGAACGGTGCATTAAATAATCGTTAAGGATATCGGTTTCGATAAGAAATTGCATCGCTTAGCTCAGTTCGCTTTTGGCAAGAGCATTTTCGATGAGACTTCCTTCGGCACTCAGAGCGAGTGCGACGATCGCAGGATCGAGCTGTTGAGTGATAGCGATCTGCTCGACTTCGCTTCTCGCGCTGGGGTCGCGATCATCCCAAAGTACAAGACGAACTTCCATCCCTTCGGCAAATGCTGCGTCGCTTGTGTCAAGCGCAATAGTCCATTGTCCGTTGATTGAGCGGAGAATTCCGTGGGTCTCGATCGGTCGTAGAGTCATTGATAGAGATATGGAGCGATTAACCGAAAGAAATGGGGTATGAGTTCCGAAACAAAATGCAAGGCATTAACAAAAAAAACCTAATACACGATCACTTCATTAATAAACGATCACCTCATTGCCGCCGCGTTCTTTTGCTTTGTCGAGTGCGAGCTTTGCGCAGGTCATCAGGTCTTCGTGAGAGGAATTACTTCTTGCTCCGACGATACCGACGCTCGTCGTAACCGAAAAACTTTTTCTTCCGAGCGCGATCACTTCACTCACGATCTTTTGGCGCACCTTCTCGCTCCAAAGATATGCTTCTTCGTCGATCATTCTTGATAAGAGTACGGCGTAGGTGCACTCCCCTACTCTTGCGAGCGCATCATAAGGTTGTTTGAGATACTGTAGCACTTCGGCAAGCGAGAGGACAATCGTATCAAGGTCTTCTTGCGGAAATTGTTCTTTGTACTGTGCAAGATCATCAACTTCGAACAACACCAGCGAGAGCGCTTCGTTAAATTCTTTTGCGCGGGCAAGCTCTTCGCTAAAACGCTGCTCGAAGCCGCGTTTATTCAGCAAGCCTGTCAGGAGGTCTGTTTGCGAACGGTCTTGGACGATCTCTGAAAGTGTGAAGATCTCGAGTGCGGCGGCGGCACTGCGTGTAAGATGCTCGAGGGTTTCGATATCGACATCAGTATATCGTCCGCCCTCACTATGCTCTATCGCAAGTGCACCGTAATTTTTATTCGAGGTGCGAATCGGGATCACCAAAAACGAGTGCCCGACGGCTTGCTCGTGATCTTCGAGTAAACTAAATCTTACGCTTTGTCTATTGAGCGCATCGACACGCATACTCGTACCGCTCTGCAATGATTTGCCGACAATGCTTTCGGCGAGATCAATTTGTGTGCGCGGTGCAACGTAGCCTTCACTGTCTTTTGCTTGAAGGTGCAGAATGCCCCAAGTGCGTTGTGCTTCGTCGAAGGCGATCGTCGAGAACCACTCCCAATCGACCAACTCCCCGGCAGCTTCGCTGAGTGTTCGTAAAATATATTCGCCGGTTCGTGCGGTTTCGCGAGGTGCACGCGAGCTGAGATCGGCTCCGGTAAGCGTATAGAGTTTTCGTGCGGACTCAAGCGTTCTCGCCGAAGTCAGGAGATCGTAGGACTCGATATAAGAGCGTACCAGCCCCGAGATAAGACTTGAATACTCTGTCAGCAGGCGAAGTGTCTCGGCGCTGAACTGCGCATCTTCGAGCGAATCAACGGCGAGCACAGCGACAAGCGAATCGGAAAAGAGGACCGGCATTGCGGCGAACGAGCGCACACCGATCGGATCTTTATAATATGGAATGAGGTCATACTCTGCTTGTGGCGGTATGCTTTGGATAAATTGCGGCTCGGACCGGATAGCCACTTTACTGACCGCATCGTGCCCGATCTCGTATCGGCGTTCGTTGACTAAATTATGAGATGCAAAATCATCAAGCGATGCACATTCGAGTACGATCTGTTGCTTTTTATGATTAACCCAAAAGAAGAGGGCACTTTGAGCACCAGTATGATCTCTCAAAAGATCGAGCAATTCCGAGAGCAACATCACAAAATCTTTTCGTGGGTCGCGGGTCTCGCTGGCGCGGCGAGGACGCGAATCGAAACGACGAAGCGTATCGAGATATACTTTAACCGATAGATCGAGCTGAGATTCGTAATCAGGGATGCGTGCTTCGGCAGGCTCTTCGCTTAATGTTATGGTACGTCCCAATTCTTCTATCACTCCTTGTACACTTTCATCTTCGACTTCGATCAATTCTTCAGAGATCATTTCTTCGCTTTGGTCATCAACGATTTCGTCTTCTATTTCTTCGTCATCATACTCAACAGCGAATTCCGTTTCTTCGATGATGATCGTAGTCTGAACGATGGGCTTTTCGATCACCGGAGATTTTGGTGACTGAATTGGTGCGGCTGTCGGCTCATCCACAATATCTTCTTGCTGGAATTGATCGGGTTCAGCTTGCTGAGCTTTTGGCATTTTGCGCACCCGAATTAATGTCTGCTCATCGTTTGAAAAATACGGCGTGGCAAGCGGGTCGTTTTGCGGGGCAGGCGGCTCCCACTGATGCTCTTCTTGTTGTGGTTGAGGCTCGGGATTGCCCTTAAATAATTTTGACGAGATCTTTTTACTACCGCCAAGCAGATCGCCGCTGAACGATCGAATACGCGGAACGGCATTCTTGAGAAAGCCACCGCGCACCGAAGGTTGTTCGCCCGATGACCGTTCGATCTCAAAATCGTCAAAGCTCATACGCTTCGCCGGCTTCGAGCGATCTTCGGGGTTGTCCTGATATTCGTCTTGCTCGTCGTTCATATTCGTCTTCGAGCGGCTCGAACAGCTTAACGAAGCAGATCGACCGTGGTCAAATCTTTACTATTACGATGCGTCTTGAAAAATTTATCTTGTTGCTTCTTCACCGAAAGCGTAAAATCCCATCCGCGTTCGTCCTTGATCTCGCGATGGACCAACATTCCGGTCGCATCTTCGACAAGCACCAACTCGCGAACATTTGCTTTCATATTCGCAATGGTCGCAGTTGCGGCAGGGTCATCAATGCCGGTTTTGAGCGGTGTTACTGAAGTCACAGTCGTGAAACTTGCCAACACTTTGCCACCACGTTCTTGGAAACCGTCCATCGTGGTCTTTGAATCGAGACGCATTGGGAATGCGATCGACTGCCATACCGGGACGTTAATTTCTTGGTTGACGGTCATTACCGAGTCTTTTGCCATCGGCTTCTCTGGGAAACGAACCATGGTGCGTCCGAGGTAATCAGCAATGGTTGACTCAACCGATTTTTTTATCAGGTCACGATTCTTCGCTGTGTTTGCCGAATCGGGAAGCTTCATGTTCTTGATATATTTTTCTACCAGCCCGGCAGTATTAAAGACTTCTTTTACATCGCCGTACTTATTGATATAAAAACCGAAATTCTCACCGATCAGGATCGCAAATGTTGCGAAACGTGGGTCGTCTTTGGCTTTCAGATCATTGGTCGAGAAATTCAGGTGCGTCGTGTCTTTGTCAAGCTTGAGCGTGATCGAATCAAACGCGAGTGTAAACTCGACACTCGAATCGGGACGGATAGCCTTCACGGTTTGCTTTAAATAGTAGCTATTGGTGCTCGAAGCAAGCTCGGTCTTTGGAAACTGTTTATAGAGCTGGTCATCTGTCTCAGCACCGGCAGATGAAGTGAGCGTGATACGGTAACGATAGATATCGCCAACTTTCGGACGGAAATATATATAATGATTGGGCTCGTTAACGGCAACTGCTTTTGGTTGCTCGGTGCTATCAAAGATCGCCGCACCACCCGGAGCATCCGAGCCTTTTTTAGAACAGCCAACCATAGCAATGGTCGAAATGAAAACGATACTAGTGAAAATTCGAAATACGTTTGGTCGCATTATAAAGAAAATATAGTAAACACTCAATTCAATACAGGAATATAGTTATACAAAGATACCACAGAAATCATGGTCTCTCGTTGAATGCTATGATATAAGCGGATTTGGGGGTGCGCTTAATGCTTGACTGGCGGGGTAAGCGGAATAGTCTGGAGCGAGTCGCGCATCATCGGGTCAGGGCGATGTTCCTTCATATCTTTGATCTGCATTTCGACGCCACGAACAAACGCGATAGGCTTACGTGAGAGCGAGACCGTACGATAGATCGCATTTTTGATAATTTCATTCTCAACGACAAGGTCCATCTTGGCAGAATCTGTTTCTGAAGCCGAGACCATTATACCTTGCTTGAGTTCAAACTTCCCGTGCATACCGCCATTGAAATGCTCGATATTCATCGGGAAGGCAATGCCTTCGAGATATTCAGTATTTTTTGGCGGATTAGTAAATGCCGCTGTATATTCGATCTTATCACCAGAGGAAGTAACCGAAAGTTCTTTCTTGACATGTATTTCAGCGATCGAAAAGGGCTGCGTTTGCTTTCCACCCATATCCAGTGCCGCGAGTGCTCCGTTGCCCTGCTCAAAATTCTGCCCGATACGGAGTGAGTCGGTAAATGACATCAATGCATGAAAGAGATCATACTCATACGAACGAGCAATGATGTTTTGCTGGAAAATATCAAGATTTTGATAATATTTGATCACCCCATCAGTGCCGATGACATACCGAAGTGTCTGCCCAAGGAATTGTGCACGCGGCAATGCACGAATGTCGCGCAAGCGGTTGCTGATATCATACTCGTTGTTCGAGTTAAAACGGAAATACTCCTGCCGATCAGTTACCGAAGCAAGATAAATTTTGGTCGTCAGTGAATCGAGCGTAGCGGCGATGAGCGCACTACCATCGGGATTGACCTTCTCGATCATCTCGGAGTAATGATAGGTCGTGAAACGAAAGCTCGGCTCGACCAATGCGCTATCAACTTGCGAGTATTGTTGGGTGATCCGGAGCATTTCATCGATCTGCACATGGAAACCCGTGCCCTCTTTGAAGGTCAGTTGCGTTTTTGCAATAACAGTCGTGGCAGAGATCGTAAAAAAAGCAAGCAGTAACAATTGACGTATGCGCATCATCGATTCCAGTTTTTTGTGTTAGTGACGTTCAAAGAGCGAGAAAGCAGCGAGGGTCATTCCATCCCAGATCGAGCCTGTTCGGATCGCCTCTCGGCACTCATCCAACGTCAGCTCAAGCATTTCAAACTCTTCAGTTGTATCGGGCGTGGCGGTGAACTGTTTCAACCCGTGAGCAATAAACACCGTACAGAGCTCGTCCGTTACCCCGTTCATCGGATTAAAGAATCCAATTTTCTTGAGTGATTCGGCTTCATAACCGGTCTCTTCGCGAAGCTCATTTGCCGCGGCAGTCTCCGAATACAGCCCTTCTTTTACGCCGCCTCCAACGAATTCGATGCTTTCATTGCCGTTAAGATATCGGTATTGTTTTACGAATACGAGCTTACCCTCAGCGGTGACAGGAATGACCATCACCGAGCCCGGCGTATGAACATAATAATATTCGCCTATTTCGCCATTGGGCTGAGTATAACGATCATGGCGATACTCCCACCAAGGGTTTTTCGCCAGCAATTCAGTCGCAAGTCGTTCGAGCCGTTTTAGCATATCTCTAAAAGACCACCGAGATGCGATTTGGTTACAAAATATTTTCTATTAAATTTAAAATAGGCAGGTTACCATTCGGACCTGCCTATCATTCTTATGTATAAAAGTTATTTTTTACTTCGAGACAATCAACTTCCTGGAGACTGTATTGCCATCGTTGCTGATGCTGAGAAGATATTCACCGCTTGGCAGATCGAACGATAATGACACTTGCGAATCGGCGGTGATGATATTTTGCTGTATCATTTGCCGACCCATCATATCAGAAACAGTGATGGTAAGATGATCATCAGTATGGGGAATCGATAGTGTTACTTGATCTTTCGCAGGATTTGGTTGGATCAATATTGCTTGATCATTTTTATCAGCATACTCTACTATTGCATTTGGAATTGGTTTTCTAAACCAACTGGCCGCCGTTGTATCGTTCAAGAAATAATTAAATATCATGGCTCCACTCTTTTGCTCAGCTAATCCTGTCAAGTGTAAGCCATCGTCACCAAAGTCGGTGGTGCAATTCCAACTGAGTCCGTCAGAGCGTGGATTCGCACCGTCGGCCCAATGATAAGAGCCCCACGTTACCAACGGCATTACTGCCGAAGCGCCATTAAATTCATATCCGGCTTCGCCGTTGATCTGATGTTCGATAAGCCATTTTATAGCCCAGCCATTATAGTAGTCTCGCGGGAACAGCAATCCTTTACCGACTTCAAGTCCCATACTCGCATCAACATATCCCGAGTAAGCTCTGCCACTGATATAACAGATCCGTAGATTCGGAAACAGGACGTGCATCGAGTGCAACAACGTATCAAGATCAATGATGAGGGCTTGCGGTGCTCGCGGAAAAACGGTATCAGCATTCTGGGTATTATCCGTTTCAAGCCATGCAACTTGCACCTGTAATGGGGATAGCGTTAACGAATCGAGCAAGTGCAATGTCTGTTTCCAATAGTTATCATCACTCCGATTCATTTTCTGGATTCCCTGCCCTCCGATACAAGTGTTGACGATCTCAAGACGCTGATTGATCGCTGTAAATGTATCGCACATATTTTGGAAAGCCGCAAACTCGGTTCGCGGATTCGATGCACCAACCCCGATCATCACGATCTTACCGTTTGTGGCATCCGGAAAACCCGAAGCATTCAAGGGATCTATCATCGCGGCTTGCGAGAGCGCCTGCACGAGATGCGAAACGGGACGTTCGTTCGACCCATCAGGATAGAAACCGCCTTTGAAACCGCGGTATGAATCTGACCCGAGATCATTCAAGGGAAGAAGTCCCGAAGAATCTTGGTCACAATTCTTTTGAGCGAAAGTAGAAACTGGTGAACAAAGGCCGATCAGTAGAAACGTTATTAGAGTTTTCATAAGCGTGTATGGTTTTGATTTATGGACGCTTAAGAAACGCGGAAGGTTTAATTAGTTTTTGTTCATTTTGGAAGGGTGGAGGTAAAATCTTTTAGAAAAAACTGGGGCGGTAAGATTATCCGCCCCAAATAGATCTCATTATGCGAGGTTTGCAAGTTCAGCTTCTGTAAAGAAGAAGCCGATCTCGCGATTGCCATTCTCGACGGAGTCTGAACCGTGAACAGCATTCTCGCCTTTGCTCTTTGCGTAGAGTTTGCGGATCGTGCCGTCGGCTGCTTCAGCAGGATCGGTCGAGCCGATCACGCGGCGCCACTCGGCAATCCCATTTTCTTTTTCAAGTGCGATCGGCACACAAGCACCGCTTGCCATAAAATTAACGAGTTCGCCATAGAACGGGCGTTCGTTGTGGACTTCATAAAACTTGCCGGCACTGCGATCGGTCAAGCGATCCATCTTCAGTGCAAGGATCTTAAAGCCTTCTTTTTGGATATGAGCGATGATATTACCGATATTTCCCGATTTCACGCCATCAGGCTTAATGATACAAAGTGTACGTTCGATTGCCATAGTAGTAAATGTTTTAAGTATGTTCGATTTAGTTATAGTCGGCACGTTAACAACTCTTTGATAAGAAAAAGTTGAATAAATAGCGGTTATTTCGATTGCGCTTTATATGCCCGATATCCACCATCAATCGCTTTCGCATTTGAATATCCGAGCTCGTTCAGGAGTTCGGCAGTGCGAGGTCCGCTTTGCCCGCCGCCGCAGTAGCAGAATACTTCAGTGGTTTTATCAGGGACGATATCGGCTATTTCTTGCGCGATCTTTGTCTTGTGAATGTGGATCGCCGATGGGATATGACCTTCTTCAAATTTTTCGTGATCGCGAACGTCTATCAGAACGGAGCTAGGGTTTACCTCGCGTCTGAATTGAAAATCCTCGACTCTGATCTGCTGTGTTTCTTCCATAGATACTCCCACATTTAAAAAGAATACTGTGCTCCACCGACTAATCTGTATGCTTCACCTAATTGTGTGCCACGAAGATCATGATAGAATGGATAATCAAAGCCAACCTCAAGAGCAAGAGAAGAATTCACAAGGCAACGAACGCCCGGAGAGAAGTATAAAGTGGTGCCGCCTGTATTTTGAACTTCGATCTTCTGTTGCGTCTCGGCAGAATGTGTCTCACCTGAAAATCCGAAGACTGCAAATAGTGTAGATGCTTCACCAATTTCTAAAATATTATATCGCAACGTTGCATTAACATTTAGATTTAATCCAAACCGATATCCATCAGCGCCTGTCGAAGGGGCAACAAATAAACTTCCTAATGCAATGGAATATTTATTTGCGGCATAGTATGTTGCGAGTCCGATTATCGGATCGAACGAGCCTGTACCAGCCTGCAAATGAGCGTCGAGTTTCTCTCCTTCAATATTGGTCGCCGTAGTATTGCCTGTCGGAAGTTTCACACCAGCGAGCAAAGAACATGAGATCTCATTTTGCGAGAAGAACTTATATCTTCCGACAATTCGAATATCTGCCAAGCCTGAATTCCTATCAGCGTATAGCGATGGTGTCGTAGCATGAAGTGGTTGTAACGTTTTGGTGTTCGGAGCTTGTCCAACAACCCCAATTGGAGAAGTAAGTCCTGACTCAGATCGCGAAACAAAAGGCACTTCTATCAATGCGCTAAATGTATTCCCAAAACTATACACGAATGAGAGTTGATGAGTAACGAAAGTCTCAATTGAATTTCCTTCATCGGCAACGGGCTGTGCAGCTTGGTAAAGACCATCATTGCGAAGATAACGAATATTATATGAGATGTCCGTCTGCCCTGCCTCAATAGGCGTAAGGCTTTCTGAGCCGATACAATAGTCACATAGATTGATCGTTTGCGGCAATCCGTGATTACCGAATGATTGACCGAAGGAAAGATTTGGTAGAACAATCAACAAGAGCACGAGCACAGATATCTGCTTCGAAGTAGTCATCATAAAAAAATTAGGTGGAATAATACAAACGATCAAATACTCCTCGCGGAGTTTGCTTTAAAAAAAATAGTGGAGTTATTAGGCGACCTTCGGAGGGTGGAACGTGCTACGACTTATTCCGGCAAGCGGTATCGTAATAATATCTTTACTTGCGAGAACTCGTTTAGAAAATGTGGTCGGAGGGATAAAGATCTTTGCTATCAAAACAGGCTGCAATTGTTGCAAAGAAACTACTGAAGTCGATTCTTCTGAGCTTGAAGTTTCTGATTTGCTAACAAGTTTGCGAGCTTGGCACTTACCTTGACACGAAGGTGACTTCGTGTTTTCACAATGCGAAACAAAGTAATCATGAGCGAACACATAATAGCCACCCCAAATAATAGGGAGACTATTAAACTGCATTCCCAGTATCACCAGGAGCAATATGTTTGCTGTTTTACGCATCAATAATATATTGAACACCAAATAATCTTACCGTCGTTCGACGGCAATCGATTATTTTTTAGCTAATACTTGTGCAACAGTCTCGCCGAGTAGCGCTGGTGTTTCGACTACGGTGATACCGCACTCGCGCATCGTTGCCATTTTCTCGTCGGCGGTACCTTTGCCACCGCTGATGATAGCACCGGCATGACCCATTCTACGACCCGGAGGTGCTGTGCGACCTGCGATAAATCCTACGACAGGTTTCGTGACGTGCTTTTGGATGTAACGTGCTGCATCCTCTTCGGCTGAGCCACCGATCTCGCCGATCATGATCACGGCATCGGTCTCGTCATCTTTTTCGAACAATTCGATCGCATCAATAAAGCGTGTGCCGATGATCGGGTCGCCACCGATACCTATTGCGGTTGATTGCCCCATTCCGACATCAACGATCTGCTTCACAGCTTCATAGGTGAGCGTGCCTGAGCGCGAAATAATGCCGATACGACCTGGTTTATGAATAAAGCCCGGCATAATGCCGATCTTCGCTTTGCCCGGCGAAATAACTCCCGGGCAGTTCGGACCGATCAATCGTGAAGTGGAGTTTCGCATCACTTCGTACACATCGATCATATCGCGAACCGGAATACCTTCAGTAATACAAACGATCAGCGCAATTCCTGCGGCTTCGGCTTCGAGTATCGCATCTGCGGCGAACGCCGGCGGTACGAAAATGCACGTGGCATTGGCGCCCGTAGCCTTGACAGCAATATCAACACTATCAAATACCGGAACACCGATATGAGTAGTGCCACCTTTGCCGGGCGTAACCCCGCCAACGACTTTGGTGCCATATTCGATCATTTGCTGCCCGTGAAAAGTACCTTCGCCACCGGTGATACCCTGGACGAGAAGACGTGTATTGTTATCGACTAAAACGCTCATTGAATAATAGTAAAAATTGATAGAGTTGCAAAAATACGAAGGAAACGGCGTTCAACTGTCTGAAGTGCGATTTAAAGGCTTTAAGAGATTTGCAAGATTAATCCCAAATCACATGTCCGGAGGAAATCCTTCACCAAGCTCAGGATGACAGACTTCAAGTATTAGTAAAAACTTCAAACCTGTCATTCTGAAGGAGCAAACGAAAGCTGGTCGACAGAATATCGTTTCTGCGACTGAAGAATCTCCTTCGGTACGAGGCCTCGGAATTGCGTCGAAAGAAGATCCTTCATTGGGCTCAGGATGACAGATTTGAGATATTGCACAAATCCCCATACCGGCTTGCGAGAACTTTTCTATCCAATAAAAAGTAGCATAGCTATTCATTCTATAAAAAGTTATGTATCGTTTGGTTATTGCAATTGCCTTGATGTTCTTGTTCTCCGGATGTGTTGATATTTATATTGATATTTTTCAGCATCCTGATGGGTCCTATACCGTCCGGAAGATGCCTGCACTTTCGCATGAATTGATCGATATGCTTGGTTCGATCAGCACGATCGGGGACTCTACCAAACCAAAAACTTCACCGCAAGATATTATTGATACGATGAAACAACAGATCGCTTGGGAGCGGGCGGAGATAGAACATTTACCGGGTGTGCTTTCGTACGATCTTCGCGATAGTACACACGATTCCACGATCTATATTATTTCGGAAATCCATGTGAAAGATGCTAAAGCGTTGGGCGCATTGATCACTCCATTCTTAGCCTCAGTCGATGGTAAGAAAAAAGATCCAAACGCGGATGATTCAAAACCGATTGTTAAAATTACGACGAAGAATGGGACTGTGGCAATAGATCTCCATTTTACCGAAAGCAAACAGAAAAAAACAGATATTGACAAAGATCTCGTCAAAAATATGTTCAAAGATCATTTTTTCCATTTCCGAGTTTTCTCAAACGATCTTCTCAAGCCCTACGACAAACATTTATCACTGATCGACGGCGGTCTCGAGTGGCAGGTCCCGCTTGCCGATCTGACTGATGTCAAGACGATGAAAACAAAAGCTATCCATGTGTTGCTAAAAGAGGCTCATTAAAAGAGACTTATTTAGAGAGTCATGAATAATCCCACGGCGGCGATAAACATCACGAGTGTGGCGATCCAACCAATGATCTTTGTGCTCGGAGAAATAGTGAACGACCCCATCACTTTTTTATTTGCGCCCATCATCATCAATAGTATCATAACAGGTACCGCCACGACACCGTTGATAATAGCCGCGAGGTACAATGCTTTGACGGGATTAATACCAATAAAAATGAGCGTCATCCCGAGCATCGTTACGCCCGCGATAATACCATAAAACTTTTTCGCTTCAGCAGGTTTTTTGTCTAATCCCATCGGCAGGCCAAACATTTCGCAGATGGCATACGCCGCCGAGCCGGCAAGCACCGGCAATGCAAGAAGTCCTGTGCCGATAATACCCATGGCAAATAATAAGAATGTAAGGTCTCCGGCAATAGGACGCAGTGCTTCGGCGGCTTGCGAAGCAGTTTGGATATCGGTTTTGCCGTGCATATTGAGCGTCACAGCCGTCGAGAGCATAATAAAAACTGCGATCAAATGTGAAAATGCCATACCAAAAAGCGTATCTTTTCTGATACGGGCAAGTTGCTTTGGTGCTTGGGAAGGTGCTACTTTCAGAGGACGTTCTTTCGGGTTGTCCTCTTCATCTTCCACTTCTTCTGAGGCTTGCCAAAAGAAAAGATAGGGGCTGATAGTTGTTCCGAGGATCGCGATAAACATCGAGATGTGTGCACTATCTAAAACAATTGTCGGAATAAACATATTTTTTATCGCCTCTGCCCACGGCACGTGAACCGAGAACACCACTGCGACGTAGGTAAAGAGCACTAAGCACAGCCACTTCAGAATAGAAACATATCGCGAATACGGAATAATGATTTGTAATGCGACACTGATGACCGTAAGAATAATTGCAAAGACAACCATATTTCCGCCCAGCACTAAATTCGCGGCTTCACCCATTGCCGAAATATCTGCGCCGATGTTGATCACATTTGCGCAGACCATCAAACCGACCAGCACAAACATTATCGCTTTGGGATAATGTTTTCTCATATTACCGGTAATACCAACACCCGTTACCCGCCCGATTTGCGCACTCACGAGTTGGATCGCGACGGTCATCGGAAAAATGAGAACTAGCGACCATAACATTCCGAAGCCCGCTTGTGCCCCTACTTGCGAGTAGGTGGCAATACCACTTGGGTCATCATCCGATGCCCCGGTAATGATACCCGGACCAAGCGAACTGAACCATGCACGAATTCCTGTAGATGTTTTTTTCGGAGATTCTTTTTTTATCGTCACGAGGGCGAATTATGTAAGTGAGAAAGTGAATCGTTAATAGAGAATCAGGGATATTAATAACTTATTTTTCGAATAGAAGATTTCGGCGGAGGGACAGACCACTTGGGAAACACCTTAAACAAAAAGTGTGGCTCGATCTTTTCGCGAAAAAATTTTTCGTGTTCCCACTCGACTTCTGCCATTTCGAGTAGGCACTCGATCATCTCGCTGTGCCCACACTCGTTTGCAAACTGTGCGGCATCTTCATATTCTTTAATGTTACCGCTTTCGAGCTTTCCGGCTCCGTACATCGGAATGAACCAACCTGATATACTACAAGAAAGCGAAATCCACCATCCGATACGCGCCATTTTCTTTTCGCGCTGGGGGTTTGGCGAGCTGCCGAGCTGTGAAAGTAGTTCGCCCACTAAGCGGCGATGCTCGAGTTCTTCCGACTCTATCTCCTGGATGCGTTTGCGGTCTGCCCCATCTCGCAAAGACCTCCAATGCCCATTATATGCCATTGCCGCCGCCAATTCGCCCGAATATGCCGCTTGGAGGATACTGATGAGCTTTAATCGTGACGGATGTTCATTCCTATTCATTCAATTGTAAGTAATTAGTCTTACAAAAATACGCCCATAACTTTAATCACAAGAATTTACCCTAAAATCGCAAAACTTTTAGAGGGTCACCGTGTTATTTATATAGAGATAACATCCAAAACCGGTAACAAACTGTTATTACAAATGCCGGAATTATCTTTGAAGAAATAGGATTACAATAGGGAATGAAAAAAGCTTTAGTTATAGTAGTTGCGTTGTTTTTGGTAGCCGAGACGGCTTTCGGGTTTTCCGAGCTCTTGACCTACCTCAAAGGACATGCCGATGCCGATGCGATCACCCTTGATTGGCAGTCGGGCACCGAGACCGGCGTAAAAACTTATGCGATCGAACGCTCTACTATCAATACTGATGATTTCCGTGAGATCGGTACTACTGTTGCCACTGGCAATAATTCTAGTTACCACTACCGCGACGCAAGTGTTACTTCGATGCAACAACAAGGTGCATCGGGTAAGGGCAACAACGCTCCCCTTTCTGAGTTGTTCAAATACCGTTTGAAGATCAATTATGGCAATGCCGTAAGCTATTCACAGACGATCACCGTGACACGTCCGTCGGCAGGTGTAAAACGTACTTGGGGTATGATCAAAGAGATGTTTCGTTGATCTGTGCCAGCAAGTCCAACTCCATCGGTTCTCTACTTAGCATCTTCATCACCACGTAGATCTTTACTCGTCTCCATTCTCGGAGTACGTCAAGTTATTATCAAACCATCAAACATTGACGAGAATCTCGTCGGTAATTTTACTCCGTCGGAGTACGCCACCGAACTTGCTCTTCAAAAAGCTCTCGCTACAAGATCAATGCTCACCCCTGAGGATGACTGTGGTATTATACTTGGTGCTGATACGATCGTCGTCATCCATAATACTATTCTCGGCAAACCAACTGACCCCGATGATGCTGTTCGGATGTTAAAGATCTTGAGCGATCATACTCACACAGTCTATACAGGTATTGCATTAGTAAATTCAAGCAGTGGCGAGAGTAGAACATTTGTCGAATCGACCGAAGTAAGCTTTCGTGCTATCACTGATCAGGAAATATCGAGATACGTCGCCAGTGGATCGCCGATGGACAAAGCGGGTTCGTATGGCATACAAGACGATCACGGTGCCGTGTTTATCAATCGTATCGAAGGTGATTATTATAATGTCGTTGGTCTGCCGCTGTGTGCTACGTATTTGCAATTACAAGATCTTGCTCCGAGTTTGTTTTAGCACGATCGCTTGAGATTACTCCGTATTTTTACGCTTAATGATTTCAACTATCCAAACACGTCGAACCGCTTATCTATTGGTGCTGCCTTGGGTGGCAACGCTCCTGACGTTTTGGGCGTATCCGCTGGTCTATGCTTTTTATCTCTCACTGACAAAATATAAAACCCTCACGACCGAGACGATCTTCATTGGGTTTGATAATTACAAAAAGCTGTTTCACGACGCGGCATTTTCGCAATCGTTACTCAACACCGGGATCTTTGTTATCGGGACGATCCCACTAACGATGGGCTTTGCGTTGCTTGCCGCGGCACTGCTTGCACGCACAAAAAAACTTCAGCATCTTTTTCAATCCGCTTTTTTCTTGCCAAGTGTTACATCGCTGGTGGTGATCGCCTTGATCTTCACGAATCTGTATTCATCGGGCGGGTATATCAACACGTTGTTAAAAACCGTTGGGCTTCCATTTTCAGAAAAAGGTTGGCTGCTCGAACCTTCGACAGCATTGCCGGCAGTGATGGTGATGGATATTTGGGTATCGGTAGGTTACTACACGGTCTTGTTCGTTGCGGCGATACAGAACATCCCGCGAGACTATTACGAAGTTGCCGAACTCGAAGGGGCAACACCGTGGCAACAATTTTGGAAGATCACCTTGCCGTCGATCAAACCCACAATACTCTTTGCCGTGGTGCTCAATACGATCAAAAGTTTTCAGATCTTCACGGAGATCTATGTCCTGACCAGAGGCGGTCCGCTCGGCAAAACTTCTACACTTGTGTATTCAGTCTATCAAAACGCATTTGAAAAAGCAGATGGTATGGGCTATGCTTGCGCCATTGCCTATATCCTGTTCTTTATTATTGCAGTATTTTCTGCAATAGAGTTTCGGATGTTGCGCCAGAAGTGAGATTTTTTAGTAATCATACAGCTCGAACCGATTGTTTTTACGAATGGTTAGTATTCATATGACAACAGAGCCCTTTTATATTACTTCCGACAAAAATATTTTAAGCGGGACTCCCGTTTTCACTGGTTCGCGTGTACCATTTGCTTATTTAATGCAATATCTCGAACGTGGGTCAAACATTGAGCAGTTCGTAGAAGACTACCCCTCTGTTACGATCATACAAGTAATG